>JAJEFL010000169.1:0-33871 GCA_022820435.1 Rhodothermales bacterium
ATCATACAGCGTCCCAATCTCCCCCGTCTCTGGACAAATCAGTGGACTGCCTGTATGAGATACGTAGACATCAATCCGCTTGGTCTCCTTATTAAAGGTCAAACGGTCAACCTCCCAGCCATCGTCTAATCCTAAACTGTAACGAATGAATAAATCCGTGATTGTGATCTTACTTGCCATGAAATTATTTTGGATTGGTGGAAACGAAATTTAAGCATTTCCATACAAATGCCGGTAGAATCTTTAGGCTAAAAAGCACTCCTGGATGCACTCAGGTGAACAAAAACCCTCAAGATTAAGGGTTTTGCAAGATGCTCTTCATATCGTTATTTTTCCAAGAATGTACCTATCCCTGGGCGGATACAGATGAGATGGCGGGCTGGGTGATTAAGGGGCAGTTCGCGGCCCGAATATCTTCGTTCACCTCAATTCCCTCGGTTCTGAGATACCCTATAATTCTCTGTACTTGTCCATTCAGGACATACATTGCACGAACCAGTTCAGCAATTTGCTCATTCTGATCAGCTTGTCCATCCTCAATCCGTCTGAATGCAGCAGCGACTTCCGCCTTAAACTGATTGAGTACTTCAGTGAATCTAACTTCCAGTTGTTTAAGTGCTTCGATTTGTCTGGTGTCTTGTTGTTTAAGTCCTTCGGTAAATCTGACTTCCAGTTGATTGAGTGCTTCAGTGAATCTAACTTCCAGTTGTTTAAGCCCTTCAGTAAACCTGACTTCCAGTTGATTGAGTCCTTCAGTAAATCTGGCCTCCAGTTGATTGAGTCCTTCAGTAAATCCGACCTCCTGTTGATTGAATAGTTTGATTACTTCCGTTTTGAACTGATTGAGTGCTTCAGTTTGTTTGGCCTCGCTTCGTTCTAGGTTACGGTCAATTCTTCGTATGAAAATTGAGATCACGGTAACCACCGTTCCAAGAATCAGAAAAAACAAGGATGACACGGCGATGACAAGCGTGAGGGTTGATAAAGTCATGGAGATACTTGATCAAGTTCAAGTGCCGTATACATGGATTCGAGTTCGTGGTTCCATTCTAATCTGATTTCATCAGTACCGGTGCGAAATCATCAAATTTTGCTTGTGCCAACGGACCAGTTGCCTGAGCCTCCATAGACAAGATAGCCATTACGTAGAATAGAATTAGAGGATGCGTTTAGATGAATCCGATGTTGTTCTACGAACAGGTCAGCCCCGATTAATGTGTACGTGTCTTCTGAAGTATGGGATAATTTGTCATGAATTCAGGGGATAGAAAGTGTTCTATGGTGTGCCAAGTGAACTGGCAAAGTGTAGCGTTTGCGATCCCGTACCATGAAATTCTAACCGGATATACCCCCTGCAACATGGAGAGATACTTGTTACTTACAGGCGCGAAATCCACCTGACAGTTGTCGCTCCAATCCGTAGTGATCAAAGCGATTTATGGAGATAACCACATGAGTTGAAATACTTTGAATGGAGGTTTGCCAGGCGATTCAGCGAGCAGACAGGGACATGTAGTGAAGAAAGAGCATGGCAGGCCTCGAAACTGGTAATGCAGGCACCGACCCCTTGGTTTTAACGGATGCACGCTTCGATGTGAGTATATTCAGGATCTCTCCAATATCACTGAGCCTGTGCTATTGAAAAAAAAAACCGGCCAGGATTGTAATAGAAAGGATTAATTGCCGTATCTTTGCACCCGTTGTCGTTTTACAATTCAATTTCATGACTCGCATATCTAAAACCCTGCTGCCTCTGCTCTCATTGGCACTTGCTCTCACCGCATGTGAAGGGCCAACGGGTCCAGAAGGTCCGGCTGGGCCGCAAGGAGCCCAGGGGGCTGCCGGAGAGCGCGGCCCTGAAGGCCCGCAGGGACTATCTGGAGGCAGTAATATGGCCATGTTCAGTTTCACGCTCGCCGAGGATGACTTCACAGATAACGAGGGAATTGAACTCGCTGCTTATGCCGCTCCGCTGATCACTGCGGATGTGGTGGAGAATGGCGTGGTTCTTGCCTACTCAGACTTGGGGTCAGATAGAGACTTCTGGGTCCCTCTCCCGGTTTTCCTAGGTACTCTCTCACAGACATTTACATACGCTGAGGGTTCTCTGGGCATTCTGATTTCTCGGCCGAATGCGGCTCCGCCGCAGGCATCTGTATTTGCCGGAGATCAAATTCGGGTGGTGACCTTTTCTTCTGCGGGTGCGCAGAAGCTTGATGGCGTAGACACCGAAGACTATGAAGCCGTAATGGAGTTGTTTGACGCTGAAGTCAATGCAATCCGGTAGATCATCCCGCTTCATTTGAGCGGAGATCGCCGGTTTCTACTTGCCACCTTCCCCTCATTCTTGTCGGGGGAAGTAGTGGAGGGAGTATATAGATCTCAGGTCCGCTGCAGAATTATCTGGCGGGAAAGTCTTCAATCTTGAACAAAAGCGGAACATCGTTAGATCGGACGGCAATGATCTGATCCGAGTGTCCGCTGATCAGACGAAGGTTGCGAACTTCGCCCGGAACCCGGAACCCGTTGCGGGCTGCTGTATCCATCTCTCCACTTTCCGTGAAGTAAATGACCTCCCCCCATCCCGCATTCAAGGGGCCAAAGGCATCCGATGCGCCAGACAGATTCCCCGCGACAAATAATTCAATGTTCCGTCTCCGCTGGACGGCCTGGATGGCCATAACCGGGCCCCATTGGACTTCATCGGGCATGACCTCTGCGACAAAACGCTCCCCGCCATGATTCCAGAATACAGTAGAATGAAGCGTCTGGAGGACTTCACCGGGCCGGGTATCCTCCCCGAATAAATCCGTCACGGATAAATCCCGATAGGCGCTGTAAGATGTGATTTTTATTGAAAGTGCCGGTAACTGCTGAAGCAGCGCGTCACGGGAAGACCATGTATACCAGTCTCCATTCTCCCATTTCGCAATCACCGGATCAATCCGCCCATTCTGATCAAAATCTCTCGCAAAGAGCGCCAAAGGGGTCGTAAAGGGGCTATTCAGACCAAGATTCCCCGCCACCAAGTCATCAAATCCATCTCCATTCAAATCCAGTACCGCCAGGCTTTGCCACAGACCAATAGAATTTGAGAGCCCCAGCGAATCGGTTTGCTCAATGAGCTTGGCCCCACGGTTCTCAAAAATCGTGACCGGCATCCACTCCCCTACCAGAATCAGATCCAGAAGAGGGTCCCCTACCAGATCGGCCCAGACCGCTCCGGTTACATGTCCGACGTGTTGCAGCGAAGGAGAATAGCTTGCGGTTACATCACGAAAATACCCCGCTCCGTCATTTATGAGCAGGCTGCTTGTTCCGGCTTCGCCATAGCGTTCCGGGGGCGTATCGCTTCCCACAAAAATGTCCCAATCCCCGTCAAGGTCAATATCCGCTCCGGTCACTGCGGTTCCATTGGTGTAAAGGAGTGGCAGTCGGGTGGAATCCGCATAAAAATTCCCGCTCCCAAAGTTGATGTACAGTTGATCCTGATGCAGCTCAGCGGGCCCAGTCCATCCGCCGTTTGCAACATACAGATCAGGATCACCATCCTGATCCGCATCAAAAAAGAGGGCCGCAGCAGACTCACTCGCTTTGTTGGAATCCGGGAACGGAACCTGCTGGAAACTGCCATCTGAACGTTGGACATAAAGTGCGTCCGGCTGGCCGCGCACACCTCCAAAATAAATGTCATCCAGTTGATCCGCATTCACATCTGCGACCGCCAGTGCCGCTGCCCGTGTACTGCGCCAGTAGGGTAAAAGCGGAAGAATTTCAAAATCCCACACCTCATCTTCCCTATGTATGAATCCAATCCCGTGATCCGTGGATCTGGACACCTTGATCTGCTTCTCTAAAAGAACGGGGGGCTCCGTTTTTTGGACAGGTGGCATTCGGCTATCCGATTCGTCTATGACTAGACGGGTCCCGGCGACGGTCACTCCTGTATGGGAGCGAAAGCCATCCGGCCAGATCACAACAACCGAGTCCGCACTCAAAGCATCTCCGATCCCAAAATTCAAAACATGATCGACCGAGGACTGAAATCCGCGAGATGGAAATTGCTCCTGCATCCTAGGTATACCGGACAACCATACGCTGACACGGGCACCGATCGCAGAAGTGTTGCGGCCAGCACCGCGGAGGACAACAGAAATGTAATTACTGGCAGATTCATTACGATAGATCAATGCGGGAGCATTCAGTGCATTGACAACCAGATCCAGATCTCCATCCAGATCCAGATCTCCGTATGCAGCCCCGTTGCCGATGACATAATCGGCAGTTCCCCAGACATGACTCACGTCTTCAAACCGCAGATCTGTTCCTCCCCTGAAAGCATAATTAGGGACAACGGCCGGTGGCATCGTCTGCATAATTTCGGACTCCTGAATGGGAGATCCCTCATGCAGGATGCGCTGAATCTCCGGTGTCGCAACATACTCAATATAGTCCAGATCGTTGGGCCGGCCGGGGATCCCGTTCGTAATATACAGATCCTTCCAACCATCCCCGTCAAAATCTCCTGCCAATGGCGCCCAGGACCAGTCGGTTGCGTGAACCCCGGAAAAGGATGCGATCTCGCTGAAGAAAGGAATCCCTTTATGCGTCATGCCCCGGTGCAGTTGAAGCGTGTTTCGGGCAACCTGCCGGCCATATCCAAAATCAGCCAATACTTTCATCCGAACATCTGCATTTGCATTCCCGGCGGTACGCTGAGTTGCCAGATCCGGCGGCAGCATATCCAGTGCAACAATGTCCGGCAAACCATCATTATTCAGGTCCGCAATATCAACTCCCATGGTGGAGCGGCTGGTTTTTCCGGTTGTCTGCCATAGAGATTCCTGAAACATACCCTGCCCGGTGTTCAGATACAGATAGTCATCTTCATGGAAGTCGTTGCCAACATAGAGATCCGGCCATCCATCCTGATTCAGATCACTGACCGCAAGCCCCAGCCCATATCCTAATGCACTGCTGTAGATACCCACTTCCGCCGCAACGCTTACAAAATACCCATCCTCCTGGCGATAAAACTTATCCCCGACTCTCGGCGCATCCACCATCCTTCTCCAGGAAGGAACATAGGATTCCCGTGAGTGAAGTGCATGGTTGAGCAGATACAGATCCAGGTCTCCATCCAGATCGTAATCCAGCCAGGCGGTGTGCGTAGAGAGCCCCTCAAAGTCCAGCCCGTAGCGCCGACTCTCTTCCTGAAAGGTTCCATCCTGCCGGTTAATATACAATTGATTATGCCCCGTCTTCGTAAGATGATGGACACGGCATACATAAATATCAAGCCAGCCGTCTCCATTTACATCCGCCATGCTGACCCCGGTAGACCAGGTATTTTCCTCCGCAACGATGCCCGCCGCCATCGTTACATCCTCAAAACGAAAATCTCCCTGATTCAGATAGAGACGATCTTTGACCTGATTGCCCGTCAAAAACAGGTCTGGCAGATGATCGTTATTCACATCCCCGATCGCCACACCGCCCCCGTCATAGAAATACAGATAATCAATGATGTTAAAATCATCTTCCGGCACCAGTGTGTTATGGAATTCAACCCCGGTCCGGGCTTTGCTTAGCAGAGTGAACAACCTGTCCGCAGACTCCGGTCCGCTTTGGCAGCCCAGGAAGAGAATCAGAAGCAGAACACAACTAATCCGCATAGGTGAAGATGCGGAGCGTATCGTTGTTGCGGGCAACCAATACATGGGTTTTGCCATTCACCTCAATCGTCAGGATTTGCCGCACCTGCCCCTCCACAAAAAAACCGGATGCATGCCAGTCCATCGGTTCCATGGAGGGAACTAAAAACGCAGTCCCGTAACTGGCATCATATCGCCCCGCCTCCGGCTTCACCTCGTATAGATTCCCCCCAGACAGCACGATCTGCCCGTTTACAGCCGGAAGAGCAGCCATCCCGTATACAGGAGAGAGTTGCATCTCCCAGGGAGCCGGACGGAGTGTAAAATTCCCGGTGCCATCATTGATCCCAACCATACTCCGGAGCTCATTCACATGCAGATGTGTGGTCTGGCTTCGTTCCGCTTCCGTGAAAATGTCCTGAATCGTAGCATCTGCGTAGGATGCATACGTCGGAAACTTCCGAACCAGATGGGGGATCTGCGCAACCAGGTCATGGCGTAAATGCCAGGGACGTTGCAGGCCGTTGATGGTTCTGGCAAAAATCTGCTCAATGCTCCCATTACGATCAAAGTCGCCAACCCACATATCTACAGGCGGCCTGAACCTGGAGTTCATTCCATGATTCCCTGCAATGAAATCCAGATCGCCATCGGCATCCAGGTCCATGACCAGAATGGATTGCCACCATCCAGCGGTATTTTCCAGACCTGCATCCACAGGTACAAAGGCACCCTGATTGTTTTTCAATATCGTCAACGGCATCCATTCTCCACTCAGGAGAAGGTCTGGATGATTGTCTCCGTCAAAATCTGCACAGGCGGCATCGGTGACAAGCCCAATGGATTCAAGGCTAGGTGCGAGGCGAGCGGTCGCATCGGTAAATGCTCCGGTTCCATCGTTGAGCAGCAGCTGACTGCTGACGGGCAGTCCATAAGCAAACGGCTGCAATCGGCCGCCAAGAAAGAGATCCAAGTCTCCATCCGAATCAAAATCACGGGAGCAGACCGTCGAAGTGGGCGCGAATCCGCGTGGACGGAATCCGATCAATGACGCACCACGCGAAAGTGCACCGGTGCCATCGTTGAGATAAAGCCGGTCCACCAGCGCAGAACTGCTGCCCGGGAGTTCGCTGCTGCCACTTGCCACGAACAGGTCTTGATTCCCATCCCCATCCATATCCAGCCACTCGCAGTCCACATCCTCCGAGATGGCATCCTCTTCTAATACGGATTGGGGGGCCGGCGCAAAGGATCCAGAGCCGGTCTGCAGAAATAAGCTCCCGGGTTGATTGCGTGCTCCGCCGAGATAGAGATCTTCCTGACCGTCTCCATTCGCATCTCCTTTACACATGGCAGGGCCTTCGGTGGAGCGCATATGAAAAAGGAGGGGCTGCTGATCAAAATCACTGAATATGTTTTCCCGGTGGCGCCATCCGAGCCCAAGGGATTCCGCTTCCACGGGAACTAGAAGCGGATCCGGTCTGGCGGGATTGAAATGGGACGAGAACGGAGGGGGAGAGGCCGGAAACTCCTGAATCATGAGTCGCTGATTGGTGGGGATGTTTTCGCGGAGCATCACCGCACCGCTCGGCCAGTGGATGACCAGAGAGTCCAGCACCTCTGTCTCCGGGCCAAGCCCGATATGCAGAACCGGATCCACACTGCTCTGGAAGCCCCGGACAGGCTGCTGCTCAAGATACCACAGACGGGCACCTTTCCAGACGCTGATCTGCGCACCCACCCCCTGCGTATTCGGGGACACGCCCTTCAGTACGATCTGGAGCCACCGCCGGTCGGAGTAATGATCCACCGCCCGATTCCGAAACAGCATCGGCTCCCCCCCGATATTATTGACCAGAAGGTCCAGATCTCCATCCAGATCCAGGTCCGCGTAGGCACTGCCATTCGAGAACCCGGGGGGCGAAAGCCCCCAGTCCTCCGTTACATCTGCAAAGGATTGCGCAGGACGGCCGGCAAACATGTGGTTGGAGATGGGCTGAGTGGGGATCATCTCGATCAGGGTTTTCCAGTCCACATAATTTTCGCTGGTCAGGAGATTTTTGGTATCCTCATCCCGGATCGCCTCCAGATAATCTGCATTGGTAAGATCCCGATAGATCCCGTTCGCCACAAAGATATCCTGATGACCATCATGATCATAGTCGGCAATCAGTGCGCCCCAGCTCCAGTCACTTGCATGTACCCGCAGCATTCTTCCTGATTCAGAAAAACGGATCCCGGCATTCGGGCCCCTGCCCCGGTTCATCTGCAGCGTATTGCGGTTGAACTGGTGATGATAGTCGTCACGTACATAGGCTTTATAGCGCTCCCAGCTGTCAAATGCCGACACGGTCTTGATTCGGTAGTCGGCTGCAGGCAG
Organism: Rhodothermales bacterium; assembly: GCA_022820435.1. GTDB lineage: Bacteria > Bacteroidota > Rhodothermia > Rhodothermales > Bin80 > Bin80. Next base: position 8,035 of record JAJEFL010000169.1, read on the forward strand.
CATATCGGTGACAAAAATGTCCAGATAACCATCTCCATTGAGGTCTGCCATATCGGCCCCCATCGCTGCCGCGCTCACGCTGGTGATACTTTCCCGAAGTGACTCAATGAAGGTCCCATCCTGATTATTGAGATAGAGATAGTCGTATTCAAAAAAATCATTGGAAATATAGAGATCCGGCCACCCATCCCGATTCACATCCCCGACCGAAGCGCCAAGACCAAAACCAATCTCACTTTGATAGATCCCGGAAACTGCGGTAACATCGGTAAAATGTGCATCCGGCGCATCATTACGAAATAGCCGATCCCCTCCCGCCAGATGCGGCACATGACGGGTATTGACTTCAAGGTTGAAGTCCACAATGCTCCGAAATGAGTTATTGACCAGAAATACATCCACATCGCCGTCCCTGTCGTAATCCAGAAAAGTCGCATGGGTGGAGAGTCCGGCATCATCCAGTCCGTACAGTTCTCCCTGTTCCAGAAATGTCCCGTCTCCCTGATTGATATACAGTTCGTTACGCCGGTCATCCCCTTCTACGATCCCCGAATTACAGACATAGACATCCAGAAGGCCATCCCCGTTGATATCCGCCATGCTGACCCCCGTACTCCAGGCACGCTCTCCCATGATCCCCGCTTCTTCGGATATATCCCGAAACTGAAACTCCCCTTCATTCAGATAGAGTCGGTTTGGAGTCTGATTGCCCGTCAGAAATATATCGGGCAGATGATCCTGATTGATATCGCCAATAGCCACCCCGCCTCCATTGTAGAAATTGCGATACCGGTACACATTGAATGCATCCTCATACCGGAGCGTATTCTCGAAGTGAATCCCCGCCTCTTTCGCGTCAATTTGCTCAAAAAGCGGTCCCTTCTCTGTGGTACAGGCCCCCAGAAAACCAGCCAGCAGAATGGACACGAATCTATTCATTCTCCTGAACCGGGATGGCATGCAGATCGGTTATGTTTACCAGTACCTCGCTGTCCGAACCACGCTGGATCGTAATCTGCCGGTTCGCGTCAATCTTTACAAATTGAAGGGTGGGCCCTATGAGCGGCAGTGAAACCTGCTGGTGCAGAAATCCCTCACCGTACCACACTTCCATAAGATCCCGGACATCGAAAATCAGACTGTCGGACCAGAGTTGCCGGTTCCAGGGGGCCCAGGCATCATAGGAAATACGAACACGCATCTGAACGACCCGATCCTCCTTGAAATCAGGGTAGTACAGCATGGTGGCCACATGGGGAAGTTGATCGGTGAGTTTGTACTGAACATTCATGTTACTGGGACCATGCGTGACAAGCTCCCGCCGATTCAGCGCCCAGCTGGAGTCATAGAATGCCTGACGGGACATCCCCAGTTCGTAGTTGAAAAAGAGCGTACGAACGGTGTCTGTGCGGGCAGCTTCACGCATCAGCATGGCTTCATATTCCGAGGGCGGTTCGCACGCTGCGGTGACGAGAATCGGAAAGCATAATCCTGCAAGATGCAGTCTGGTCATTGAACCTCTAAGACAGTCAGGCGGCGGTTTTTCTCAATATCGGTCAAGCGCTGGTGCCTGCCGTGCGGCCACTGGACAACGACCGAATCTAATGCTCCCGTGAAGCCAAAGTGCAGTATCGGATCCACGCTGGACTGAAATCCGCGTTGCAGATATTGCTCGCTGTACCATTGTTGTCCATCTGCCCAAACGCTGACCTGCGAACCGACTCCAAAAGGATTGGGCGTTTTTCCGCGTAATTCAACCTGGAGCCAATGACGTTCGGGGAAGTGCTCGATCACCCGGTTGCGGTAGACAAATACAGGCATATTCACATTATTGACGACAAGATCCAGATCCCCGTCATTATCCAGATCCCCATAGGCCGCCCCGTTCGAAAAACCGGGAGTTGCGAGCCCCCACAGTTGACTTACGTCCGCAAAGCGGAGGTCGGAACTGCCCGCAAACATGTGGTTGGCAAGGGCATGGGAGTGGACGGTTTCCAGAAGTTTGAGGATCGGCTGTTCATGTGCAAGAAAAAATGTCCGCAGAGAATCCGTATTGGAAGCCTGCGCAATGAAATCCTGATCAAGAAGATCCTTAAAGATGCCGTTCGGCACAAAAATATCCCGATGTCCATCCAGATCAAAATCCGCGATCAACCCGCCCCAGCTCCAATCCGTACTTTCAATTCCTGCAATGCGGGACACTTCACTGAATCGCAGATGTCCGCCGGGCAAAGGGCCACGGTTGAGTTGCAGGGTATTTCTGGTGCTCTGGTGGTGGTACCCGTCATCGACGCTTCTTAGATACTCTGGCCAGGATGGAAAGGCAATGCGGGACTGATAACGCCAGAGCAGATCAGGGAGCATGTCCGAGACAAAAATGTCCGACCAGCCGTCCCCGTTATAATCGGCAATGTCCCCTCCCATCGAACTGAGGCTCATGGTCTGGACGACTTCGGGCCCCGCGTCTGTGAATGTCCCGTTCCGGTTCAGATAGAGGTAATCACGCTCAAAGAAATCATTGGATACATAGAGATCGGTCCATCCGTCCCGGTTGAGATCGGCGGCGGATACGCCCAGCCCAAATCCAATCTGACTGCTGTAGATGCCTGAAGTGGTGGTCACATCAACAAACTGTCCGTCATCGTTTCGCAAAAGGCGGTTCCCGCCGTCCGGATCTGGAGTCTGCCGGAGATTCGGAGCCGGCTGCAAGTCATCCAGTGAGCGCACGGGGTTACTCAGAACATAGCTGTCCAGGTCTCCATCTCCATCGTAGTCAAAGAAGGATGCGTGAATACCGAGGGCTTCGAATGCGAGACCATATTCATGGGCCATTTCCACAAAAGTCCCGTCATGCTGATTCACAAAAAGCTCATTATGACGTCTGCCTCCCCCCGGCGGGCCGGATTTGCTCAGGTACAGATCCAGCCACCCATCTCCGTTAATGTCAACCATACTGACTCCCGTAGTCCAGATACCTGCCGAATACAATCCTGCCTGCTCTGTGACATCCTCAAAACGAAAGCCACCAAGATTCAGATAGAGCCGGTTGGATACCTGATTGCCGGTCAGGAAAATATCTGCCAGCCCGTCATTATTCATATCCCCGATTCCCACGCCGCCGCCATTATAGAAGTTGCGAAAGACATAGGTATTGAGGGTTTCTGCAGGAATCAAAGTATTGGCAAATAAAATCCCGGTTTGATCGGGACGCATGAGTTCAAAGAGCGGAGTATTCCGTGTGCACGCTCCCAGGATTAATCCCAGAAACAGGACCATCGGCACCCCTGCCGTTAAGCTGACACGGAAGATTCTGACCGGAGACCATGCATCCTGCCGGACACGATTGAGTACGGGGATCCCTCGCCACCCGGCACCCATTGCTGTAGGACAGGAAAACGGTCTCATTGTAAGATGTCTCTGTGATCCCTGCCAGATCGCACCCCCACTACGGACCGCGCGATACAGAAACTGAACGAGGCAGATCGTCGCGGTAATCTATGCATGTTCCGGGATGCGATGCAGCACATAGCGGGAGGAAGAGTCATCAAATGGCACGGTGCTTTTAGGATCAGGGCCCCTCTTTGTTTCCCTCCTTGGTTTGCCGTTCACTGGATTAAGTCCGTTCCCGTTCCTTCTTTCCAAGCCAGATATGCGGATCCCCCGCACCCGGCTCGCTCAAAAAGATGGACATGGAATGCACTTCTCTGATTCCGTTAAAAATCCAAAATTCTTATAGAGCGTCTGCTGCCGGGGGGACATATCCAGGGATTTCCGGGTGCCATGCCGGGGGCTGTATTGATGCAGAAAGCAACCCGGTAGACAGGAAAAAGGAGATGATTCTGGACACGCAGCCCGGTGCCGCAGGTACTGGACATCTTCATTGAGTCTCCCCGATGACAGGTCAGGGGCATCCACGGGGCACCCGATGCCGGCTGGATCCATTTTATGCTGTAAAGCATCGGGCCATTTTACCGTCAGCCCAGCCTTGTACCAAACGCTCGCCTCAGCCCTGATTGGGAATCTTCCTTCCGCCCGGTAAGTCAACCGAACCTAAGAGAGTGCGGATAGATCCGCACTCCAGATTCCGATCAGAAGCCGGTTGAGCATATTTGGGATGTCTAGACACGGGGAGTGCTGCAGCTGGACAGGACATCCCGGACACGGACCATCACCTGCAGACGGGAGCGGATTGCATGCCATTATGCCATTCCCCGGCCAGCCTGAATTTCCAGAGGAGAACCCTCAAGACAGGTTCCTCTGGAAATTCAGACTGCTGCTTCAATCTGGGTATTGCCCCTATTTGACAAGAACCATATGCCTCGCCTGCCGGAACTGCCCCCATTCCAGCGTATAGATGTACTGTCCACTGGCAACCGCCAGCCCGCGATCACTCAGCCCGTTCCATTCAACGGTGTGCCTGCCCTGGGCATAAAATTCGCCATCAATGAGCGTCCGCACCAAACGTCCAGTGATGTCATAAATTCGGACACTGACCCGCTTATCCAGCGGCAATGTAAAGGAGAAACTTGTGGATGGGTTGAATGGATTCGGATAATTGGCATGCAGTTCGAAGTCCGTCGGAAGAATGATCCGGTCATTCGAAATACTGGTTGAAAGTCCATCGCCTGAAAGCACCTTCAGGAATACGCGGTCTGGGTGGGGGGTGACTGATACGACACTTCTTACGTAGGTGGAATCCGCAGGATTGAACACTTCGTTATAGACATAGACACTGTCCGGAACCCCGGAAATCGACATGGCGACCTCATTTTGACCATCTCCGTCCACATCTCCCAGATAGGCGAATTTTCCTGCCCGTATTCCAGGTGCACCTAACAGATCATCCTTGTAGGTCGTCGCAAGGTACGTGGTCATAACCCCTGCACTGTCCCGGTTCACGGTATCAAAGATCGTTTCCGTCGGCATTGGAAATTCCACCTCGCGCACCTTATAGCTGCTGGATGCTTCTACATCCCCGGTTCCGTCATAATCCACAATTCTCACCAATTTTGGCGCTTTTCCGTCTGCAAAATCCTTCGGGGTGTAGGCGGCTCCGCTTCCAATCAATTCCGGGGATCCATCGTTATCAATATCCCCGGAGATCAATCCCCATACGGATACGCCGCCAACGAGCGGGTAAACTGCGTTTTCTTCACCAATTTCCAGAGGATTCTCTCCTTCTTCATAGTTGATGATTGCAAGGTCTCCGGCAAAATTATCCACGCAGTACACCTCGTCATCCCCATTCATGTCTATATCGACCACCGTGCATCCAAAGTACGCAACGTCGTCAAATGGCGATGCCTGATAGAACGCTTTCTCGCCGGATGGACTCACATAGGTATTCGGCCCGGTCACATCGATATTCGTGAAATTCAGATTGTTCCAGCTGTGCAGTGCAATCTCGTGCGTCCCATCTCCGTCAAAGTCAGCCGCAACAATTCCAAAAGGGCTTCCGCCTCCCCGGTCTACTTCATCCACCTCATCCGGTCTGGATGTCCAGCGTGCCTCCTGGGTAAAGGTGGCCAGCGGAGTTCCGATGCCCTCTGCGGTGACCACATACCAGCTGTCAAAAATATTTTCCCGTCCGTTGTTTCCAAACATGAGTTCATCAATATTATCCCCGTCTACATCGGCGACTGTGATTTGCTCGGTAAGGAACCGGTCTGGAACTGCACCATCAAAATCCCATAAGCTGGGCAGCGGATTGAACATATTGTCGCCCGTTGCTTCCATGACCCCGAGCCTTGGACCGGGAATCACTGCTTTTACCGGACTTTCATCTGCGATACCATACCCGATAAAGAGATAGATCTCGCCGAGTTTATCCCCGTCCAGATCACCGACCCCGACCCCGCGGGCATTCTCAAGGGTGCCCGTATCAATGGCCAGAGATGGAGAAGAATAAATCAACTCCCAGGTATCGACACCTGCACTTTCTAGTACATGTACGCGTCCGGCACCCGAGTAATCCGAGAGAACGACCTCCATTTTCCCGTCACCATCCAGGTCAAACGGTCCGGTAATACTGGGGGCCCCTGCCTGAAGTCCCGGAGCGTAAGCCGGAAGATCCGGGATCCCCAGAAGCGGATGCATTGCGAACCCCTCGGTTGCACTTGGGACCCACTCAAAATCCACCTTCTGGGCGGTCGCAGGTGCGATCAGAAAGAAAAATACTGGAAGAAGAACACCGTAAAAGCATTTGTTCATTTGAAGCATGTGGTTAAGTTGAAATTTGATTTGGTTTTTTGTCTTTTCAGCAGGCCAGCGACGCTACGACTTGCCTAACCTGCAAAAAACGCATCCTTCAACAAAGAAATGCAACATTCGTTTCAACTTCACACAATCTTCACACAATCCTGAAAAAAACGCAGAAATTCCATTCTTTATCAATCCCAGAGAACGCACAAACCTACCCTCTTTCCGTGTTTAAGCCGCATGCGCAGACCTCCGATGCATGCGGGACACGGAACTGAAGATTCCGATCTGACCGCAAATACTTTCTGCGATCATCGCATTCAGAAAATGCAGTTATGCGACATGCTTCCCCTGCCCTGCCTGACCGATCTGAATGAAATTGACCTTATATTCTGCTATCTCTGCATACAATCCGAAAACTTTCGCATACCTGCGCGGGCGTTCTCAATAGACGGATATGAGCGGATCCGTTCCGGTTCGCCTTTTCGGGAAGGGGGCGCACCTGTCGAGGGAGGATTCAGACCGATCAGATACAAACCAAGATGGATCATTTAAGAAAATCTTTGCTCATTCTATCGCTTCCATTCTTCATCCTGTCATGTCACAACCCGTCAAAAGGGCCCGGCCATCCCAATATTCTCTTGATCATGACCGATGACCAGGGATGGGGAGATACGGGGTATAATGGTCATCCGTATTTGAAAACTCCCCATCTGGATGAAATGGCCGCGAACGGCGTGGTATTCCATCGGTTCTATGCTGCATCCCCCGTCTGTTCTCCGACCCGCGGCAGTGTGCTGACCGGTCGCCATCCTCTTCGCTATGGCATCTGCGGAGCGAATTGCGGGCACCTGAACACCGAAGAAATCACACTTGCAGAACTGGTCAGGGAAGCAGGATATACCACGGGAATTTTTGGTAAGTGGCATCTAGGGACGCTGACCCGTGACACGGTGGATTCCAATCGGGGAGGCAGACCGCAACATGATGCCCATTATTCGCCGCCTTCCCAACATGGTTTTGACAGGTACTTCGTGACCGAAGCAAAAGTGCCCACCTGGGATCCCATGATCACACCGGCTCACGAAGCAGGCGATGTATCACCGGCTCAAAAGGAAGGAGCACCATTCCATACATTCTACTGGTCCGGCCCAGATAAAATTGAGACCACCAACCTTGGAGGAGACAATTCCCGGGTCATTATGGACCGAGTGATCCCGTTCGTTCAGGATGCCGTGGAGCAGGACCGGCCCTTCCTCGGAATAATCTGGTTCCATACTCCCCACCTTCCGGTCGTTGCAGGAACGGATCATCGAAAGCAGTACGCAGACTTATCCGAAGGTCAGCAGCATTTTTACGGAGCAATAACGGCGATGGATCAACAGGTGGGGCGACTGAGAAACACCTTGCGGGAATTGAAGGTGTCCAAAAATACCGTGCTGTTTTTTGCAAGCGACAATGGGCCTGAAGGACAGGAGATTACGGGGAGGACCCAGGGGCGCACCAAAGGCCTTCGGGGCCGAAAACGAAGTCTCTATGAGGGAGGAATCCGCGTTCCCGGCATTATGGAATGGCCCGGCACAATTCCATCCGGCAAGACGCTGGAATCCCCTTCCTTTACCTCCGATTATTTTCCCACCATTGCAGGGATCCTGAATATCCGCATAGCGCAGTACCACCGTCCTTATGATGGCATCAACCTGCTGCCTCTCATTCACGGAACCATAGAAAAGAGGGAACGGAATCTGGCATTTCGCTTCCGTCAACAAGCCAGCCTGATCGGTGAGGTATTCAAAATCTACAGCCGTAACGCAGGGGAGACCTTTGAACTGTATAATCTGGTCGAAGACCCCTCTGAATCCATGAATCTAGCCGCCTCTCATCCTGATCAACTGAATGAAATGGTGGCAGAATGGAAGCAGTGGAAAATCTCTCAGGAAGCCAGCGCAAATCGTGCGGACTATCGTTCGAGATCAACGCGTATCCGGCGGTGATGTATCCCTCTGGTTCTCCTTGATATTCCTGAAAAAACAATCTTGTACGGCCGTTCATACAGATCGCAATCTGATATGGCGCCCGCCCTTCGAAATAGATTGCCGGAACCCGGGAAGTTGTCTCTTTCCCTGATCTATTCCGGGTTATGGTCCGGCAAACCTGCGTCTGAATCCGCAGCCCCGTCTTTCGCTAACGGTACAATGGTGAATCCCGTAAAGCCATAGACAGCACTGATGACCGGGTTTGTATAGTTGAAAAAAGCGAACGGGAGATAGTACAGGGTGGGCACACCAAGTGCCGCCGCCATAAATGCACCACAGGTGTTCCAGGGAATGAGAGCCGAGGTGAGTGTTCCGGAATCCTCCAGTGCGCGTGACAGATTCCTGGGATCCAATCCACGACTCTCATACTCCGCACGGTACATACGACCGGGAATCACAATGGAGATATACTGGTCACCTGCGATAATATTGATCCCGAACGCGGTTGCAAGCGTCGCCAGAATCAGACTGCCCGTGCTGCGTGCCGCGCCAAGAATCTTCTGCGTGATCACCCGCAACATCCCCGTTTTCTCCATTGCCGAACCAAACATCATTGCCGAAATAATCAGCCAGATCGTGTCCAGCATACCGGCCATCCCTCCGCGCGTCAAAAGTTCGTCCAAAGCGGCATTGCCCGTATTGGCAGCAAACTCACCGAACATGACCATCCAGAACCCCTTGAGCAGAATCAGAATCCGCGGCAGTTCCGGCTGCCCCACGAAAGCAATGACCACCTCCTGCTGAAAAAGCATTGCGGTGATCCCTCCCAGCAATGCACCAATCAGAAGTGCGGGGAATGCCGGCATTTTCCTGTAAATCAATACCAGTACAGCCAAGACCGGAATCAGAAGATGCACCCCTAGATTGTAATTATTCTCCAGAGCACGCAAGACTTCCTCCAGCCCCGAAGAACGGTCCATGGCCGGCTGCCCCGCAAATCCAATGATGGTAAACAGGATTAAGGCAACCGTAATGCTTGGAACGGTCGTCCAGAGCATGTGCCGGATATGCGTAAACAACTCGGCCCCGACCATCGCAGGGGCCAAATTGGTTGTATCCGACAGCGGTGAAAGCTTGTCTCCGAAATAAGCCCCGGAAATAATTGCCCCCGCCGCAATTCCCAGATGGAGACCAAATGCCGCTGCAATCCCCACCAGAGCAATCCCGATCGTACTGACCGTTGTCCATGAACTCCCGGATACAATCGCCACAATTGCACAGATGACACAGCAGGCCGTGTAAAAAATGGCTGGATTCAGAATCTGGAGACCATAATACATCATGGTCGGCACCACGCCTCCCAGAATCCATGTTCCAATCAGCGAACCAACGACCAAAAGAATGAAGATGGCCCCCATAGATAGAGAGACCCCCTTCACCATCGCTTCCTGCATCTGCTTCCAGGTGAATCCAAGCCGAAGGCCAATCAACGCACAGACCGCAGCGGAAAGGATCAATGCAATCTGATTCGGACCATAAGACGCGTCCTCCCCGAAGAAATTCAAAGAGGCAATCAACAGCAGAATCAGAATCCCCACCGGAAGCAGGGACTGCCAGATGCCAGGCTTGGATTGTGCTTCCTGCAAACTACACCTCAGCCCCGGATTGATGCTTTTCTGCGCGTGACCGTGCCACCGAGAGGTATTCGTCTCTGGTCATTCCCGGCTTGAATGCACTGAAATAATCATCGGTCAGTTTCTTTGCAATCCCCGACAACAAAATCAGGGCCACTACGTTTGGAATCGTTACAATGGCCAACGCCGTATCCCCGATCCCCCAGATCGTATTCAGACCGGCCACCGCGCCAAGAAAATGGATCACCACAAAGATCGTCTTGTAGGGAAGGATGGAGGATTGCCCAAAAAGATACATGGAGCATCGGTCCCCGTAATAACTCCAGGAGATTGCCGTTGAGATTCCAAACAGAAACACGCAGAGGATCACCAGATACTTTCCAATGTCTCCCAATCCCTGCTCAAATGCCAGTGAGGTCATCGGTGCTCCGTTCTCTACGGCCATCCCGTAGAGACGGGTATACTGCACTTCGCCCTCCGCAGAAACGGCAATGCCCCGCTGCGTATCAATAATGCCGGTGAAGGGGATCGTCTGTTCCGGGTCAACAAAAAACCTTTCAACCGGAATCTCGTGCCATGCATACATGATGCCACCGCTCTCTGCCGACACCTGGATTCCCCCGTCAATCATAAGTTCCGGGGGCACATCTGAAGCACCCACCGGCACATAACTGCCCCGGACTTCCTCTACATAGGATAAATCCCCTCCCCCGATCAAAAGCTCCGTCCGGGTCGTATCCTTCCATACCCCCGTGGTGAGCACGACCAGTGCAGTGATCGTACAGATCACAATGGTATCAATGAAGGGTTCCAGAAGCGCAACTGCACCTTCGGATACCGGCTCCTGCGTCTTGGCGGCAGAGTGTGCAATCGGCGCAGATCCCTGCCCGGCTTCATTCGAGAATAATCCTCTCCGAATTCCCCACAGCATCGTCTGTAAAATAACGCCGACTCCTGTACCCGCCACGCCCGCGGTCGGGTTGAAAGCCTCTGTGAAAATGCTGGCCAATGCCGGAAAAATTCCATTATAGTTGATCGCCAGAATCACAACTCCCCCCAATACATACAGGATTCCCATCACCGGAGCCAGAATTCCCGTGACCCGTCCGATCCGGCTAATCCCGCCCAGAATCACCAATGCCACCACCGCCGAGGTCAGCCCTCCCGTGATCCAGGTCGGAATCGAAAATTCCGAATTCATCAGATCCGAGACCGTATTGGCCTGGATTGCATTTCCCGTCATAAACGCCGTCAAAAGCAAGGCGCCTGCAACCAGCATCGCCAGCGGTTTGAAGGCTTTCCCCAACCCGTACTCAATGTAATACATCGGGCCGCCGGATATCGTCCCCACCAGTCTGCTTCCCTCCCGGTCTACAATGCGAAATCGCTGCGCCAGCGTGACCTCGGTATACTTGGTACACATCCCTAACAGCGCGGTAACCCACATCCAGAATATTGCACCCGGCCCTCCCCAGTGAATCGCCAAAGCAACCCCGGCAATATTCCCGATCCCAACCGTTGCCGAGAGTGCCGTCGTCAGGGCTTGAAAGTGTGTGACATCCCCGGCATCATCGGGATCGTCATACTTGCCCGTTGCCACCTTGATGCCGTGCCCAAACTGCCGGAACTGAATAAATCCCAGCCGAAAGGTCAAAAATACTCCGCCTCCAACCAGTATGATCAGGAGTGGATACTGGAGTATGCTGTCAATGAACTGCTGTACGCTGATAAGAATGTCCATATCTATAATTGATTTTTTGGATGAATCCCACTAAATATAGTCACTGGCTAGTTTGCCTTTGCTCCGCAATGGCCGCCGCCTGAAGTACCGCCTGCACCATGCTCCCCTCATTGGCCTGATTCTGTCCCGCAATATTAAATGCCGTGCCATGATCCGGTGAAGTGCGCACAATCGGTAATCCCGCTGTAAAATTCACCCCGCTCCCAAAGGAAAGGATCTTGAACGGGGCCAGCCCCTGATCATGGTACATGGCCATGATTGCGTCATAGCCGCAATACTGCCCGCTCCCAAAAAACCCGTCCGCCGGAAACGGACCCAGTGCGATAATACCACGATTCCCTGCATCCTTGACGGCCTCAATAATCACATCCTTCTCTTCATTGCCCAATACGCCGCTTTCGCCGGCATGCGGGTTGAGACCAAGCACGGCAATCTTCGGCCTCAAAATCCCGAAATCCCGAATCAGAGAGGCCCTTACCCGCTTAAGTTTTGCAACAAGCCCATTGACCGTCAGCCGCTCGGAGACCTGCTTTAGAGCAATATGACCGGTCGCCAAACTGATTCGCAGTTCCCTGCACACCATCATCATGACATGATCCTTGACCCCCGTCTTCTTGGCCAGATATTCCGTATGACCCGGAAAATTATACCCGGCTCGAACAATCGCCAGTTTTGAGATCGGCCCGGTCACCAGTGCACGCACCTCCCCCTGCCACGCAAGGCGGATCCCTTCGTCTACGGCATCCATCGCCATGCTCCCGGCCTGAGGCGTTAGTTTGCCCATCTCCACCATCACCTGCTGTTCCTTACTCGTATTGACAATCCGTATACCACGCTTTGGAACCGGAGCATTCATGTTTTCAATGAGCACGGGGGGGCGTCTCCCAAGAGCCTTTGCGTGCTCCTGCAGCACCTTTCCTGGTCCAATGACCACCGGATCTATCCGCTTCATGACCAGCGGGTCATCCAGACACTTCAGCACCACTTCCGGGCCAATCCCGTTTGGATCGCCCAGCGTGATCGCAATGCGTGTGCGCTCTTTAGATTCCTCAATCACGGGTCTAGCGCTTCTTGGGGTATGCGTAATCACGAATAAATTCCGTCAGAAGGCGGACCCCGAAGCCCGTCCCTCCAGCCGGCCTGTAAGGGAGCCCTGTCTTCAGGAAAGAAGGACCTGCCATGTCAATGTGAATCCACGGGTAGTCTACAAAGTGTTCCAGGAATTTTGCAGCCGTAATGCTCCCTGCTTCGCGGTTGCCGATATTCTTGATGTCGGCCACATTGCTCTTGAGTGCATCCGCATAATGGGCATGCATCGGCATTGGGTGGAGAAGATCACCGCTGCGCTCCGCTGCCTCCATCACGGCATTCATGCGTTCATCTGCATCCACATCCTCCTGCGTCATGACCGCCGCAACCTGGCTCCCCAGCGCAACCACCTGTGCCCCCGTCAGCGTGGCGAGATCCAGGACGATCTCCGGCCGGTACAGTTTTGCATAGGAGAGGGCATCGGCGAGGATCAGGCGCCCTTCTGCATCCGTATTCAGCACCTCAACCGTTTTTCCTGAATGCATCCGGAGCACATCTCCGGGAACATAGGCATCCTGCCCCGGCCGATTATCGGTTGCCGGAATCAGCCCCATCACATACAATGGAACATCCAGACGGGCAATGGCCTCCATGGCGCCAATCACAGCAGCGGCACCCGCCATGTCGGCCTTCATGTGATCCATGGAGTCTTTGGTCGGCTTGAGGGACAGCCCACCTGTATCAAACACAATCCCTTTCCCGACCAGCACCACCGGTCTGGAATTTCCCGCTTTACCGGGCTTCCAGGTCATTTCGATCATGACCGGCGGCTCCAGGCTGCCACGGTTCACCCCCAATAATCCTCCCATTTTTTCCTTTTCAATATCCGACTTGTCCCATACCGACACTTCATAACCATACTTGCGACCAAAGCGTTCCACCATCTTCCCCAGCAGGGTCGGGGTTTTTTCGTGTGGAGACAGGTTCACCAGATCACGTGCAGTAATGGTTGCCTCCGCTTCAATGCGTCCCCGCTCCGCACCGCGCCGCGCCGATTTTTCATCCGTCCCCGCATGCAGAACCAGTCGCTCGGTAATGGTCCGCTCCTCATCAGGATGCGCCTTGTAGCGATTATATTCATAGGATGCAAGCATGTATCCCTCTGCCAGAGCCTGCCCTGTCACTTCAAAACTAAATTCCGAATCAGGAAGACATAATGCGACGGTGGTCGCCTTGGTCTTCATCGCCAGATGTGCGCCCGCTGCGCCCGCCCGGCGGAGCACCTCCCGCGTGACCTCTTCCAGATACCCCAGTCCAACGACCGCAACCCGGTGCGAACGGCCAGATGCGGGATAACATAAAAGTGTCTCCTCCGGGCGGCCCTCAAAGTCCATCAATGCAGTAGAAAGGACCTCTCCGATGGGACCGCCAATCTGTGCGGCACGGGCACGGGCAAGGGATTGCCCAACGGGGATGATGAGCAGATCTACATCCAGATCCTTAAGACTAAGTGTGGTGACAGAAACTTTCATGGTTGTGAACTCGATAATGCTTTTAAATAGGCCTGGTCTTCTTCTGCCAGAGCCACAGGTTCTTTGAATAAATCAGGAACTCCCTGAAGAACGATCTCCACGGCCTCCCGGACCGGGCGCTGAATAAATGCGCCCGCTGCGTTCGGATGCCCGCCGCCGCCATGGTTCTGCGCCCAGGTGTCCATGCGACAACTGCCTTTTGAGCGAAAGCTCGCCTTTACTCCTTTTTTGATTTCTGTGAAAACAACGGTCACCCGAACCCCGGCAATGGACATGAGCATATCGGACAGCCCGTGGAGTTCGTCACTGTCTACTCCCGTCACTTCAAGCATATGCCGGGTGACGGTGATATACGCCAACTGCCCCTCACACAAAAACGTCAACCCCTGAAACACCATCGCAAGCAAACGAGGCCAGGACGGGGTATGGTTTTCGTAAACCCCGGCATAGACTTCCAGAGGCGGCCTGCTTCCGCGCTCCAGCAGGTCCCCGACGATCCGGTGCACCTTCGGGGTGACCGAAGAAAACCGGAAGGAGCCTGTATCGGTCATCAGCGCGGTGTACAGTGCGGTCGCCATATCCTCGTCGATCAGATCCGGGTCATACGCACAGATCAAATCATAAATTAACTCCCCGGTTGCCGCTGCATTCTCATCCCGTATCATCCAGGTGAACCAGGACTCCGGGGCGGTATGATGATCAATCAGCAGAACCGGCCCCCTGTAGAGGTCCAGAGCCCGGTCCACCGTCTTTCCCAGGCGTTTTCTGGTATTGGTATCCACCACGATGAAGAGATCCGCCCGGGTCACGGCATTCAGATTCTCCAGGCTGCTCCCGGTTCGGATCACTTCCGAGCCGGACATCCATTCCAGACTCGGCGGAACCTCGTCCGAATTAAACAGCACCACCTCCTTCTCCAGATGCTCCAGAAACCGGCCGAGCGCAATCTGGGAACCAATTGCATCCCCATCAGGACGCTGGTGAGTTGTGATCACAAAACGATGATAACCGAGTAATACCCCTAAAATGTCTTTCAACATGACACCAATCAATGCCGCAGTCCGGACCGGAAGTTTTTGTTCATACCTTTCGTTAACCGTAACTTCCGCCGGCAGAGTGCGACGCACCGGTAATCATCTGACAGAATTTTTACAGTTTTCCGGTTGATGATCCTCAGGTAAAAACCTTCATATGCGGACTTCAACAGAAATTCCCGGTGATTGTTCGCCAGACATACATCACGATATGGAAAGCCATGCCTGTGTCTGTCGGGGAAGAACCGATTCCGGCGGGATGGACTCGGCAAGTAACGCCCGGCTGATCCGCTCCATACGCGCCCCCTGCGAGCCCTTGGCCAGGATCACATCCCCCGATTTTGGCTGATAGATGCTTCCGCCATTCAACTTGTGTGCAAGCTCCGCTGAATCTGGAAAGCACTGTACACGCTGTCGCAGTTCCAAAGGCAGTTCTTCGGCGGCCGCCTGCATTCGGGAACCACATCCATAGACCAGATCCGCACTCTGGATCGCCTGCTGCAAAACTGCCCTGTGCGCATGTTGCCCCATTGCACCAAGTTCCAGCATATCCCCCAAAAATACAATACGCCGCTGCGCCGTCTGCTGACAAAGCACCTGCAGCGCAGCCTTCACCGCATCGGGGCTGGCATTATAGGTGTCATCAATGAGGACAGAGTCATTTTTCCCGGGGAGCCGATTGAGGCGGCCCTTTTCAGGTTTGAGTCCGCACAGTGCTTCGTTAATCGTATGCGGAGGGATTCCCACCACGGTTCCCGCTGCAAATGCGGCGAGCAGAATGTAAATGACATGGCCCCCTAAGAGAGCGACTTCGGCGGTAATCTGGCGGGGTGTGACCTCTGCGTCGTCTGTAATTCCGTAAAAGAGAGATCTTCCCCTGCATACAGCCGCCATTGCCCGCGTACGCGGATCATCTGCATTCAGGCAGGCCGTACCCCCGGCATCCAGCGCCCGAACCAGTTCGCTCTTCTCACGCTGAACCCCTTCCATGGAGCCAAGCATTTCCAGATGCACCCCGCGCACATTCGTCACAATAGAGATATCCGGCCGGAAGTACTGACAGATTTCTTTCAGATCTCCTTTCCTGGATGCACCCATCTCAAGAACCAGACGCGTACGGGGCTGCATGTCCTGATTCGCCAGTGTGAGGGACAGTCCCAGCACCGTGTTCAGGTTGCCGGCCGAACTGACCACCGGGCCGGCGGTCCGGAGCACCTTGGTCACCGCCTTACGGGTGGTGGTTTTCCCCATGGAACCGGTGATAGCAACCACCTGCGCCTCCGCATGTCTGACCTTGCGCTGTGCAATCTCTGCAATATATGCGATGGGATCCGGCACAATCGTCAGGCAGCTTTTTTGTACCCCCGCAACCGCCCGCGCAACCACCGCCCTGGAAGCCCCCCGCCTGAATGCCTCCGGCACAAAATCATGTCCATCATAGCGCTCCCCCCTGATTGCAATATAGGTGTCCCCCTTCGCCAGGGTCCGCGTATCCGTTGAAAACGCCATTATCGACTGCGAAGTAATCGGGTGCGTCTGGCATGACTGATCCATGCATCCTGAATCAGGGCATCCACCAGTTCAGAAAACGGTACTCCCGAATAATCCCAGAGCATTGGATACATGCTGACCGACGTAAACCCCGGGATGGTATTGATTTCATTGACCAGGATCCGGTCATTTTCTTCAAGAAAAAAATCAACCCGGGCCATCCCGAAACAGCCCAGCACCCGGCAGACCTGCCGGGCCAGATTCTGCATCTGTGTCATGACCTCCTCCGGAACCGGTGCCGGAATGATGATTTCGGTGGCGGACGCATCCTTATACTTTGCCTGATATGAGTAGAAGGAGTGGGTGGTGGTGACTTCGCCGCAAATGGATACACGCACGGGATTGCGGCCCAGGATCGCACACTCAATCTCCCGGCCGCGGACCGCCGCCTCCACCAGCACTTTTTTGTCGTACTGGAACGCCGCTTCAACGGCCGCCTGATAGTCCGCCGGCGATTCCACACGTGAGATCCCGATGGACGATCCGGTATTGGCGGGTTTTACGAAGAGCGTTTTCCCGAGCGTTCCGGCCAGATAGTCATAACTGGGCAGATTGGTCTCCCCGTTATGGAGCACCTGAAAGTCTGGCACCGCAATCCCCGCCTCCCGCAGGAGACGCTTGGACACCTCTTTATCCATACAGACCGACGATCCCAGAACTCCTGCACCGACATAGGGAACCCCATACATCTGAAACAGTCCCTGAATGGCCCCATCCTCCCCATTTGTCCCATGCAGAACCGGAAAGACCACATCCACCTGAACGGTATCCTGCGGTCGTTCCAGGGCAGCCAGTCTTCCATCGGGCTGCAGGGACACCTGCTCCCCCGATGCCTGGAAATCAATCTCTGACGGCTGCGCCCCCTGCGCCGCCGGCACACGCACCCATGCGCCATCCTGATCAATGCGAACCAGTGTCACTCTGTAACGTGTCCGATCTACGGCACCGAAGACATTCCGTGCGGATACCAGAGAAACCTCATGTTCCGCGGACTGACCTCCATAGATCAGAAGGAGATGGGGGACGGAGGGAGTGCGTAGCGAGGTCACGGTTGATGCTCCACCAGTTGCCCTTTATTATAAATCGCCCAGGAACGCCCGGTCATGGGCGAGCCTATGAACGGAGTGTTCCGGCTCTTGGAGTGAATATGTCTGGGTTCGAATATCCAGTGGGTCGTTGCATCAAAGATCGTCAGATTCGCTTTTGCTCCAACTTCAATCGCCGGGACCTCCAGTCCCAGAATCTCCCGCGGCGCAACACACAGCCGGTTTACGGCTTCGGCAACGCTCAAATGCCCCGGGGCGATCAGGTGCTGCCCCGTGAGTCCCCAGGCGGTCTCCAGCCCGATAATTCCAAATGGAGACGATACAAAGTCTGTCTCCTTCTCAAACGGTGCATGCGGCGCATGATCGGTACAGATCACATCCAGCGTTCCATCGCAAAGCCCGGTTTTGATTGCTTTGACATCCTCGTCCGTTCGCAGGGGGGGATGCATTTTTGTCTGTGCATCCAGACCGGACTCGGCAACCACCCTGTCGGTCAATGCAAAATGATGCGTACAGGCCTCGGCGGTCACATGGACCCCCCGTGCTTTCGCTTCCCGGATCATTGCAGTCGAACGCGCAGTCGATACATGTGCGACATGTAAATGCCCCTGGGTCAACTCGGCCAACATGAGATCCCGCCCGAGCATGGACTCTTCTGAAAATGTCGGGATCGGAACCAGCCCCAGGCTGGTGGATACGATCCCTTCATTCATCTGTCCCTTGGGCCCCATAGACAGATCTTCCATGTGGTTAATGATCGGCCTGCCGACCACGCGGGTATACTCAAGCGCCCGGCGCATGAGGCTCCCGTTCTGCACGGGCGATCCGTCATCACTGAATGCCACCGCGCCCGTGGCCGCCAGTTCTGCCATTTCTGAGAGATCATTCCCCTGACGGCCCCGGGATACGCACGCAATTGGATACACATCCACCGGGAGCACTTCCGCCCGCTGAATCAGAGAATGAACCGCTTCCCGGCTATCAATGGGGGGCGTGGTGTTTGGCATACAGGCAACGGCCGTAAATCCCCCAAAGGCGGCGGCACGGCACCCGGTCGTGACCGTCTCCTTATGCTCTTCGCCGGGATCCCGTAGATGAACATGCATATCCATCCATCCCGGAGAAACCATTCGCCCTTGTGCTTCTAGAACCTGTTCACCGGAGACCGAAAGG
Source organism: Rhodothermales bacterium (assembly GCA_022820435.1). GTDB lineage: Bacteria > Bacteroidota > Rhodothermia > Rhodothermales > Bin80 > Bin80. The sequence goes on from JAJEFL010000169.1 coordinate 26,949, forward strand.
CCGGGGGCGATCTCTGCAATCACACCCTCCCGGATACGCAGATCTGCCCGCCGATACTCCCCGGTTGCAGGATCCAGGATCACTCCATTCTGAATACAAAGATCTGGGGTCATTTACGCCCTGAGATATTATGAGACAGTTCCTCCGGCAGAACCGGTAAAGCAGTATTCTGCCGATGGCCGTACAATTTAGGAATTTCTTGCTTCTTCAAAACAATCGGGAGCCGGTGCATCTGTCTTAAACGCGCACGCATCAGAAAGATCTTGAAATTCTGCGCCAATGCTTTTTGCAAAATCTGAGTCCCCCTGATCCTTTGCTCAGCACGCCGTCCTGATCGTTACGCGTCAGGATACAGTGGAGCCCTCTCCGGCACGCCAGCAACTCCCGGTATCGCCCTTTAACCTGCCGGATCCCGGCAGTTTTATTCCGAACATGATCCGCTTCCGCGCCTCCGTTCGAAAACACATGGCAGCCTGTACACGAACAATCTTCCGACTTCTTATTACAAGTTCGAACCGGCATGGACCAAATGGAGATAAACGGAACAGAAAATCACAGGCCGAACCCGTTTCCGGCGTTATACGCAGGCATATGTGCACCCTGCTGGGAAGTTGAGATCACCTATGCACTATCCAATCTGCACTCGTGGAGATAATTTCCTAAATTAGTATGTCGTGCGGGAACACTGAATCCCCGCTTCGCCCGCATGGCGATTCGGTGCCTCAAAATTGGATCCATCCATGGTACAGAAATCTAAAGAAAAATATGAAACGAATATCCTCATCGTTGAAGACGAGGAGGATATTGCAGAAGTCATTGCTCATTTTCTTGGAGAAATTGGCTATAACATAGATATTGCCTACGATGGGCAGCAGGCCCTGAAAAAGGCGCACCCCTGGACGGATCTGATTCTCCTTGATGTGATGCTCCCCAAACTTGATGGGTTTGAAGTCTGCCAGCGACTCCGGTCAAAATCTGAAACCGAGGAGATCCCCATCATTTTCCTTACCGCAAAAGGTGAAGATGAAGACCAGGTCCGCGGACTTTTGTTAGGCGGAGATGACTATCTGATCAAGCCTGTCGCAATGGATGTCATCCTCGCACGGATACAGGCGGCGCTGCGGCGGGCACACATTCGGGAGGTGGAAACGATTAATGTCATGGGACTGACGCTTTTTGTTAATGAATTTCGGGCAGAATACAGGGGGCGGGATCTCGGACTCACCCTGACCGAACTTGAACTGCTGAGTTACCTGATCCGACATCCCAGGCAGGCCTACCGCCGGGAAGAATTGCTGGACGTACTCTGGACAGACTCCAAGATGGTCACACAGCGCACGGTCGACACGCACATGAAAAATTTGCGTGAGAAATTAGGGGGCTTTGCCAAGTATATTGAGACGGTCTGGGGCGTTGGCTACTGCTTCAATGACACCGTATCCTACGAAGAAGAAGACTGAATTTGACCAGACAAAAGGGCCGAATGAGATGGCCGTTCCACATCCGAAAATCCGGGTTCCCCGCCCGGGCCCCCACACGAACATGGATGTTTCTCACCTTTGCGCTTTTTGTGGGGATTGCAGCCGGCGGAGTTGCGTTTTATTTAACTCTGGATTTGAGCAGTCATATCCGCAGGGCGGCATATGACAGCCATCTCACGGATACGCGGCACCTTGCATCCATCCTGCGAGCCACGGATCTGAGATCTGTACCCTCCGACCAGTGGCTTGACACGCTGAGCCCCGCCGCCACCACCATGCTGCAGCTTGGCGACCTGCACACTTTTATCGGATACCATGATTCCCTCTACTGGCGAAATGACCCTCTGGACGAGAAGGCCGTCCTTAAGATCCTTTCCCAAACCCCAGATGAAACACCTTTTTTTGATGTCATGGCAATGGGAAATGGGCAGAGAATTATGGTCGGTGCAATCCGGCAGGACGGGATTTTGGTTGGGCTGGCACGACCGGTGAGTGCGCTGTATATTCTGGCGACCGGAATGCGAGACCGTATGATTGCGGGAATTGGGCTTGCATTATTTATGGCCATGATCGGGGCCTGGGTCGCCTCTGCACAGGTTACCAAGCCGCTGCGGACGATTATGCATACCGCCCGGCGGATTGTTGCAGGGGAATACGGAGCCCCCATTCGGGTCTCCTCCAGAGCGGCAGAATTCCAGGATCTGGGGTACAGCCTTGAATACATGTCCAGAATCTATACAGAAAAAATCAACGAGTTGGAGGATGTTACCCAGCTTCAGCGCGAATTTATCAGCAATGTATCCCATGAAGTACGGAACCCCATCTTTGCGATCAGCGGTTTTCTGGAAGCTTTGGGATCCCCCAAACTCTCGGAGGAACATCGTCAGAGGTACTCAGCAAAAGGGTTGCAAAACCTGAAGCGTCTCAGCAACCTGTTCGGTTCGCTCATTGACATTGCACGACTTGAGAACCGCGACCAGCCGCTGAACATCTCCGGATTTAATCTGGCCGCTGTCGCCATGGATACAAAAGACATCCTGATCCGTCAGGCACAAAAAAAAGACCTGCGGCTGGAGCTTGACGAGCAGGATACCTGGGTAGAGGCAGATGAAGATCAGATTCGGCGGGTTTTTCTGAACCTGGTTGATAATGCAATTCGTTACAGCACTTCCGGAACGGTTCGCTGCCGCTTTCACAAACGTCTGAATAAAGCCCGTGTGGAGGTGATTGATGATGGACAGGGAATCCCTGAAGATCATCTGCATCTGATCTTTGAACGCTTTCACCGGGTTGACCGTGCACGCGCCCGACGCGATGGCGGATCTGGACTGGGATTAGCCATTGTGAAACAGATCCTGCAGGAGCACGGGGAGTCCATTCATGTGGAGAGTATTGTTGGGCGGGGATCCCGCTTCTGGTTTGAATTGCCGCTGTTGCCAGAGAAACCCGAATCTTGAGGAACCATTGGCAGGGAACCAAGTAGTACCGGTTGCAGAATATACTCGCACACTTCCCATTCTGAGTGCAGGCACTGCTGCGAGTGGAACCTCCCATTGTTGGATGAGAGATTTTTTATTATCTTACGTTGCTGATGCAGCATTTTAAAAACAGTGAAACTCGAAAAATCCGTCAGACCAAAAGGATCTATCCATTGCATTTAGCGGACGATATGCTTCCCGGTATCAAGTTTTTCCTACACAGAGATGTCTGACCTTCCACCTGATCAGGCGGTTGCCGGTATTGGTTCCGCCACGTCGAACACGCAGGCTGAAACCAACGGTCACTCCCCTGCAATTCAGGGGGATGTACTGTTTGCGGACATTGATGAGTCCTGTTACGGGGAAGGATTTGAGATAGAACCGGTCAGGCCTTCCGATTTTGACCAGCAGACGCTGCTGCATGTGCTGCGCGTCATGCATACCGCGCGGATCCTTGATGGAAAGATGCTTTCCCTGCTCAAACAGGGGAAGGGGTTTTTTCATATCGGCTGCAGCGGGCACGAAGCCACACAGACCGCTATCGGGCTGCTCAGCAAGCCGGGCCATGACTGGTTCTGCCCGTACTACCGGGATCTCGCATTGGCACTCACGCTTGGACAGACCATTGAAGAAACCTTCCTTGACCATTTGGCAAAAGCGGACAGTGTAAACTCCGGCGGGCGCCAGATGCCTGCACATTATGGTGCACGGGACAAGAATATTTTGAGTGTCTGCTCTTCCGTTGGCTCTCAGTACCTCCCGGCATTGGGCCTAGCAATGGCTTCCATGAAGCGGGAGACCGATGCATTCACCTTATGCTCCGCCGGAGATGGTGCGACTTCACAGGGTGCCTTCCACGAAGCCCTGAACTGGGCCGCCCGGAACCGGGCTCCGGTTCTATTTCTGGTACAGGACAACAAGTATGCAATCAGTGTTCCGATCACGGATCAGACGGCCGGTGGAACTCCCTTCAAACTTGCAGGCGGCTACGAGGGTCTTGCAAGATACCGCGTAGACGGAACGGATTTCTTCAAAATCTACTCTGTTGCAAAGGCGGCGATTCATCATTTGCGGGCCGGCAGGGGCCCGGTCTGTCTCGTTGCGGATGTCGTCCGTCTCTTACCGCATTCCTCTTCCGACAACCACCTCAAGTATCGTACGGAAGAGGAATTGATTCAGGACCAGACTGCCGACCCGATCAACCGGCTTGAGCACATCCTGATCGAAGAAGGCATCTTCACTGCTGCCCGGTCCGAAGAACTTCAGGAAGAGATCAAAGCCGAGATCAATGAGGCTGCCCGCTCCGCAGAGCAGCGGATGGACCCCGATCCTCAAAGTGCAATCACGCATGTATTCTTTGAAGGAGATCTGAACCTCACCTACAGCACGGATGAACCTGCAGGAGAGCCGGTCGTCATGGTGGATGCCATCAACCATGCCCTCCATGAAGAGATGGCCCGTGATGAATCCATCCTTGTGTACGGCGAAGATGTAGCGGGCCAAAAAGGCGGCGTGTTCACTGCGACCCGGGGATTGACGGAAAAATTCGGGATTGAACGCTGCTTTAACTCGCCGCTGGCCGAGGCATCCATTATCGGGACGGCGGTGGGCCTCAGTGCGGCCGGCTTTAAGCCGGTTGTAGAGATCCAGTTTGCGGACTACATCTGGCCGGCCATGCAGCATCTGCGCAATCAGGTTGCGACACTGCGTTACCGCTCCAACAATGCATGGTCCTGTCCGATGGTGATCCGGGTACCGTGCGGGGGCTACATCCATGGGGGCCTGTGCCATTCCCAGAATATTGAGAGCATTTTCGGCCATATGCCGGGAATCCGCGTCGTGATGCCCGCTTCTGCGGCAGACGCGAAAGGCCTGTTAAAGACGGCAATCCGCAGTAAGGATCCTGTATTATTTCTTGAGCATAAGGCGCTCTACCGGGCCGCGAGTGCCAGGGGCCCGGAACCGGATGAAGATTATCTGGTCCCCTTCGGAAAGGCGCGTACGGTCCGTGAGGGAGCAGATCTGACCATGATCACTTATGGGTTCCTTGTCCATAAGTGTCTTGCGGCTGCCCGGCAGCTCTCTAGAGAGGGCCAGTTATCCGTGGAAGTGATTGATCTGCGCAGCCTGATGCCCCTTGATTCGGACGCGGTGCTCACCTCGGTTCGCAAGACCCACCGCGCACTGGTCGTACACGAGGATCATGAATTCCTGGGCTACGGTGCGGAGGTGGCCGCGATGATTTCTGACCGGGGGTTTTCGTATCTGGACGCGCCTGTACGGCGCATTGGGGCCAAGTTTTCCTACATCCCTTTTGCCGATCCGCTGGAGCGGGAGGTCCTTCCCCAGCAGGATGACATCATCTCTACGGCCCGTGCACTGGCCGCCTGGTAGATGATACTCCCCCGAAAACGGTTATGCAACAGTTCGTGCTTCAATGCCTGTACGCGTCCCTTTTGGCATTGCGTGAATCGTATACAATTCACGCAATGCCGCCGATATAATACTTTTTCGGGCGGTACTGGTTGAATTTGAAAATTTTATTATATTTGGCATGTAACTAATTCTTTCCAATCATGATTTACCGCTTTACCCCCCCCCTGTTTATGTTTAACACATAACAAAGGTGATTCAAGGTTTACTTTAGCCGTCTTTTTTCACTTTAATAAAGTGAATCGTAGAGTTGGTACAGTTCTGAAAATTCCCTACCTCCTTGTCTTTTTGGCATTAACGTTTATTCCCGCCTTAACTACGCCTGCATTCTGTCAAGATGAACTCCTAGAAATAGGCAGTTTCATCTACCATGATCGTCAAGATGTATTTGATGACTCAGACAGGAGTTCCATATTTACCATTCAAAAGGACGGAGATGGAATTTTAGTTTGGCGTTGTTCCTCAGATGAGCTGGATGTTTTATTGGGTTTAGATGCTTATTTTATTGGAAAGGATGACCAGATCCGTGTCCGCTACCGATTTGATTCGGATCCTGTGACATCCTTTTCAAACTGGTCCCTGTCAACATCAAACACAGGTGCTTTCATGCAGGCCCGAAAAGTCAACGTCTTTAGTAATCAAGCAATGGTATCCAATAAGATTGCGGTTGAGGCAGTTGATCCCTATGATCAAGACCGTGAAAGATATATTTTTGAACTGGATGGACTTGAGGAAGCACTGAAGCTTCTAACCTGTGCTGGTCACTTGTTGTTTAGCAAATGACCTGAGAAACTTATTGCTTATACTGTAACTACACTATCGGAACTACTTGTGCTATGATACATCAGTAAATGTGAGTAGTTAGTGCATGTCAAAAATATTTGATATACGTTTTATCAGACCATCCACTGGTCTAGACAGTTCTCATAAAATCGTAATTGAGGAGCACTTCGTCAGTGCTCAGGCATTTGTGCTACAAACTAATGAGATGATAAATTGCACCTAAAACCGCGCTAATCTACCTACTATGAACCCTCCAATATCAAAAATGTGGACTAGATGTCAATGTGTGACTCGGAGATACTTTCGCTTCCCAACCTTTAAAAGGAATGGTGCACGGGCTGCAATATCCAGCATCAGACGGCTGTCGGTCACCTTCTCGCCGTCAATACTCACCGCTCCCTGCATTACCAGTCTGCGTGCTGCCCCGTTGGAAGGCGTCAAGCCTGTCATGGTAAGTAGATTCAGAAGTCCCACCGGGCCGTCTACATCCGACGTGAAGGATGGTATATCATCAGGGATCTGCTTGCGTATAACCGTGCGCTCAAAATGCTCCCGCGCCTTCGCCGCTTTTGCGGCTCCATGATACAGCCGGGTGATGGAGAGGGCTAGCCGGTGCTTGGCGTCTCGCGGACTGCGGACGCACAGTTCCTTTAATGCCGGCAGTTCTGCGGTCGCTTCATCACTCGCAAGCTCAAAATAACGATAAATCAGTGTGTCGGGGATGGAAAGCACTTTGCCGTACATGGTC
>JAJEFL010000071.1:0-23608 GCA_022820435.1 Rhodothermales bacterium
TTATTGGATCTAGATGATCATAACCCACGCTTGACTAATATGGAGGTCCGAGGTTCTGAGGAGAAAATCATCGCAGAACTCTACCTAACCGAAGACCTAAATGAATTGCTACAGTCCATCACTGCGAATGGATACACGGACATTGAGCCGTTCATTGTCTGCGAAAACAATGATCGGTATACCGTACTTGAGGGTAACCGCCGACTGGCTACTGTTAGGCTGCTGCGTGACCCTGGATTGAGCAATAGAATCTTTGAAGCCACGAGAACCCGAATTCGCGTTCCAGAGATACCCCAACGGTATAAAGATACGCTTGAGCAGATTTCTGCATACCGAGTTGCTGAACGCAAAGATGCGGACTCATTTATCGGATTCAAGCATATCAATGGTGCTGCTCGATGGAGTTCTTATGCTAAAGCAAAGTTTGCCGCTCGCTGGTATAAGGAGAGTGATCTTTTTCTCTCCGAAATGGCCAATCAAATCGGAGATAGGCACGCAACTGTCAAGCGGATGGTTCATGCAATTCACATATTTGAGCAGGCCGAAGCAAAATCGCTCTTCGATATAGAAGACTGTTGGAATCCAGGTTTCAGTTTCTCTCACCTGTACACAGCATTATCACGATTAGATTATAGAAAATTCCTTGGACTTGACCCGGATTGGGCAAGTTATGAGCCGGAACCAAACCCTGTCCCTGAAGAGAATGAAAATCTTTTGACTGAACTCCTAACATGGATCTATGGATCTAGTAAGGACGAAATTGCTCCGGTGATAAAATTCTCGAACCCTGATATAATACGCTTGGGGGAAGTGTTGGACTGCAGTGAAGCGCTGGCAACGCTAAGGGCAGGTAAATCCTTAGACCAAGCTCACGAGAGAACGCTATCCGCCGAACAAAAATTAAGAGAGTCATTGCTACTGACACGCGCAAAGATCCGCGAAGCATTTCATAATGTGCGAGGTTTCGATATCCAAGATATTTCTCTGATCGCAATTGCCGACGAGATTTCGGAGACAGCACAGGCAATACATCATCAGATGAAAAAGAAGAGGAAAAAGTTTTGCAAAGATGCCTACGGATGACGGAGATTGGGATTTCTCAAATCCCAATCCACAACTGCAATGATAATTACCTGCCCATATCATTCAAACATGTTGTTCATGAACTGACTGCAGAGTCTGGTTCCAGTCTATGTGTTCGTGTCTGAAATTCAAAAGTAATTGAATTTGACAGAATAATGCGCCAGAGCAATAAACTGAAACAGAATACATAATGTCCAAAGCCATAGGGGCTGGCGAAAAAATATGTTAGCATATTAATTTTGAATTTCAACTTCTAAATTTCTTCCTTTCCACTCATTTACGATGATAGATTTCCTTTGATTCAGCCTTGAAGAACATCTAAAAGCAGATTTATTCACTTTTTGTGCAAATTGAGACGGCTTAACTTGATAATGTTATATTTCATATATTATATTTTAATTTCAACTTATCCAACTTCTCATGCCCCGAACTCCTTGTTCAAGCCAACCCCTTGTGAATCTCATTCGTGAACGAAAGGTCGTCATGTACGCCGACCTACAAAATGCACTTGGTCCCGTAAGCCGACAAACGGTATACCGTAAGATGCTTGAGATCGGAGTCCGATCCAGCTATTCTCACGCAGGACGTTACTATACACTGGATGAATGTGCAAATTATGATACGGACGGACTCTGGTCCCACCATGGCATTCATTTTTCGCTTCACGGCACCTTAAAGGATACGCTCGTGGCCTTGATCGAAGCGGCAAGTGCCGGCCGGTTTGCGCGGGATCTCAAGGCAATCACGAAGGTGGAAGTCGCGCCTTGCCTGACTCTATTACACCAGACCGGGCGTGTGTCTCGAATCAAAATGGAAGACCATTATCTGTATTGTTCTAAAAATGCGGCCAGACGGCGAAAGCAAGAACGTAATTATCTCTCCCCGCTCTTAATGTGGGATGACCAACTCCAACTTGCGACCGATCAGTTTTACGGGACGCTGAACGAGCAACAACGACGTCTGTTTGCCGGGTTTTTGTCCCTTCTGCCGGGCAGTGGGGGGGATCAGCGTATTTCGGAGCAACTGGGGATCGCCCGTGCGACGACGACCAAAGGGCGAAAGCAACTCCTGTCGGGAGACACCGTGACCCATGGAGTCCGCCGACCCGGTGGCGGACGCAAACCCATTGAAAAAAAAACCCCGAATGCTACGAACGCGTGATCCTGATCGTAGACGGAACGACGGCGGGGGATCCATGCAGTGGACAACGATGGACACGGGCAACGACCCAATCCATTGCAACGGCGCTGGAAGCCGACGGGATTTATATCTGTGACCGGACCGTGAGCCGAATCCTAAAGGAACTTGGGTATGCACTGCGCGTGAATCACAAACAATTGTCGGCCACTAAACATCCACAGCGCGATCAGCAGTTTCAACTCATTGCGCTCCTTCGGAACTATGCATTCCTAGCAGGCATCCCCATTATCAGTGTAGATACCAAGAAAAAAGAGTATGTAGGATGCTTCCAGAACCCAGGACGATGTTGGGGACGCAAACCGACACTCGTCAATGACCATGATTTCCGATCTCTTGCAAGCGGAATTGCAATCCCCTATGCAATCTATGATCTGTTCACAAACCGCGGAGCATTCTATGTGGGAACCTCCTATGATACACCCGAATTCGCGGTGTTCTGTATTGTTCGGTGGTGGAACGAAATTGGACAGTACGAATATCTCAATACACGAGAACTCTATATTCTTGCCGATAGCGGAGGCAGTAATGGATACCGATCACGGGCATGGAAGTATTTCCTGCAACACAAACTTGCCAATCAATTTGACCTGACGGTGACCGTTGCGCATTACCCCTCCGGTGCATCAAAATGGAATCCCATTGAACATCGCCTCTTCAGTGAGGTCTCCAAACACTGGGCAGGGATACCACTCGAAACCTTGAGCATTATTCTCCACTATCTGCAAACCACCACCACACGCACAGGACTCACCGTGACCGCAGACTTGGTGGAACAAGACTTTGAAAAAGGAATCAAAATCAGCGATGCCGAGATGACAAACCTGAATCTGCAGTCCCATCAAACCATACCCCAATGGAACTACTCCATCAAACCGCAAACAAATCGCATAATTCTGGTGTCTTAATGGAAAATTTAGAGGACAAGTTGTTTTTCCCCACCCCCAAGAATGATTCTACGAGGGATCCCATCCTGTTTTATAGTTGCCGTACCTATTCTAAGTTTGAGCGTTATCTGCGTCCTCAATTGGCCTTACACGCTTGAAAAAGGACACTTTGAAGCGTTGCTTGCGCCCACGATCATTGGGCATATCTACGAAATCAGCCGTGATCCACAGAAAAAAGAACCATGCATAAGCCCCCCAAGCATACCCTCCTATATTGTCCATCATAAGCCCAATGAAAAAAAACCCCGTTCCGCAAGTTATCCCAAAGCTCCATGCCGGACTAAAGCGTTCAATCTTTCTGCTGAGGGGAAAATATAGCCACAAAACTATGATTAGAATTATCGTAACTAGTGCACCAAAAATTAGATCTGTGGCTGTGCCACTGTATGGATTCGCCCCACCACCAAGATTCCCTCGGCCAATATCTGCCCAATAAAAAACAAAACTACCCGCTGGAACCACCACAGAGTACAAAAGTCGAGTAAGTCGATTCATGATCACATGGGTGTTGGAAAATGATCTCTGCATCTCCTCACACACAATTCGTGATTATTTTCATTCGTTTTAAAACCCTGATAAGCATCCCACAGAGTTTTGCCAATACAGCCAACCTTAAATATACCTATCTTAATCAACGACCGTCTATTCGGTTTTTTTATCGCAGCCACGGCAGAACTGCCACCACATGTCACAGCCTCACCGACTGCCCACGCCCCCGTCCACATATCATCAGACTGTTTTGTATCATCGCAGTGTCGTGAACAATCTGCAAAACTTGTACAGATCTGGCAATGGGACTTGCCAATCTTTTGATTCAATTTGTCTCTGATTTCCTCAATGGATTGTCCTGCCGAATCAGCTTCGGTAGCTTCAATACCAATCTCAATAAATTGAAATACTTGCGCCATCGGGCCATTATATGTCGCAAGTTCATTCGCCAACATGATTCCTTCTATAACAGCAGCAGTATCAATCTCTGCCTGCTTTCCATGCTTCGATTCGATCTCAATCTGAAGTTTAATATACCGCGCCACTAGTTCCGGCGGTTCGGGGTTGGCACTTGGTGGAGTCAGTTCGATTTGTTCCTCATCCGGAACCGGCAACTCAACTTCCGGAATTGCCGAATCATTACAGCTTGCGATCAATAACCCGGAGCTAATGGCAAGCAGGGGTAGACAAACGGGGATCAGGCCCCGCATAAGTGTTTGTTTCATTTAGAAAATGTGTTTGATTAAGTATAAAGGGAATTGGCAAAGAACATCCTCTCGGATCCTTCCTTATCCAATGTGTTCAGATAGAACAGGAGCCAATGTACAATGTTTCATCTATTCCCCCGCAAATTTTAGTAGTACTTGCATTTATAGTTGCGTCATCGTTCAGGTTATGCAATCAGATCTTTATATAGGAGACGTTTTCCAATCATCCCCGCTATAACGATCTGCATTTGATCTATTGTGTCCAACCCGCGGAGATACAGATTCAGAATTTAGTTGGAATGGCTGCGATATTCCTGCATCTGGATCAGTGCGGGTAAAAAGAGCAGGGCTGCCAAAAGTGTCGCCCCAATTCCGGTGATCGCAAGCGATCCAATGGTGTTCAAACCCGGATGGAAGCTCAGCAGGAGCCCCCCAAAGCCGACCATCGTCGTCACGGCCCCCATCGTCACATGCTCCCCCGTAGACCGCAGCGTGCGCCAAAGCGTTCCGGCTCCTTCCTCCCGGTAGCGATGCACCAAATGGGCCCCCGCGTCATTCCCGATTCCAATAATTGCCGGAATCACAAACATATTATAGAAATTGAGCCGCATGCCGAAGATCTGCATAAATAAAATCATCCAGATAATCCCGACCACCAGGGGCAGCATGGCCAGAAGCGCCCATCGAAACCGACCAAAATTAGCCCACATCAAAAGCACCACGATGATCAGCGTCGCCAGCACCATATAGGGACTTTCCCGGCGCATCAGACGTAAAACCTCCGCGGCAACAATTGATGGAGATCCTGCGTGGTAGGTTTTCCCGTCTTCCGTTGTTATGTTGGCAACATCTTCTGCAAACGCCATGGACTTGCGCCCGTCTGAAAGCCCCACCCCCGGCAGAATCGTGATATACCCTCCCAACTCTCCTGTCTTGGACATAAAGCGCTGACTCAGGAGTTCCGGTACATCCTCAACCGCAATGGGGGTCCGGGTCTGCGCCGCCCTCCGAATCCGCTCCAGATCCTCATCGCCAGCCAGAACTGGATCTGTCAGCAGGGAATCCCGGATATAGGCAATCCGGGCAATCCGGGCGGTTTGTTTCTGCGGCTCCAGCGGAAACCGGTCCTGAAGCGTTTCAACATCCTGAATCGTGGTACGAAAACTGTCTGCATCAATCACATGCAGCGCAGTGTCCCGTTCCATTCTGGAGCGCAACGCCTCCGCAACCGCGGGTGCCTCCGCCGGATCATCCACCACAATGTACGCAGGATTCCTCCGATTAAAATCACTGTAGGCCGCTGCCACTTTTGAATTCACGGCAACCCAATCCTCATACTCCGGCTCCAAAACAGAAAACCGGTACTCAAACTCCGTGCCCGGAGCCATGAACAGGGCAATGATCGTTGCGAATGTACATCCTGTCAAAAGCCCGCGAGCTCCGACCAGAGGGCCATATGTAACCACTTCTGCCGGGCGACTGCGCTCAAAATGCAACACCTTCCAGCGCTCACACAGGACCAGCAGTGCAGGCAGTACATGAAGCATGGCAATCAATGCCACCAATACCCCTGTCCCCGCCAGAAAACCAAACTCACTAAACCCTTTGAAATCCGCGGCCATCAGCACATACATTGCAGCCGCCGTCGTCAGTGCGCCCACTGCAATCGCCTGCCCGGTGCTCATGAATGTCTTCTCGGCAGCGTCCTCCACACGATGCCCCGCTCCCCGCTCTTCTATGTAACGCGCATAAAAGTGAATTCCATAGTCAATCCCCAGTCCAAAAAGAACCAGTCCAAGAGTCGAACTGAACAGATTCAATGTCTCATAGACCAAAAACCCTATCGCCGCCGTCCAGACTAAGCTCATCAGAAGGGGGATCCCAATCAGCAGTGCCGTAACCGGCGCACGCGCAAGTTCGGACCAGACCGCCTCTTTTCCCCGCAGCTGGATCGCCTTGACAAAAAAGTAGGCCATCAGCACCAGAAGCACGGCAGCCGCCCCCGCGCCAAAAGAACCGATGACATCGTCGGTAATGGCACGCACTTCTATCCGCTGTCTCCACAATCGACCGGCCAGATAGGTCTGCATCTGCGCATGGTGGAACGAAGGCCCGACTTCCTTGATCTCATCCTGAAGGGTGCTGTAGACCGCCTCTATATAATCTACATTTGAAGAGGATCCCGGAACAAAAAAGCGGACCACCAGAATTGTACTGTCTGCGCTCACCCGATACTCCGGACCTACAATCTGATCAAAAACCTCCTCCAGAGATTCCATCTCCGAGTCCTCCTCCACTTCCCCCTCCTCATCATCCAGGCTGAAAAAGAATGGATTCGCCGCAAGCTTGGCCTCTGTGATCTGATCCTCCAGCCAGGCTGTCAGCGTGTTTAATTCTTCATCCGTTGCAAAATACAACCCGTTATCCGCCATAAACCCGGTATCTCTTCGGAGTTCCTCCCGCAGAAACAGCGGCTGCCCTGTAAGGGAATCCCGGAGTGCCATTGCGCGGGGGACCAGGGCTTCCGCGAACGCCAGATTTGAAGTGAACGAAGGGCTCTCAATGGCCAGATCCACCGAAACCTCCCCTGCACCTATCGTATCCCTGATCTTTTCAAGCGACTGCACACTGGGATAGGACTCCGGAATGAGATTGGCAAAGTCGGGATCTATGGTCAGCCGTGCTGCGAGCAGCACGCTGCCGACCGAAATCAAAAAAGCCGCCAGCAGCACGACACCGGGATGTCGCACCACCATGCGGATCCATCCGCGTAACCGGGCAAAAAGAAAGGTCATTCTTCCGAAAGCACCACGATGTCGTCGAAGTACACATCGGCCGCTCCACCTGTGTTGTCACTGTCACTCCACACCATAATATAAAGCGGAGATGGCGGCGGCGGCCTGCCAAAAAACATCTCATAGTCCCGGGCGACATTCCGTTCAATCTCAATCCACCGCCCTTTGGGCTCAAGGGCAGACGAAACCACCAGCACCTGCAATTTCCCGTAGCGCGCCAAGGACCCCCTTGGCAATGTGCTGCTGTAGGTGTACTTGATCGTACATGGGCGTCTCAGCCAGTCATCACAATCAAAAGCAACATAGAGGGCCGCTCCGGTATCGTTCAGGTTCCTGTGATCTTCTTTTGCCCCCTCCGGCAGCTGATCCGCCCGCCAGCGCCAGCGCAGCCGGGGAAACTGATCCACATTCCACTCCAGCCCGTCCCCCCTTGGCAAAGCGATCTGCACCGACTCGCCCTGAGTATATGCCCGCAGAATCTTCCCCCCCTCTCCCGTCACCACCTTTACATAGTCGTTGGGTTTTGCATGGTCTGCCGGAAGAACACGCATCATCCTTGACCGTTTGTCGGGAATCCTCCACGAACTGGGAAGACCATCCATCGCATACCCCTCAAAGTCCTCAATGACCAGAAACTGCTGGGCAGAGACATCCGGAATACATGGACCTGCCAGAACGAACAAAGAAAGGATTGCACCTGCACGCATTTTTTATAAAGAGGCCGATTCCCCTGACGCATCAAGAGGCGGTTTGGTCACGGACAAGGCATCTGCCTCTTTGGGCATGCGCACAGAGAGAGTGGTAAAAAAGAGCAGATTAATCAGCCGGTTCACGAGTGCAACCGCGCCAAAGAGCGCCGCAATGTGCGTTTCGGAAACCGTCATCGCCCCCGCAATACTTACTGCAACCGCCATCGTCAACAAATCCTGATTGGGAATGAACGGAAGCCTGTAGACGATAACAGAAACTGCAGCATATGTAAACCATACTTCTATTGAAACTTCAGGCATGGCGAGATGCCACATCGTGATTTCCAGGGCATGCCGGAGCAGCACCCGCGCAACATGGAGACTGAAAACAATCCGGGTCGCCTTCCACGGCATGGAGAAAAGCCATTGCCGGCGCGTAGACGCAATCACAAGAAGAATGAGCGTGGCACTGATTCCTCCGATCAGGAAGACCGCCTGGGTTTCTCCGATCAGATCCTGCACATTCACCTGCCCTTTGAGGGCAAAAAAAGCAAGGAGCAGAACCGCAATCAGTGTGGAGGCAACCGCCGAGATAATATTCATGTCCCGGATACACTCCATGAGTGACCGGCTTGACATCTTCACATGATCCCGCGCCCAGGCAAAAATATAGATCTCACCGGAATATCCCAGCACATCCTTGTTCAGGATCCGCTTCTTAATGAAGGCGCGGATGGCTGGACCCGGACGGAAATCCCATACCACCCGGTAAGCCAAAAACTGTATGGTGGGTAAAAGGAAGTATACGGCAACCAGCAGCACATAAAACCAGGGGTTCCGCGGCAGCCCCTGAAATACGCTGCGGAATTCCATCTCACGCAATTGCCATACCAGTAATGAAACAATTCCCACAGTAAAACTTATGCGTGCAATGCGGAGGATACGCCTGCCTTGCCGGGTCGTACTTAATTCTGTCAGACGTTCCTGTATCTGCATGCTGAAAACATTGACCATTCCATGGACTCCCAGAATGACCGTCTATATCGTATCTTAAACTGCAATCCGTTTGTCACCCGACTATGAGTCAACAAAAATCCGGCCACTCTTTTGATTCTCTCAAGATTGGCGATACTTATGACTTTCATCGCTTTATCAGTGAGGAGGATGTCCAGACATTTGCCCGGATCACTGGAGATGACAATCCACTCCATGTGGATGCCGAATACGCCGAAAACACCCGTTTCGGAGATCGTATTGTCCACGGTGTATTCCTTCTGGGCCTCATCTCCAAGGTTCTGGGACGTGACTTTCCCGGCCCCGGGAGTGTGGCGGTCTCCATTTCGTGTCGGTTTCTGCGCCCGGTACGTGTTAACTCAGAAGTGCGTGTTTCGGTCAGGATTGTCGAAAAATTAGAGCAGCGGCGTTATGTAAAAGCGGAAACCTTCGTCTTCACCGATGCCGATAAAAAAGCTTTAGTTGGTGAAGCAACCATTATTCCTCCGGTGGATCCATGATGATTTCTCCGCGCAGAACCTGAATACACCGATTCGCATCTCTCCCCTGCGGGATGCGGCAGCGCAATCTTTCCGCATCCGCGACGGTTACCAGACTTTGTCCCGTGGAACTGTCCTGCAACCAATCCAAAATCACCCTGGTCCGATCAGAATCAAGAGAATCAAAGACATCATCCAGCAGCAGGATGGGCTTTTCTTCCAGACGCGAATCCAGATAGTAATACTGTGCCAGCTTGAGCGCAATGGCAAACGAGCGGTGCTGCCCGGTGGAGGCAAAGCGCCGGACATCCTGTCCATCCAACTTAAAAACCAGTTCATCCCGATGAGGTCCAACGGTCGTTCGTCCAATTTCTTTATCACGGCTCACGGTTTCCTCAAGCGCAGATATCAGCGCCTTTTCTGCCATGTCCGCCGAAGCACGCTCCTCTTTGGGAATGGGACCCTGATAAAGAACCTCCGGTTCCTCTATCGCCTCCCCGAGTTGCTGCCATGCATACTTGAGTTGTTCACCGAATTTCTGAAGAAACGCGGTGCGCAAGGCAATAATCTTCCCTCCGAACCGGGCCAGAATTGTATTGAGCGGCAGCAGCATACTCATGTCCAGCGGACGCGTACGATTACGGATCAGATATTCATTGCGCTGCTTCAGCGCACGGCGGTACTGAATGAGATCTTCCAGATGTGCAGGTCTTGCCTGACTCAGCATGCTGTTCAGAAATTTTCGACGCTCCTCCGGTCCCCCGTATGTGAGATGCTGGTCACCGGGCGCAAAAAGAACAATGGGAACCACCCCGACCACCTCTGCCAGCCGGTCCAGCGGAGCACCGTTAATGAACATGCGCTTTCCCTGCCGGGCCGCGAATGCAATCCGTATTTCGATTTCACGCCGGAGAGATCCCTCAAAGTTGCCTTCAATCTCAAAAAACGGGGCGGCCTGCCGGAGCACATAGCGATCCACATTGGTCAGAAAACTCTTGGAGAGGCAGAGATAGTGAATCGCCTCCAGAATATTCGTCTTGCCTGCGCCGTTTGGTCCGTAGAGCAGGTTAATCCCGGGCGCGAATGTCAACGTCGTGTCCGCATGCGCCCGCATACTTCGAAGACGGAGTGAGCGCAGGATCATTACACCAGTTTAAGACAAGATTACGCAAATCCTTAATATTCGTTCGCACACTGGTTCATTTATGCGAGCAAAGCGTATACCCGCCTTTCTACTGAAAATCAACCCATGACTACACCCCCCCAGCTATTTGAAGAGCTTCAAAGCTTAGTCACGGAGCAGCGGAATCCGCGCTCCATGAATATCGACAACGCATCTGTAGAAGAAATCCTCGCGATTATCAATACAGAAGACCAGCTTGTCCCCCAGGCCGTAAAGGAAGAACTGCCCTACATTGCAAAAGCAGTAACCATTGTAACGGCGGCACTCGAAAACGGGGGGCGCTTAATTTATATCGGAGCGGGCACCAGCGGACGGCTCGGCATCCTGGATGCATCCGAATGTCCTCCCACCTTTGGATCTTCCCCCGAAGATATTCAGGGCATTATTGCCGGTGGAAAGGAGGCTGTTTTTCGATCACAGGAAGGTGCCGAAGATCGTGCATCTGATGGCGTTGAGGCCCTTCACGCCATCGGACTCACTGCGGATGATGTGGTTTGCGGCATTGCTGCAAGCCGACGAACTCCCTTTGTGGTAGGTGCAATGGCCGAAGCCCGAAAAATTGGATGCAAAACTCTGTTTGTCACCTGTAACCCCCGTTCGACATTTGATCTTGATGTAGATGTGGCCATTTGCGTTGTTGTGGGGCCGGAAGTCATCATGGGATCAACCCGCATGAAAAGCGGGACGGCGCAGAAACTGGTGCTCAATATGATCACGACCACTTCCATGGTTCGGCTTGGCAAAGTCTACCAGAATATGATGGTGGACCTGCAGATGACCGCCGAAAAACTGACACAGCGATCCCGTCGCACCGTCATGACCGTCACCGGACTGAACTATGAGGAGGCAACCGACGCACTGATCGCCGCCAATGGCCATGTGAAGACGGCCCTGGTGATGATTCTTGCGGAAGTTTCCAGAGAAGAGGCCATGCAGCGATTGAACGCGTCCAACGGGTTTGTGCGGGGTGCACTCCAGTAATACCTGCAGGCGAAACCTCGTTTCAGCGATAAAATGTTTCACGTGAAACATTAAATTCTCCATTTCAGGCTTTGGCTGATCCTCTTCTGCAACGATTGTCCTCCCGGCTTGCCCGGATCCCCTCCTTTCAGGCGTTTTACACATGGTGTACGCAGGCCCGGGGAACTCAGACCTG
Organism: Rhodothermales bacterium; assembly: GCA_022820435.1. Lineage (GTDB taxonomy): Bacteria > Bacteroidota > Rhodothermia > Rhodothermales > Bin80 > Bin80. Next base: position 11,740 of record JAJEFL010000071.1, read on the forward strand.
CCTCTTGCAGGATTCCTCCGGATCTTTGCCGGCGTTTTTGCTCCAGCGTGCCTGGAAATCCGGGCGCTCTCTGACCTGCATTCTGCCCGGGTCCGAAGATGCCCGGCTACTGCATGGGGATCTGACAGAACTCGGCCTTCCCAGCCTTCTGTTTCCCCCGTTTGGATCATCACCGTACGATGACGAACAGGTAGAGGATTCTGCGCCGATGGTACGGCGGCATGATGTGCTCCAGCAGCTTGCCCTAGACACACAGACCGTGGCGGTTGCCGGCCTGCAGGCGGCCCTGGAGCGGATGCCTGCACCCGATAAAACACTCTCGGAGTCCATTACTGTACAGGTTCAGGACCGCATTCCACCCGATCAACTCGTAGATCTGCTTACGGAGAAGGGATTTTCCCGGGTCTCCTTCGTACAGGAAACCGGGGAAATTGCATGGCGCGGCGGGATTGTGGATGTGTTCCCGTTTTCCGGCGGACTGCCTCTGCGTCTTGAATTCTTTGGCAATGAACTTGAATCCATCCGCGAATTTGATGCGGTCAGCCAGCGGTCGGTCAGCCGGCTGGATCGTGCCCGGCTGGTTCCCGAACCCGTCCATACCTCCAGCAGTGCCCCCTGGGTTTCTCTGCTGGATTTTGTGACCGGCAGCTCCCTCCTGATCCTTTTTGAAGAATCCCGGCTAAACGAATCTGCAGCGGCCGTCTGGGAGACGGTTCAAACACAATACAGGTCAAAAACACAGGCTGGCGCAGCGTGCCCGGTCCCCGAATCACGGTATCTGACACCAGATGCATTCGCCCGTGCCTGCGCCTCCAGACCCCGGGTTCATTTTCATGCAGCGGCGGCAAATTCCGATACCGTGATTGCGGTGAGCACCCGTCCACAACCTTCCTTCGGCGGCCAGATGGATCTTGTTCGTTCGGATTTGACCGCACCCGGACGAAAACATACCTATATTATCTGTGACAGCGCCGCCCAGCAAAAGCGTCTGGAATCGTTATTGGAGGAATTGCTGGACTCTGGCAGAATCACCTTCCTGGTGGCATCCCTGCACCGCGGATTTACACTCCCGCACACCGGCATTGCTGTCTATACCGACCACGAAATTTTCGGACGTTATTTCCGGCCCCGCACCCGAAAGGCCGCCCGTACGGGCGGAATCCGTCTCCAGGAACTGCAAAACCTGAAGCCCGGTGACTATGTGGTGCACAAGGAATTTGGAATTGGCAAATTTGCGGGACTTAAGGTCATTAAGATCAAGGGGCGAAGTCAGGAATCTGTGCGACTGATCTACGCAGGCGATGATGTCGTCTTCGTGAATGTGAATGCACTTCACAAGATCAGCAAATATGCGGGGAAGGATGGGAATGTCCCTGCATTGACCCGGCTGGGAAGCGGGCAATGGGAGCGCACCAAAAGCCGGGCCAAAAAGCGAATTAAGGATATTGCACGAAACCTGATCCGCCTCTATGCTCAGCGTAAATCTTCGGATGGGCATGCTTTTTCGCCAGATTCGATCTGGCAAAAAGAATTAGAAGCCTCGTTCCCATGGCAGGATACCCCGGATCAATATGAAGCATCGGAAGCGGTTAAACGGGACATGGAGTCTCCAATTCCCATGGACCGTCTGGTTTGTGGCGATGTAGGTTTCGGGAAAACGGAGGTTGCGGTGCGTGCTGCCTTCAAAGCGGTGCAGGACGGAAAACAGGTTGCGTTACTAGTCCCCACGACCGTACTGGCACAGCAGCATTATCTCACATTCTGCAAACGTTTTGAGCAGTTCCCTGTACGGGTTGAAGTACTCTCACGCCGCATTACCGGGGCAGCCGTGAAAAAACTCCTCACAGAGGTGCAAAATGGCAAGGTGGACATTCTGGTTGGAACCCATCGACTGGTCTCCAAAGATGTCTCGTTCAAGGATCTGGGACTTCTGATTCTAGATGAAGAGCAGCGATTTGGGGTTCGGATCAAAGAAAAGCTTCGGGAACTGCGTGTCAATGTGGACACGCTGACCCTGACCGCAACCCCAATCCCGCGAACATTGCAATTTTCTCTCATCGGTGCCCGTGATCTTTCTATCATGGGGACTCCGCCTCCGAACCGTCAACCCATTCAGACGCAAATCCATTCTTCCGACTGGACGCTCATCAGTGATGCGATTCTTTATGAAGTCAATCGCGGAGGGCAGGTCTTCTTTATTCACAACCGCGTGGCCTCCATCGGAGACATGCTGGTCAAGTTACAGGACCTTGTTCCCGGTGTCCGCTTTCGTATTGGTCACGGCCGGATGCATGCGACAGAACTTGAGCGCGTGATGACCGACTTTGTTGATCATAAGTTTGATGTTCTGTTATCCACATCCATCGTGGAGAATGGACTTGATATTGCGAACGCCAACACAATTATCATTGATCGGGCACATTTATTTGGGCTGGCGGAGATCCACCAGTTACGCGGGCGGGTCGGGCGCAGTGACCGTAAGGCCTTTTGCTATCTGCTGGTCCCTTCCGTTCACGCCCTGAGCCGGGATGCACGGCAGCGCCTGCAGGCCGTGGAGCAGTTCAGCGACCTGGGGAGTGGATTCCTGCTTGCCATGAGGGATCTGGATATCCGGGGGGCGGGAAATATTCTGGGTGGTGAGCAAAGTGGCTTTATTGCGGACCTTGGGCTCAGTACCTACTACAACATGCTCGACGAAGCCGTTCAGGAACTCCGCAAAGAGGATTTTTCGGAACTCTTCAAGGATACGGAACTCCCTTTGACCGCAGATACGACGATTGATCTTGAAGCGAACGTCTCGCTTCCCAAAGCCTACGTCGTGGATAATCTTGAACGACTGGCCCTGTATCGCAGAATTGGAGAAGCCGGAAGTCAGTCCGCACTTGACGAATTGGAAGCAGAACTCCGAGACCGATTTGGCCCACTTCCAGATCCAGCCTGTCAACTGCTCCTGGGAGCCCGTATGCGCCTGATCGGGCAGACGCTGCATCTTCCGCGAATTACATTTCGTAACCAGCGCCTGTTTTTGCGTCTGCCAAAGAATACGGAGGATCAGCGATTCTATACAGAAATATTTGATCCATTTCTGGAAGTACTTGACGCGCTTCCCAATACGTATGTGATTAAGGAATCGAAGGCAGGGAAGATGCGTGCTATTGTGCAGACGGTTCCCTCGGTAAAGGCGGCTCACGAGATTCTCTGCCGGCTGGCGGCGAAAATGACCGAATCTGAACAACAAACCGCAGAGAGTCCTGCACCGGCCGAAGTTTGATTTTCGCCTTCGGATAAGCCGCAGCCAGATCCTCCTGCTCTCTGCTCATGTCTCCTCCTTTGAGACAATAGAGACTCCCCTCCGGTGTTGCAGCATGCGTGTGCCAATCCCATAGAACACGAAGTGAGGCGGTCGCCCGTGACACACTGTGCTGAATCGTAAACGGAAAGTCCTCTGCCCGGCCATGCCATGGATATAAGTTCGGCAGGCTTAGTTTTCGCTTGAATGCATTGACGGCACGAATTTTTTTCTGCGCCGCATCCACTGCATACACCTTCACATCGGGAAGCATAACCGCAATGGGAATGGCCGGCAATCCTCCTCCGGTGCCCCAGTCAGCGAGCGAAGATCCCGGGGAAAAGCCAAGTTCGGCAAATACCAGACACTCCTGAATATGCCCCCAAAACCCCTCCGGCATTGTGCGCCTCGAGAGTAAATTCAGCCGCTGGTTGTAGTTTTGCAGAAGCCTGGCATAGGACTGGAGTTTTTCCTGCTGGCAGGATTGCATGGCAACTGAAAAATGTTTCACGTGAAACATTGCGGAGCAATATATTTCGCCTCCATCACCTCACCGCTCCAGCAGAACCATCAAAACGGCGATGTCGGCCGGGCTTACCCCGCTGATTCTTGAGGCCTGTCCAAGGGTTTCGGGTTGAATCCTGCTTAATTTTTCCCTTGCCTCCAGGGTAATATTGTTGACTTCGGCAAAGTTGAAACTTCGGGGAATTTTCCGACTCTCCATGGCGGCCATCTTTTTTGCTTCTTCCTCTTGTCTTGCGACGTATCCGGCATATTTGATGGAGATTTCTGCAAGCTGCTCAACCGGTTCCAGCCCCGGTGCGGGGTTTACAATCTCATTCCGAATTCCGGCCGCTTCCAGGAGATCACCGAGACCAACCTCGGGACGCCGTACAATCTGAATTGCCTTGACCGGTTCACTGATCGGAGATGTTCCTGCTTTTTTCAAATAACAGTTACATGATTTTGGGTGAATTGTATATTCTGAAAGCCGGTTAATGATTGTTTTCACTGTGTTCCGGCGTATTTGCATTCGCTGATAACGGGCTTCGGATACCAGTCCAAGGCGCTGCCCTAGAGGAGTGAGCCGTTCGTCTGCATTGTCCTGACGAAGCAGCATGCGATGCTCTGCCCTGGAGGTGAACATCCGATAGGGTTCCTCGGTCCCTTTGGCAATCAGGTCATCAATCAGGACACCGATATAGGCCTCCGACCGGCGAAGAATCACCGGGCTTTCCGCACCGAGTGCACGGACGGCATTGATCCCTGCCATGAGCCCCTGTGCGGCGGCTTCCTCATACCCGGTCGTACCGTTGATCTGCCCGGCAAAGAACAATCCTCGAACCTTCTTCGTCTCCAGAGAGTATTGAAGCTGGTGCGGGGGAAAGTAGTCATACTCAATCGCATACCCCGGGCGCAGCATATGAACCTGCTCCAAACCGGGCACCTTGCGCAATGCCTGCTCCTGGATTTCTTCCGGCAGACTCGTTGAAAATCCATTTACGTACACCTCCGTGGTTCGCCGGCCCTCTGGTTCCAGGAAGAGCTGATGGCGCTCCTTTGCTGCAAACCGGTCAATCTTGTCTTCAATGGACGGGCAATATCGCGGACCTGTCCCCTCTATCCGTCCGGCAAACATCGGACTTCGCTCAAATCCCGTTCGCAGCAGCGTGTGCACCTCGGGATTCGTCCAGGTAAGGTGACAGCTGAGTTGATCCTGTGTTAATTCATCCGTCATAAAGGAGAACGGCATTGGATCTTCGTCTCCCGGCTGCTCGGTCACCGCAGTGTAGTCAATGGTATCTCCATCTATGCGTGGCGGGGTGCCTGTCTTGAGCCGGCCGCTTTCAAACCCCAGTTCATGCAACTGCCCGGTCAGTCCTGTACTTTGCCGCTCTCCCATACGCCCGCCTCCAAACTGACGCTCCCCGACATGAATCAAACCGTTCATGAATGTACCGTTGGTAAGAATTACGGCCTTTGCTTCGAAGGTGCGGCCCAGCCGGGTCCGGACCCCGCAAACCCGGCCGTTTTCTATCGCAAGGCAAGTCACCATGTCGGCACGCATATAGAGGTCAGGAAGTTTTTCCAGTGCCTCCCGGACGAAGGTTGCGTATTCAATCCGGTCTGACTGTGCCCTTGGCCCCCACACCGCCGGTCCTTTGCGGCGGTTCAGCATTCTGAACTGAATCCCGGCTGCATCTGCTGCAGCCCCCATAACCCCGCCCAATGCATCAATCTCCCGCACAATATGCCCTTTCCCAATCCCGCCAATTGCCGGATTGCACGACATCCGGCCAATTGCCTCAAGGCTCATGGTAATCAGAAGCGTGCGAGCACCCATACGGGCGGCGGCCGCCGCCGCTTCGGTCCCCGCGTGCCCGCCGCCAACCACAATAATGTCGAACCCTGAATCCATCACATCACTACTTGCCGATACAAAATCTCGAAAAGATGGTGCTCAGTACTGTTTCATTGGTGATAACCCCTGTGATCATCCCCAGTTCACGCGCGGCAGCATGCAAATCCAACGAAAAAATGTCCGGCGGCTGATTTGCATTCAATGCAGTTCCTGCCTCCAGAAGTGCCTGATGTGCACTCTTTAAGTGGGTTTTATGCCGTGCATTGATCACCGTTCTGGATATGTCCGCATTCCCATAGATCCGTACCGCCTGCTGCTGCAGTGCATGAACCAGCGGTTCCACTGCTTTAGGGCCGCCGATGGCGGTCAGCGGCAGCCCCTCTCCTTTTACCCCTGACATCAGGTCTGCTTTGTTCGCCACCAAAATCACCGACGTGTTCTCCAGTCTCTTCAATGCCTGATGATCTTCGCCCGTCAATCCACAGACAAGATCATACACATACACCACAATATCTGCTTTGCTCATCATCTGGTAGGCACGCTGCACCCCTTCCTGCTCAATGGAATCTGAACTTTTTCGCAGCCCGGCGGTGTCCATAAATCGAAACCGCAGTCCCCCGAACTCGGCATCCACCTCCAAAACATCCCGGGTTGTTCCAGGCTGCTCGCTTACAATGGCCCGGTCACGCCCCGCAAGGCTGTTCAGCAGTGTGGATTTCCCCGCATTGGGTCGCCCGGCAATCACGACACGGACTCCCTCTCTTACCACGGTCCCGAGTCTTGTTGAATCAAGGAGTTCCTGCACCTGTGCCAGTGCATGGTTAATCAGATTGCGGAGTGATGCCCGGTCTGCAAATTCCACATCCTCGTCGGTGAAGTCAATTTCGAGTTCTGCCAGTGCACACAATTCAAGGATTGCGGTGCGAAGCGCTTCCAATCCTTCCGAGTAGTGCCCCTCGTAGGCGGCCAGAGAAATCCGGTGTGCCTGCTCACTGGATGCATGGATCAGATCCGCGACGGCCTCTGCCTGTGCGAGATCCATTTTTCCTGCCAGAAATGCCCGTTGCGTGAACTCGCCCGGCCGTGCCGGCCGCGCCCCCTGCTCCAGCAGGCTTTCCAGTACCCGTGCAGCTACATAATCGCCACCGTGACAGGTGATTTCCACCACATCCTCTCCCGTTGCGGTGCGGGGTGCACGAAACACGGTCGCAACGACCTGATCAATCCTGGATCCCTCAATATCCTTCCAGATTCCAACATGTGCGGTATGGGATGCGGCGGCCTCCAGGTCCTGCCCTGCAAAGCAGCCGGAGGCGACGGAACATGCTTTGGATCCGGACACCCGAATGATGGAGAGCGCCGCAAGACCGGGTGCGGTCGCAATCGCCGCAATCGTATCCTGGGCGAGCATGTCTCTACTTCCGTCTTTGTCTGGTCGAACTTTTAACGACCCCTTTCACCGGCTTGATTTTACCTGACTTTTTGGTCACGGTTTTTTCTGTCGCAGCCTTTTTCTTCATGGATCTATTGATGAACTGCTGCTGCACCGCCGAAAAAACGTTGTAGCAGAAATAATATAAACTTAGTCCCGACGGCAGTCGGTTGAAGATCACAAAGATCATTGCCGGCATCATATACATGAAGATCTTCGCCTGCGGTCCGGAGGCAGGGGTTGCCTGCAGGCGCATCTGCAGGATCATGGACAACCCCATGAGGATTGTAAAGCCTGCGACGAAATCCCCGTAGAACGGAATTTCGAACGGAAGATTCAAAATCACATCCGGGGCGGACAGGTCAGGGGCCCACAGAAATCCCTGCTGACGTATTTCGATGGACTGCTGCAGGAACTGCCACAGCGCAATGATAATCGGGTACTGAAGCAACATCGGCAGACAGGCACCCAGGGGATTGGTACCGGACTCACGATACATCTTGATGGTGGCCTCCTGCTGCTTCTGCGGGTTGTCCGGGTACTTTTCCTTGATCTCCTGCATTTTGGGCTGCAGTTCCCGCATCTTCGCCATGCTCTTATAGGAACTTAGCGTTAATGGAAGCAGAACCACCTTGATCAGAAGGCAGAAGATGATGATCACCAGACCATAACTGTCAATGATACTGCTCAGGAATCCGAATGCCGGAATGAATACCGCAATGGCCAGCGGTCTGGTCATCCATTCAAACGCATCCCAGCCATAGTCCACCATGCCGTAGACCCCATCATAGCGGCTGATCTTCCGGTATTCAAGGGGCCCCAGATAGATTCGATAAAGATCCGGTGCTTCATCGGGTGCCCCTATAAACAGGCTGGCACGAAAGTCAACGGCCACCTCCGGATCATCGGCCTCCCCAAAACGCTCTCCGATCAGTTCGGCCTCTCTTGCCGGATCATCCGCCAGGATCACGGCACCGAAGTACTTGTTCTTCACCCCAACCCAGGACACATTGCCCCGCAGCGTCCGATCCACGATCTGGTCTCTCTGCAATGTAATCCCCTCTACATCACTCCCGCTCCGCGCATATGCGCCGACCTTATTGACTTCTTCTTTTCGGTAATCCACATCTTCGCTGAACGGGATTGCCCCATTCCACACCAACTCGTACCCTTCGGCGGTCTGGAATCCGGCTGCATTGAAGTGAGTGACCTCCAGACCAACCTCGTAGTCTCCCGGCGTGAACGTATAGGTCAGACGCAGGCGGCCGCTACCGACTGCCGCTTCAAACTCCACCGTGGCCGGGCTCGCTGTTGCATCAATCCTGTCTCTGGGATCACGCTGTACGAACAGGATGCTTCGCGTATCAATATTGCGTGCCCCGGGGGACTGGAACCCGACACTGATCGCCCCGGGACCCGTGCTGTCAACCAGTTGAATCGGGCTGACCTGATCATATTTGAAGTACTCTTTGAGTTCAAAGCTTTTCAGCGTTGCCCCCATATCTGTGATCCTTGCGGTATACAGATCCGTTTCCACGGTGATCACCCGGGCTGCCTGTACAGGGATCGGGGGATCTGAAACGGCAAGAATGGCTGAATCTGGTGCAGCCTGCCCCGCTTGAAATTCATCTGCCGGCGGATTCACCTCCTGGGCAGAGGGTTCGCGCACCTCCTCCACCGGCTCCGGGGGCGTTGGGGGAGGCATCATCATCATCCACATGATCATGATCGCCGTGATCAGCACGACTGCAATTATCGTATTCCGGTCCACGTGTTAATCTACCTTGTTTAATGATTGATGCAAAAGGTGCATCGCCTGTAAGAGGTCATGGGAAAGCCTTTGAGTGCGGTCCGGACTGCGTGCGACCACCATCAGCGTGAGTGTCTGCGTTGCAGCAGAGGCATGGCCCTCTATCAGATGCTGGTGTCTGCGCCAGGTTTCCCGCATCTGGCGTTTCACATGATTGCGTTGCACTGCATTCCTGCATCGGCCGGGTGCAAACCCGACCTGTACGGGCGCATCGGTCCCGGTCATACTGCGGGGGACAAAACGATACAGTATTCGAATGCCTCCGGCCGCCAGAGATCTGGTATCGGGGGCAGACCGATCAAAAAGTGGCGCAATCAACCGCCGACGCTTCAGTCGCATCGAACGCGGAAACCGCTGCTCAGCAACTGTCGTCATTCACTATTTGCCAACGTAACGGTCGCTTACGGAAAGACTCTTGCGACCTTTCCGGCGGCGTCTTGCCAGCACATTGCGGCCATCCTTATCTGCCATTCTGGAACGGAATCCATGCTTATTGCGACGTTTCCGGCGACTTGGTTGATAAGTACGTTTCATGGAACTCTATTTGTTCTTGTAAGATAAACCGGGCTGTAGAATCTTGTCCGTCTGGTACTTGATTCGCACTTGCAAAGCCCTACATCTTGCCTTTTACGCACCTTGTAGTTATTTTGCTTCCTTTCGCGGGAATAGCTCAATCGGTAGAGCGTCAGCTTCCCAAGCTGAAGGTCGCGGGTTCGATTCCCGTTTCCCGCTCTCTGGGCGGTTAGTTCAGTTGGTTTAGAGCGCCTGCCTTACAAGCAGGAGGTCGGGGGTTCGAATCCCTCACCGCCCACATTCGGTGATTTTTCCTGGTTCTTTGCCCTTCCCTGTAAGTATTTGAGGAAAAAGTATGCGATGCTTTGTGCTTGCTGCATGCTGCGATTTCGGAGGTTTTTCCTGCGTTCCGTATGAGATATCTGGCCCATTCTGTCTCAAAGTGCATCCCAGGGATAACAGCATTGACGGTTAAGCCTGACTCTACATATTTCTCCCGGATTGAAACTTTTAAGTGACTTCAGAGAAAAGCATACATGATTTTAGAATCTAAAAAGATGTTTCCGTACGAGCTGGAACTCAATGCCCGTTTAATCACATCTGCAGCGTTGGTGACTACTCCAACAGGGGTTCTTGCAAAGCTAAGTAATCTAGACGGAAACGTGTACCTGGATGCCCTCAGGTCAATAAAAATCTTCAAGATGGGGAGTTTTGCAAGAGGTTCAACAGAGAGATTCCATGAGCATAATTCCTGAACCTGATTCTTCGGCGGTGAACGCCGCCTGGCGATTCACACAAAATGCTGACCAATTCGGGGATACCCCGGAAAGTATTCTGGCACCGCACCGGCAGCAGACGATAGAACGAATGCGAACCCAGCCGGTGGTCTTGTGTGTGCAGGGCGACACTTTGATCTCATTCAGTACGCAGTCAAAGAGCCGGACCGCCACGGGAAAGAAACCGACATCTGCCGAGACCAGCGGGGTGCGCATGCATGCGGCAATTGCCCTGAACGAGAATGGATTACCGCTGGGCATACTGCGCTGTGCCTATGGAAAAAAGACCCCTAAGACCCGCAACTGGCTATACGGGCTACGGAACATTGATAAGGCAGCATCTGACTTAGCAGATGAGACACAGGTGTTTTCTGTAATGGATCGGGATGCCGATGCATTCGAGATTTTGTCGTCGCAGCAGACACTCAAGCGAACGCATGTGCTGGTGCGCACCAGACAAGACCGGGAATTGGGCAGGGACGGGGAAACGCTGTTCAAGACGATGAGCAGCGCAGCGCCGGCAGGCGTGATCCGCATGGAGGCGGATGCGCTGCGTCACTGGCGGAAATCAAGTCGGACTACCCATAAAGGCGCAGTACCACAGAACATGCAGATGCAGGTACGGTTTCGGAACGTGACCCTGCCTCCGACCAAGAACCACACGCAGTCCCCCGTGCAGGTCTGGGGAATACACCTGCGCGAACTCTATCCGCCGGAAAATACCGTCCCACTTGAATATTACCTGCTGACCACGAAAGAAGTCACGAGCCTGGAAGAGGCGGAACAGATGTTTGGATATTACAACCTGCGCAGGCATTTAGACGGTACTTTCCAGATCCTCAAGACTGGTTGCAAAGTAGAGAAGCTGCAAATGCAGGATGTCCAGTATTTGCACCCTGAACTCACGCTCTATATGGTTACCGCGTGGATCATCATGCTGATGAAGTTTTTGAGGCACATGGCCGAGGAACTGCCGGCGAAGATGCTTTTTACTGAGTCCGAGTTGCAGATGATTCGGGTGTACGCCAACAGTTATAACCTTCCGGAGAGCAATCATCTTGCTTCGGCCATCTTGCTCGTAGCAATGATGGGCGGCTACATGAACCGCAATCACGATCCTCCGCCTGGCCCCGCCATCCTGTGGCGCGGCTATGCAAACCTGAGGACGCGTGCAGCCGCCTATGAAGAAATAACCACCTTCTATGACCTTGTAGAGCGTCCCTCACCATAGTCAACCTACAACAGCCCTCGGATACAATCCAGACAGCACTTTTGGGATTGATTTTTCAGGATTAGATTGCGGGAACTATCTGCAGAAGGGATGTTCATCGGCCTTAAAAGTGTCAAAAACAGATTTTTCACCGTTTATGACAGGCAGCTGCACGGTCTAATTCTGTGTTCACACTTTATCCATGGGCTGACAGGTCTCATCTCCTGATCGGACTGAACCGCAAAACCGTTCGGAAGGTGCACATAGAACAGTCTGTCTACCGGCGAGGTGAAATCGTTTCTGCAGGCCGGGTGAAGGGTACATTCCATTGAAGAAAATCCTCCTGTGATTGATCAACTGCTGATCTGATCCGGTACTAGGGTATACCTGCGGTGGATCCGCCGTTCGCCGGGAAAACTGACTGCGGCTTTGAGTCCCGCCAAAGAATCCGGGCAGCGGTTTTATGGAAAAGATCCC
>JAJEFL010000207.1:0-8481 GCA_022820435.1 Rhodothermales bacterium
AGACAATTGCTTCACGCAGAGATGTTGGCGCATCTTCACGGACAGTGATAGGTGTGCTGGTTGGCCGATAACCATGTCGGGCTGAAAAATGCTTGTCCATGTATTCAAGATCTTTGTGATTTCCGTTTAGGGAACTCCAACAACCGATGATTGATTTGAGAGAGAGGTGGTGCTGTTCTGTAGGTTATGAAGGGGACAAAATAGGTTGATCCTATGTTCAACCGATCCATCTCTGGTGTACTTGGGTTGAAGATGTAATGTTCAATGGGATTCCATTTAAGTATGCTGTTGAGATGACATACTGTGTTATGGGGGCGGTGATAAGATGTGAGGTCCTATTGGTCACGTAATTGCTCTCCTGAAAGATTAGAGATACTGGGTAATTCAGTTGGAGGTTCTTCAAGTATAAGAAAAGGAATAATTGTCAGAATCATCCCTATCCATCAAACGCTGCATGAGTTCGGGCGGTAATAGTTCCTTCTTCAGAGGCTGGCATTTTCGATCAAGTCCTGTTGCCTGCAGCAATGCAGTCATTTCTGCTTCCCGATCCTGATCAAGCAATACTGCTTCGCCAAAGCAACAATCAAAATCTAATCTGGCAGGAATCACAACATCAAATGGAATCGGAGGGCTAATGCAATCTGAAAGGGTTTGCACTGTTTCAGTCATTCGTTCAGCGATGCGAGGCCAACAGAACCAGTCTGGATCAAGGACATCCATGAGTCTGAAATCAACCACTAGTATGCGAAGGTAATCTGGTGACGGATCGCCACATTGACGTTTTTCAAGTTTACTTTTGATCTTATTACCTATTTGGGAGTGGGCTGTATCTTTCACCTTCAGTGGCTTTTCAAAATAATGCCGCGTATCATTTGATCTCGTTGGTTCGATAAATTGCACGTACCGGTGTTCGGGGTTCGTGTGTATTTCTTCCAATGTTGCTTTCAGACAAAATACATCGTTAATCTCCGCAAATTCTCGTTCACTTCCCTCCTCGGCATTCGGGAGCCATTCGTTAACATCGTGATGTAAGTTTTTCAGCCATGTCCGTAGGGTTTTGTCATCATTCGGGATTTTATGTGCATGAAACCCCGAAGGTTCTGCTACCAATAATTTTACGGACACAGAAAAGCCTCTTTTGCATCTGGAATACCGGAACTCAGGCTCAGAATATGTCTTAACGAACTGGAATCCGAAAAAATCTATAGGACAGAAGATTTCTATTTTGGCTCGGTTTGAATTTAACTCTAAATCAATGTCATGTATCCGGTTAGATTTAGACACGGTTCCCTTAACATCAAGTCCATCAATCCGCTTGATATATGCCAGCATGTACAGTACCGAGAACATTCGGCGAAAGCAGAGTGGATCCTTTTCACGAAGTAAATTCTTACTAATATCTCCCGCAGAGTCAATATGATCATTGATCAACTGAAGGAGTTGGCGTGGGCTGGGGGCGGGTAAATTGTTGATGAGTCGCACAATTTCCAAATCACTCCGGTTATTTGCGGAGAGATCTAATAGATTTTCGATTTTTGGAAAATTGTCCAATGCAGATATTACTTCCGCATTCACTGGATAGCTTAGCATGTTAATAGTTGTCGTGATATCTATATAATGTCAACTATGAACGAAGTGGATGTGGATCATTGATAGTTGAAGTGGATCGGGTCACAGGACCGTAATATAACGATTTTTTTATTAGACCGTGTGGGAGATGCATCATTACTGTTGTTTGGTGGGGAGGGTGCGGAAAATAGTCTGTCCAACTAGATCACAAGTTATGGGCATTTTCCAAGGCAAGGTGCTTATCCAACAAACGTACGATGATCTGTGACTTAAACGACAAAGTGTCCAAGATACGCGTCAGAATCGGGGATGCTGCGTATACGTGTTTATGAAGGCAATAGTGCAATCGGCTGTGGAGCCACCGAATGACCGCAGAGATGCGGTGCGGCATTTACTGCGTATTACGCAGGATGGGGCTTATCGGAGCCTGATTGATCGTGGTGCGAAGCCAAGGGTCGTTGCCTACGTGTCTACGGTCACACGCTGGCGGCGGTATTTATCATTTCTGCTCTACTGTTTCCTCAAGGATAAATCCCGGCCGCTTCCTCAGGCACTGGAGCAGCTCCTCCTCTTGGGGATTGCAGAAATTGTCCTTTTGAAGGAGCCGCCCCATGCAGTGGTGAACGAGGTCGTGAATGTGGCGCGGTCTATGCATTTGCCGACAGGGCTGACCAATGGGTTGCTCCGGTCTGTTGTTCGGGCGCATGCAGCGCTGCCTGTGCCCGGCACGGGGAATCCCATCCGTGATTTAGCGATCCGCTGGTCTCATCCCACCTGGCTGGTTCGCAGATACGTGAAGCGTTTTGGCACCGAAGAGGCAACTCAATTATTGCAGCGCAATAATGAAGCCCCGGTCTACAGTATCCGTGTAAACCGAATGCATATGAGCACGGAAGAACTTCTACATGAGTTCAGCGCTCAGGAAATCCGGGTGAGCCGGTCGGATTTTCTGGAGGATTATCTCCACATCACCTCGGTGGGTTCACTGGTGCGAAAAGGTTATATGGCTCGTGGAGAATGCTCTGTGCATGATGAGAGTGCAGGGCTGGTCGTAGAATTGCTGGATGCCAGACCCGGTGAGGTGATTCTGGATACGTGTGTTGCACCAGGGGGCAAAGTGCTGGCGGCCGCCTGCCGGATGCAGGGTAGCGGGCAGCTGCATGCCTGGGATATTCATCCCAACCGGCTCCAGAAAGTGGAGGAAATGGCACGGGCCCAGAGCCTCAAAAATGTTCATGTTCGGGTCGTAGATCTTCTGAGTCCTCCAGAGATGCAGGCAGATCGTGTACTGCTGGATGTCCCGTGTACGGGGACCGGTGTGCTGAGCAAGCGGTCTGATCTGCGTTGGCGACGGAGCGAAGCGGACCTGATGGATCTCATCAAATTACAGCAGCGATTTCTGGACAAAGTCGTGGACTGTGTCCGGCCTGATGGAATTCTCGTCTACAGTACCTGCTCCATTGAGCCGGAGGAAAATGAAATACAGGTCCAATCTTTTCTGGAACGCCACCCCGATTTTACGATCGAGCACGCGGGGGACTTTCTCCCCGCTGCAATGGTAACCGGGGCAGGGTACATGGCTACCTTACCGCATCGTCATGGCATGGATGGGGCATTTGCGGCGCGTCTGCGTAAATCCAAGTGAATTTGTGTAAACGGTCACGAAACCCTGAACCGCATCCGTCAGGTAACGTACAGGGTATTTCCATGTGAGCGAATGAAATCGAATCTTCAGAACCCCAGACCCTCTGTAGTCCAAGCACCGCGGTGTCAGTACAAGGGGTTTATGTGTATACGTTTAGGATGTAGAACTGAATGATCTTGCGTCATCTTAATCTTTTTTTGTTGGCTGCGCTGATTGGGTGCGCTCCTGCATCGGCGCAGAGGATTGCCAAGTATGGGGCAGACTTTCTGGCCGGGGGAGTTGATGCCCGGGCATTGGCGATGGGCGGTGCAAATGTTGCACAGGCCCGGAACGTAAACAGTGTCTACTGGAATCCGTCCGGTTTGGCGCACACGGAGTATCCCGAAGTTGCCTATATGCATGCGGAGCGCTTTGCCGGGATTGTGTCGTTTGATTTTGCGGCGATTGCATATCCGGTCAGTCAGAATTCCACTGTAGGGCTCAGTTTTTTCCGAAGCGGTGTGAACGACATCAAAAACACGCTGAATGCGTGGGATGTTGAGCGGAACCAGCCCAAAGCGAACCCTGAGTCGTACATCACCAGTTTCTCTGCGGCAGACATGGCATTTTTGATCAGTTATGCCCGACGGCTCAATTCGCAGTTCACGGTTGGCGCATCCGGGAAAATCATTCGCCGTACGATTGGTGATTTTGCGGATGCGTGGGGCTACAGTTTTGATGCAGGTGCGCAGTGGCACGGAGACCGGTTTTTACTTGGGGTGCAGTTGCA
Organism: Rhodothermales bacterium; assembly: GCA_022820435.1. Lineage (GTDB taxonomy): Bacteria > Bacteroidota > Rhodothermia > Rhodothermales > Bin80 > Bin80. Next base: position 3,984 of record JAJEFL010000207.1, read on the forward strand.
GGATCTCTCCACGATGCTCCAGAGCTGGAGTGTAAATGCGTCGGCCTTTTCAATTGAGGAAACAAACCCGAATACCGGTGTCCCTTACACATTTACGGAGGTCTTTGATCAGGAACTCCCGACCGGGGATACCTTTCTGGTGTTACCCGTCGTTCGTCTGGGCTCAGGTCTGATTCTCCCGATCAGTTCCCATAGTACGCTGACGTTTGGTCTGGATGTAGACATTGCGTTTGACGGGCAGCAGGCGGATGCATTCAATCTGGGGGATATCTCTTTTCATCCGAGATTGGGCGGGGAGTTCTCTTTTAGGAATCTTGTGGCGCTCCGGGCGGGCATGAACCGCATTGCGCAGACGGACAGTTATGGGTTGGATGTCGTTCCCTCGGTCGGTGCCGGGATACGCTTAGGCCCATTGTCGGTGGATTATGGGTTTGGAGATTTTGGAGGGTTGGTGAGTGACTTGGGGTATTCGCATCGGATTTCGGTTCATTTCACCTGGAAGCGGGCGCAGTTTCGCCGCCCATCGGAGTGATGAAGTTTGATGAAGCGGGCAAGCGGCAGGATTCATCCCATCTGGAATAAAGACACGGGGATTAAGGATTTTGAGGTTAATCCGGAAGATCTCCGAGCGCCGGGAATTTCCGGTATTCGGGAAAGATGGAAAGCGTTACAGCAAAAACTCAAAGGGAGTGCGCAGTTCCTGGATTTTATGGAGAGATTGGGCAGAGAATGGGCGATTGAGACCGGGATCATTGAGGGCCTCTATGATATTGACCGTTCGGTGAACCAGACATTGATCAAGGAGGGGTTTCAGCGAAGATTCTTCGTTCAGGACGCAATATATCCGTCCCCAGAGTTGGTGCTGCAGTTACTGCGAGACCAAAAGGACACATTTTATGGGTTGTATGATTTTGTGAAGCATGAGCGGGAGTTATCAACATCCTGTATCAAGGAACTTCAGGTGAGCCTGCTCCGAAGTCAGGAGAGTATTGAAGGGAAGGATGCATTCGGACGAAATAGAGACCTGCCCCTCATCAAAGGTGTCTGGAAAATGCAGGAAAACAATCCTGTCCGTGATGGTGTGACGTATACGTATTGTCCACCTGAGCATGTTGCGTCCGAGATGGATCGACTGATGGATCTGTACTCTGACCATGTTCGTGCTGGTGTTTCGGGGGAGGTGTTGGCCGCCTGGCTTCACCATCGGTTTACCCAGATTCACCCCTTTCAGGATGGTAATAGGCGTGTAGCACGGGCACTGGCTTCACTGGTTCTACTGGAGAATGGACTCTTTCCATTGGTCATTACCCGAGATGACAGGAAGGAATACATTAAAGCGCTGGAATGGGCTGATCAGGGAGAACTTGCCCCTCTGGTTCACATAATCACCCAATCTCAGTTGAGATATATCAGGAAGGCAAGTAGGATCGCTGAGGAAATTTTCAATGAGGAGCATATGCTACGCTAAGCGTTCTCTCTAGGGTAGTCAGGGGGAAATAAGGGGGCCCGATAACGGGCGAAGTTATCCACCAGCCAGTCGTGCATAGAGGGGATCGGAACCACATACCGGTTGTCCCGCATGTCCAGTATACCCTTATGCAGGGCCAATGTGAAGATCTTCTCGGCCGTATCATGATCATAGTCCAGGCGCAGGGAGGCAATAATATCCATCTTTGCGATACTGGTACCGGATGGAGCATGTGCGATTACTCTTGCGATGCAGTGAAGTTGCTCTCTAGGGAAGTTTTGAGCCCGCGCTTCATAAAACCTAATCCGCCCCTTCCGCCCTTCTTTTAGCACCGTTTTCAGCCCCTCTGGGGTCAACTCCCCCTCGGTCAACTCTAACTGCTTCAAGGCAGGCCACACATACGCCATAATGTGCTGCGGCCAGCCATGTGTCTCAACTGCAATCGCATCAATCCATGGGACTGGATTGCCCTTTGCGCCGCCCTCCTCTAGGAGCCAGTCCTGAATGACCGCCCGCCTTGTCCCTTCACTCAGCGGCCCCAGATTGATCTGGCAGCCGGGGTCAAATCTTGATATCCCCAGGGAATCAAAGGCCGCCGAGGTTGCCCCCAGGCCGGCGGCGATCAGGATCACGGGCCTCTCCACTCCGCCGTTGTGAATCGAATCAAGAATGATCGTGACCCGGTGCTTTTGCTCACTCGGCGTGCGCTTCGCCAGTATCTGTGCTTCGTCTAGAGTGAGCAATAGTGCCCCCTCCCCGTCCTTCAGCACCTCCAATGTGTTGCGAAGGGCAGGTTTTTTCCTGGATTCATACCCTCCGCTCCCCTTCACGCTTCCGAACCCCGGTAGTGCTCCTCCTCCTTCCAATTTCCCGTTCCATCCGTGCTCTTTCTGCTTCGCCTCCTTATTCCGTCCAAGCGACTGGAGGAGCGTGGTCGGGTCCCACAGCGCATCTAATTGGATCTTAGCGGTCTGCCATCGCTGTGCCCGTGCGAGCCGCGCACATTCGTGAAGCAGGGCGGTCTTGCCCGCGCCGGGGGCCGCCTGGATCAGAATAGAGGTACCGGAATTCCCCGCCTTTGCCCTACCCAGCAACTCCTTGAAATTATCCAGAATTTTCACTCGCCCATGAAAATAGCGGGCCTCGCCCCGCTCCAGCGTGGCAGGCTTGACGGTGGGGGATTTCTGTGATTTACTCATCAGGTCTGTCCAGACAGTCTAGGATCAGAGGAGACTTTTCGACCGACTGAATATATGCACTCAGAGGAAAATGGGTTCCAATAATTGGAATTTTCTCTACATTGCGATTTTCGAATCTTGAGTCGTGACTCAAAGTTGCTTGCTGTACGTCTCGAACAGAACAAGATCGGAATTGATCACAGTGGCAAAGTGGACCGTGTCCCAATTACTGATGTTTTCGTAATTCCATGTCAATTCGCGTGCATACTCCGCAATTCCTCGGGTAAAGTCTGAAATACTAATTGCAGTCAAAGAAATCCTTGAGCTTCTTTTTCGCCTCACTGGTTGTGTCCCTAATTTCAAACTCAACCATTCCAATTCATGGCTGCTAGCGCTGGGGTTGTGGCGGGGGAAATAGCGGTTCCGGGATACGGATAAAGTTGTCAACCAGCCAGTCGTGCATAGATGGGATCGGAACTACATACCGGTTCTTCCGTTCGTCCAGTATCCCCTTATGCAGGGCCAGTTTGAAGATATTCTCGGCCGTATCATGATTGTAATCCATGCGGAGGGAGGCCATAAGATCCATCTTCGCAACACTGGTGCCGGATGGAGCACATGCGATCACTCTTGCGATGCAGTGAAATTGCTCTCTGGGGAAGTCTTGAGTCTGCGCTTCACAAAACCTAATCCGCCCCTTCCGCCCTTCTTTCAGCACCGTTTCCAGCCCCTCTGGGGTCAACTCCCCCTCGGTCAGCTTCAATTGCTTCAAGGCAGGCCACGCATACGCCATGATGTGCTGCGGCCAGCCATGCGTCTCAACTGCAATCGCATCAATCCAGGGGGTTGGATCGTCCTTCGCGCCGCTTTCCTCCAGGAGCCAATCCTGAATGACCGCCCGCCTTGACCCTTCACTCAGCGGCCCCAGGTTGATCTGGCAGCCGGCATCAAACCTTGATATCCCTAGGGAATCAAAGGCCGCCGCGGTTGTCCCCAGGCCGGCGGCGATCAGGATCAAGGGCCTCTCCACTTCACCATTGTGAATTGTCTTGACAAACTTCAATGCGTTCGTGAACTGTTCGTGGCTGGATTGCGAAATGACCGCCGCCGTCGTTTGTGCCTCGTCCAGCAGGAGCAGTAGCGGCTTCCGTCCAGACTCAAGAATGTCCAATGTTGTTGGGGGATAGTGCTCAGATGTGGATTCCCGATGTAGAACCTGTACATTCCACTCCATCTTCGTTTCCTGGCGCTTAGCGGGGAGCGGGAGTCGCAACGATTTGCTCAACTCTGCCGGATCAAACAATCCGTCTGGATCAATCTTAGCGGTATGCCATCGCTGTGCCCGTGCGAGCCGCGCACATTCGTAGAGCAGGGCGGTCTTGCCCGCACCGGGGGCCGCCTGGATCAGGACAGATGTACCGGAATTCCCCGCCTTCGCCCTACCCAGCAGTTCCTTGAAATCATCCAGAATTTTCACTCGCCCGTGAAAATAGCGGGCCTCGCCTCGCTCCAGCGTGGCAGGCTTGACGGTGGGGGATTTCTGTGATTTACTCATCAGGTCTGTCCAGACAGTTCAGGATCAGAGGAGACTTTTCGACTGACTGAATATATGCACTCAGAGGAAAATGGGTTCCAATAATTGGAATTTTCTCTCCCTTTCGATTTTCGAATCTTGAGTCGTGACTCAAAGTTGCTTGCTGTACGTTTCGAACAGAACAAGATCGGAATTGATCACAGTGGCAAAGTGAACCGTGTCCCAATTATTGATGTTTTCGTAATCCCATGTCAATTCGTGTGCATACTCCGCAATTCCTCGGGTAAAGTCTGAAATACTAATGAAACTGCAGTCAAA
>JAJEFL010000143.1:0-12281 GCA_022820435.1 Rhodothermales bacterium
ACGAGCCTGACCTTCACTGCCTCGAACTGGAGTCAAGATCAGACGATCACGGTCTCCGCCGATCATGATCTTGACGGCACCGATGACACGGCGACCCTGGCACACACCGCATCCGGTGCCGACTACGGGGGCGAGACCGGAAGCGTCGCCGTGACAGTGAACGACGACGATGTGCCGGGAGCGCTCACACTCTCCTCTGCAGGGGTGTCGGTGCCCGAAGGAGATCGCAATACCTATACCATGCAACTCTCCCGTGCACCGACCGCAGCGGTCACCGTGGACATTACCGGACATACAGGTACGGCTCTGACTCTGGACAAAACGAGACTGACCTTCACACCGGGAGACTGGAACCGGAATCAGACCATCACGGTCACCGCAGATTCGGATGACGATGGCAGAAACGAGTCCGCAACACTTGTGCACACGGCATCAGGGGCCAACTATGGAGGAGTCAGCGGGAATGTTGCCGTGACAATTCACGACGATGATACACCGGAACTGAACCTGTCGGTTTCAAGCATGGAGATGAATGAAGGCAGCAGCAAGAGCTACACCGTACAACTGAGCACACAGCCGACGGCGAACGTGACGGTGAGCATTTCTAATTCTAATCAATCCACCGACCTCAAGTTAAGTACGAAACGGCTGATTTTTACAGATCAGAACTGGAATACCGACCAGACTGTGACACTGACTTCGGAAACGGATTCAGACTGGAACACCGACCATGAACGCCTGACTCACACCGCCTCAGACGGAGACTCTGGAGGGATGAGTACTACAGAATTCCCGGTGTCCGTTATGGACAGCGACTCTCCGCCTGCACCGCCGCATGCATATGTGTTCCAGGCGATCCTGCCTTTCTTCAATACGGTCCCCCTCATCGCTGGAGAAGCAGCATTTCTGCGAGTATTCCCAACGGCAAATACACCTGCCAGCACACCTCTGCCCAAAGCCGTGGCTACATTCTACCTGAATAACATGGTGGAGCATACGGTAACTATCACCGGAAAACCCGGTCCGATCCCAACCGAGGTGTGGCCGCATGAATTTCACCTGTCCCTCAGTGCTGACATTCCAGCAAGTGTCATCCAGCCAGGGCTCGAAATGGTCATTGAAGTAGATCCGGATGACACCGTACCGAATCATCTGGGAGTAACCAAGCGGATACCTTCTACAGGGCGGATGTCTATTGATGTCGTCACAGTGCCCACTCTCAACCTTACGCTCATCCCCTTTGTAACGACCGGACACACAGAGAATCAGAGTATCGTTACGATAGTCGAAAATATGGCATCAAACCCCAATGGACACTCCAATCTGTGGGATGTGCGCACACTTTTACCGATTAAGGATATATCCGCGACCGCACATGCTACGGTAACCGTTGATTCAAGAAGTTCCCTTGACCTACTACATTACACCAAGATGCACCGGGCAGCGGAAAGTGGCAGCGGGTACTGGATGGGACTACATTCCGATCCTGAGGGGGCGAGGGGCATTGCATTTAGACCTGGAAACTCCTCGTTCGCAGAACCGGATGCATCCATCATAGCCCACGAACTTGGACACAATCTGTCTCTCAGGCATGTGCCGTGTCCCACTAATATTTCAAATCCTGACCCGAATTACCCCTATGCCGACGCATCCGTTGGGGCTTGGGGCTATTTGAATGGCAGCATGAAGGACCCCGGCAGGAACAAAGATCTAATGGCTTATTGCACTCCTATGTGGATTAGTGATTATAGTTTCAATAAGGCGCTTGACCATTATCAATCCAAATCCTCCACTGTTGAAGCGCCTCCACTGGTATCCGCCTCCATACCATCCGAAATTTCCCTCCTTCTGTGGGGCGGAATAGATGCTGCCGCAAGGCCCTTTCTGGAACCGATTTTTGAGGTGGACGCAGTACCTGTACTGCCCCGGGAGCCGGGACCTTGGCAACTTGCCGGACATTCAGCCAGCGGAGATGCATTGTTTCGTCTGACCTTTGCCATGCCGGTGATTGCTCACGGGGATGGGAGATCCTCCTTTGCCTTTGTGATACCACTGCAACAGGAGCAGGCCCCGTTATTGAGATCCGTGACACTTTCCGGGCCAGGCGGATCATACACAATCAACGAAGAGCACAATACCCCCATGGCAATCGTGATGGACCAGGCTTCCAGACAGATCACAGGCATCCTTAACAACTACGATCCCTTGAGCGATAATCACAGGATCACTGCCATCAGCAATAAGGTTGGCGGTGGACATCAGCGGGTGATTTTCAGCCGGGGTATCCCCAATCTTGGCGCTCAGGACTAAACCCTGCGAATCTGGACGCAGATGATACATCGTTCAGAGCCCTCTCTCAACCAAGATCATGATTTGATCTGTTAAATTTTGGATCGGCTCTCCTGCTGTTAAACAACGACCTTTGACGCTCCGTTGCCGCAGAAATCCGACTTGCGCACCAACGGCCGCCACCTTGACTATGGAAGCAGCCCGCTCACCTGGTGCTCTCGGTGATTTCGTACGGACGGCTTTCTTTCATGCGCCCACGCAGAATGAGATCCCCCAAAAAGCCCGTGCACATGAACTGGACTCCCACCATGATGAGCAATGCCCCGAGTAAAAGGGAGGGACGGTCCCCGACCGGGTTGTCGTAAACAAATTTATCCATCGTGATCCATAGACTGATCACAAAGCCTCCCAAAAAGGCCAACAGCCCCATTGATCCGAAAAAATGCATGGGACGCCCGCCAAAGCGGGTCAGAAACATTACCGTCATCAGATCCAGACAGCCCCGGACATACCGCTCAAACCCGAATTTTGACTGACCATGCCGTCGGCTCCGATGATTTACCCGCCGCTCACCAATCCGGGTAAAGCCCTCCCATTTCGCCAGCAGAGGTATATACCGGTGCATCTCCCCATAGATCTTCACCGATTTGATTACTTCAAGCCGGTAAGCTTTCAGCCCGCAGTTAAAGTCGTGCAGCGGGATTCCGGATACAATCCGGGTTACCAGATTGAAGAAGCGGCTAGGCAGGGTTTTGGTCCAGGGATCTTTTCGAACCTTTTTCCAGCCGCTTACAAGATCCTCTCCTGCATCCACCGCCGCCACAAGGGACGGAATTTCACCCGGATCATCCTGCAGGTCCGCATCCATTGTGATCACAACGCGTGCACTCACACGCTCAAATCCGGCAGCAAGTGCCGCACTCTTGCCGTAGTTGCGACGAAGGCGAACCCCGTGGAATCGTTCATCCGATTCGCATTGCCGCAGAATCTCCGCCCAGGAACCGTCACGGGAGCCGTCGTCAATGAACCAGACCTCAAAGGTCAATTCACCCGCTTCACAACCGCTTCGTATCTCCCTTGCAAGAGTCGCAAGAGAGGCCGCCTCTTCATAGACCGGAACAACAACCCCGACATCAGGCATGACTGACTATACATCCAGGGTGGCATAGCGTGCATTGCGCTCAATAAACCGGCGGCGCGGCTCCACCTGATCTCCCATCAGCGTCGAGAAAATCCGATCCGCATGCACCGCATCCTCAATGGTCACACGCTTCAACTGCCGCATTTTCGGATCCATAGTGGTGTCCCAGAGCTGCCTCGGATTCATTTCTCCGAGTCCCTTGTAACGCTGGATCACCACTTTCCCGCTCGCCTGTCCCTGCATTTGTTCGACTGCCTGACGTAATGCTTCATCCGACCAGCAGTATTCCTCTTTTTTTCCCTGCCTGGCTTTGTAGAGCGGCGGAAGGGCAATGAAGACCCGCCCGCTTTCAATCACAGGACAGAGATGACGATAGAAGAAGGTCAAAAGAAGCGTGCGAATATGGGCACCGTCAATATCCGCATCTGTCATGAGCAGGATCTTGTGGTAGCGCAGCTTCTCCAGATCAAAATCCTCTTCCGAAGTCGCAATGCCCGTCCCCAGTGCTGTGATAATATTCCGAATCTCCTCATTCTCCAGGACACGGTCCAATCGGGCTTTCTCGACATTGAGAATCTTTCCACGCAGCGGCAGGATTGCCTGGAAATGCCGGTCCCGTGCCTGTTTGGCCGAGCCGCCCGCAGAGTCACCCTCAACCAGATAGAGTTCACACTCTTCCGGTTTCCGCGAAGAGCAGTCCGCAAGCTTCCCCGGCAATCCGCCGGAAGCAAACGCATTCTTGCGCTGAACCAGTGCACGCGCCTGCCGGGCCGCCTGCCGGGCCGTTGCCGCAATCACCACCTTGTCCACAATCAACTTCAACTCTTTCGGATGATCCTCCAGCCAGTGCCCCAGTTTCTCGCCGACAATACTCTGCACCTGCCCCATTACCTCGGAGTTGCCCAGTTTTGTCTTCGTCTGTCCCTCAAACTGCGGATCGGCCACTTTTACAGAGAGGACCGCCGTAAGCCCCTCACGGAAATCATCCCCCGCCAAATCTCCCTTGAAATTCTTGAACAGATTATTCCGCTCTGCACTGCTCTTCAATGTCCGCGTCAACGCCGTCCGGAACCCCGAAATATGCGTGCCCCCCTCGTGCGTATGGATATTGTTGACAAAGGACAGTACGTTTGAGGAGAATCCCGAGTTGTAGCGCATAGCGATCTCAACCGTGCCTGCCTCGTCCTGAAAGCAGATCACCTCTTCGTGGATCGGGGTCCGCGACTCATCCAGATATTCCACGAACTCACGCAGACCTCCCTCAAAGTAGTACTCTTCCCGCTCTTCCCGCTCCGGGCGAAGATCCTCCACATTGATTTTTACTCTGGCATTCAGGTATGCCAGTTCACGGAGGCGCTTGCTGATCGTATCAAACCGGTATTCACAGTCAAGAAAGATGCTCTCATCCGGCCAGAACCGTATTCGGGTTCCGGCTGTTTCGTCCGGCTTCATCGGCCGCACCTTTTTCATATCCGCCACCGGCTGACCACATTCATAGGCCTGCTCCCACAGGTATCCATCTCTGCATACACTTGCCTCCAGACGACGCGAGAGTGCATTCACGCAGGAGAGTCCAACCCCGTGAAGCCCTCCCGACACTTTGTAGGTCTTATCATCAAACTTGCCGCCGGCATGCAACACCGTCATTACGACTTCAAGTGCAGGACGCTGCTGCTCCGGATGCATCCCTACCGGAATTCCGCGGCCGTTATCTACGACTTCAACGGATCCATCCTCGCAGATACGGACCTCTATGTGGTCGCAGTGCCCCGCCAGCGCTTCATCGATTGCATTATCGACCACCTCGTAGACGAGGTGATGAAGTCCGCGGAGGTTCACATCTCCGATATACATTGCGGGGCGTTTCCGCACCGCCTCCAGTCCATCCAGGACCTGGATATTTCCAGCACTGTAATCTGATTTATTCATGGATACCTTTATGGGGCCGGGACTTCACTGCGCCTGCCCGCCGCTCTTTGCCGGATGCAGGCCGTAACGCGCAATCACGGGACAAAACCCGTAATGCGAGTGCTCCGACTGCACAAGCCCCGAACTGCCGATTCAAGACCACTAAACTGTATGCATTGAATTTCTATTGCACAATGAGCCGATACCATCAAAGATGTGGATCTCCTCCAAGGTACCGGCAACACACGGGTAACCATCCTGCACCCTACTTGTTCCTTTGGGCTGCAGCATAATTCATGGCACCGTGCTGCGAACCCCATTCAGCCCATCTTTTCATATAACCTCCTGCAGGATTCGCTCCAATCCTTTGTGAGGTGCGAGGAGGCGATTGAGTTCGGCCGATTTATCCTTTGCGATGCGATAATGCACATAGAGTGCCTCTTCCTGAAGCACTTCCCCACGGCGGCTCACCTGAACCAATTCCTGGCTCAAAATCTTTCCCAGCCGCTGCACTTCGGCTATCGTACGACCATCCGTAACCGGAATCAGGGCCGAGTCTTCTATCTGGGTCCCCTGCACCATCTCTTCCACACGGCGGGTCAGCATATTCAGGCCAATTCCGCGCAGAGCGGCAATCGGAATTGCCTCGGGATAGTCACGTTTCAGAACCGCCAGAGTTTCGGCGGGTTCGTCCAGTGCGTCAATCTTGTTCAAGATGAGCAGAGTCGGGATCTCCAGTGCGCCGATCTCCCGCAGGGTCTGACGTACCACCATCATCTGATTTTCAAAATTTGGGTGTGCGGCGCTGACCACATGAAGCAGCACATCACTCTGACGCACTTCGTCAAGGGTGCTCTTGAAACTCTCAATCAGTTTGTGCGGCAGTTTACGGATGAACCCGACGGTATCCGACAAAAGCACGGTCGTTGAACTTGAAAGCGGCCACTGACGGGTGGTTGCATCCAGCGTGGCAAAGAGCCGGTCCTCCGCAAAAACGCCACCTTCAGAGAGGGCATTCATCAGGGTGGATTTTCCTGCATTCGTATAACCGACCAGCGCAATTCGACAATACTTTTCTCTTCGCCTTCTCTGGGTTGTACGCTGCCGGTCAATGCGCTTCAGGCGTTCACGGAGCGTCGCCATACGCTGTCCGATCAGCCTGCGATCCGTCTCAATCTGGGTCTCTCCAGGCCCCCTTGTCCCGATCCCTCCCTGCTGCCTTGAAAGGTGGGTCCACTGCCTTGTTAACCGCGTCCGCAGATAGTCCAGCTGCGCCAGTTCCACCTGGGTCTTTGCGACCGCCGTTTTGGCCCGCTTCGCAAAAATATCCAGAATGAGCTGGGGGCGGTCAATGAGTTTGCAGCCAATGAGCCGTTCAAGGTTCCGAAGCTGGTTAGGACTCAACTCGTCATCAAATAATACGGTGTTGATTTTTTCGCTCTGCACGAGCTCTGCAATCTCCCCGACTTTTCCCGATCCGATATAGGTCGCAGGATTCGGCCGCTGCAGAACCTGCTTCACACGTCCGATCACGGATGCACCGGCGGTTTCCGCCAGTTGCGCCAACTCATCAAGCGAGTCATCGCCACTTCCTTTTGCATGCACCGCGCCGACCAGCAGGACCGTTTCCTGATGCGGCTCGCCTGTAATAGGTAACCTTCGTCCCATGCTTAACGACTCCGCCAGCGGGACGCGACCATCATTTCTGCTGCCAGAAGAACCAGTGCCAGCGCCAGAAAGTGCCGCCAGAGTTCTATCCCTCCACGCGCCTGCCGCATCGCTGTCTCATTCCCGGAATCCACCTCCAGAACAGCAACCGGAACTCCTAACGCCCCTTCCAGCAGATCGACCGCCGCTTCGGGATCTACATAGGACAGACGGGATTCCCGGGGATCCAGCCCGACACTGACAAGCCGCACGGGGCGGTTTCCAGCCCACACCTGTGTGATCCCCGGAGAATCCGCTTCAAACGTAATCAGACTCGCACCAAAGACCTGGCGCTGGGTCGGCATCTGCTGCGTTCCATCGGGCATTTGCAGTGTAATTTGTCCCTGCACAGCAGGAATTCTGATTGTAGCTTCCTGACCGGTCTGGAGTTTTTCGCCCTGCACCGATCCCCCGGCAGACAGATAATGTGCGGCCCGATACATCAAAGGGACAAACAAACCCCGGACCGGCAGATCACTCCATGACAACTCCGGCGCAACCGCCAGAAAGAGGACATGACCGTCCTCGTACTGGATTTCCTGTAACAGCGGCACCTCTCCCAGAAGAGTGATCAGCGTCTGCTCCGCCGCAGTTCCAGGCACATATCTTGCGGCACGATGCACACGCACCGCCTCCAGTCTCTGCGTACGCTCGGAAGCCGTAAAGACCCCTTCAAACAGCGGATGCTCAAAGTCTGCCGACTCGATGGAGGTCTCCCATTCCTGAATCGTCACCCTTCCCGCTTCGAAGATCTCCATGAGTGCATTGACCGGAGCCGGATCTGCACCCGGAAAGATCAGCAGACCTCCGCCATCCTGGACATACTGATCCAGTCTGCCCACCTCGCCGCTGCTGAGCGCATCCGGGCCCACCAGAAAGATTGCCGAATACCGGCTGAGCGGGGCCGCTGCCAGTGTGCGCTGTGAAATTTTCGTTGTCTGTAATCCACCCGACTGATTGCGCAGAGAAAGAGCCAGCTCCACATGCTCCGTCCGCGCCCGGGCACCCTGCACCACCAGAATATCTCTTCGCTCCGGTACATTGAGCGTAAAGTGTCGCTGATTATCTTCCGCAAGTCCATCATCCTCCGTCGTCACATAGCCTGCAGTCCATCCACGCGTTTCCGGTACGCCCCGAAGTACTGCACTGACCGGCACATCCGGGGCCAGGGCAACACTGGTTTGTGCGACCCGCCTGTCTTCCAGATATAGGCTCACCGCATAGTCCTCAATGGGAGAGCGACCATGATTGACCACCGTTGCCTCCACGGCAACCGGTGTACCGGGATCCACAATCCTGCTCACAATGCGCACATCGGTAATTCCCACATTCGCCCTCACTTCCATTCCACCAACGGGAATCAACATCACACGGACACCTTCCTTCAGCGGTGTCTGTACGGAATCCGTCAATGTGGACTCCTGGAGATCCCCTACATAGTAAATCACCCTGTTTAGATGCGTCGCTTCCTGATTCAGTAATTCCGCGGCCTGCCGTATTACCGAGGTGGCCGCAATAGTCGCATACGTTGGCGGCAGCTCCGTCAAATCATTCGCAGCGTCCATCTGCTCCTCATCGGTGCGCATGATAAAGAGTTCATCCCCTGGAGAAGCGGCCCCCACAATGGACTGCGCCATCGCCTTTGCCTGCTCCAGACGTGTTCCCTCCGCATCCCGCTGCATCATCGACAATGAGCCGTCAATAGCCAGAACTGCGGAGACATTCGAGCGACCCAAAAACTGCATGCTCGACGACCCAACCAGCGTTGGCCTCGCAAACATAAAGACCAGTGCGCATAATGCCAATGTCCGCAAAAGAAGCAGCAGCCAGTTGCGGATACGCACGCGCTGCACGGCCACGCGCTGGATCGACTGCAGTAAAGCAAGGGAACTGTACTCCAGACGCTTCGGCCGGCGGAAGTTAAACAGATGTACGAGTAAGGGAAGAACCGCTGCAATTAATCCGATCAGGACCAGCGGATTAACAAAAATCATATAAAAACGTGAGCACTCGTACCGGCATCCCCCTGCTACAGATGCATTGCCGCCGGGTTCCGTGAGCAAACCGGCCGGACAGGCGTAGAAGGGGGTTTGATCTCAATTCGGATGTCTCATTTAAGTCCCCGTGATTACATCACCGTCCGGGGAGCCCGTCAGCATAACTTAAAGGGGTTTGACCTGACCTTGCCCAAGCGGCAACTGGTCGTTGTGACCGGTCCCTCCGGTTCCGGGAAGTCAAGCCTCGCCTTTGATACAATCTTTGCAGAGGGGCAGCGGCGGTATACAGAAAGTCTGAGTTCCTATGCGCGTCAGTTTCTGGAGCGGATGGATAAGCCGGACGTAGATTATATCACGGGACTTGCACCTGCAATCGCCATTGAGCAGCGCGTACTCTCAAAAAATCCACGTTCAACGGTGGCGACCCAGACCGAAATCTATGATCATCTCCGCATGCTCTATGCCCAGATCGGCAAGATCATTTCTCCGATCAGCGGCAGAGAGGTCACCCGGGACACCCCTCGATCCGTCGCCAACACCCTCCAGAATACGCTGCCAGACGGGACACGCTTCTATCTCACCTGCCCGGCCCCGGACATCGGGATCAAATCCCTTTTTATCGATGTACTCAAGGAAAAAGGCTTCCACCGGGTCATTGATCGCTCAGAACAAAAAAAGATCAAGATTCTTGACCTAAACCAGTGCCATCCACAAGATCTCCCCGAACTTGCGAGTTTGTCTCTGATTCTGATTGATCGTCTTGTGGTCAAAAAGGAAGATGACAAGACCGCCAGCCGCATTGCGGATTCGGTTGAGCTGGCATTTCGGGAGGGGAACGGAGACTGCTTTATCCTCATCCCTTCGGCAGAGTCACGGGATGTACTGGAATCCCGTCTGGACTTTTCCAAGTGGCTTGAATCAGACGGGATGGAGTTCATAGAACCCCATCCCAAACTGTTCTCGTTCACCGGTTCGCTCGGTGCCTGCCGCTCCTGCAACGGGTACGGCCGCTCAAAGGGACTGGATCAGGACCTCGTCATCCCGGATCCAGCGCTGTCCCTCTCCGAGGGAGTCTTCAAACCCCTTGAAGGATCACAATGGAAATCCTTCAAGAAGGATATGCTCAACTTTGCACGAAAGATGCGCATTGACCCGGATATGCCGTATGAGGATCTTTCCAAAGCACACAGGCATGTTTTATGGCATGGAGACGGGGCAGGCTACGGCGGGATTTTTGGCTTCTTTGAACGCCTGAAGCGTGACATCTATAAAAAGACCTACCGCTTCCATCATGCCAAATTCATGGGCTTCGGGGATTGCATTCAGTGTAACGGTGCACGCCTCTGCAGAGATGCGCTGTATGTACGGATCGGCGGAAAACATATTGGAGAGGTGATGGACTTGACGATCCAGGAGGCAAAAGAGTTTTTTGATCACCTTGAACTCTCCCGGTATGAGCAGGAAGCCTCTGAGGTCCTGCTTCACGAAATCCGCAAACGCCTCCGCTTCCTGATTGATGTCGGCCTCGAATATATCACACTAGGGCGGTTATCCGAGACGCTCAGCGGCGGAGAGAGTCAGCGTATCCGTCTGGCCACCGCGCTCGGAAGCGCCCTGGTCGGGGCCCTTTATGTTCTGGATGAGCCAACGATTGGACTGCACCCCAGAGACACCTTGCGCCTGGTGAATATTCTCAAGCGCATGCGGGATCTGGGAAATACGGTAATTGTGGTGGAGCATGACCCCGATGTGATCCGCAGTGCAGACCATATCATTGACCTGGGGCCGGAGTCCGGAAGCCGGGGAGGGGAACTGATGTTTCAGGGGGACATCCACGAAATGCTTGCGCATACCGGCTCAACAACCGGCGCCTACCTCAATGGTCACGAATCCATCCCCCTCCCTGAAAAACGCCGCAGGCCGGATTGGAATCGCAGCGTCGAAATCAAAGGCTCAAACCTGCACAACCTCAAAAACCTTGATGTGAAAATCCCGCTGGAAGTGATCACCTGTGTGACGGGAGTCAGTGGATCCGGAAAATCTACACTGGTCCAGGAAATTCTTTACCGGGGGCTGAAGGAGCATCTGGAGTCTTACTTTCCCGACAAGGATTCCCTGCCCTATCAATCCATGAAGGTGCACCGAAGCATTAATGCGGTCCAGATTGTTGATCAATCGCCGATTGGGCGATCTTCACGCTCCAATCCTGTCACTTATGTGAAGGCCTTTGATGTGATTCGGCATCTCTTTGCACGAACGCCCCAATCAAAACTGCATAACTATCAGCCTGGATTTTTTTCGTTTAACATCCCCGGCGGACGCTGCGAGGAATGTGACGGGGAGGGGACGGTTACCGTGGAAATGCAGTTTCTGGCCGATCTCCATCTTCCCTGCGAAGAATGCAACGGGACCCGGTACAGCGAGGAAGCACTGCATGTGCTCTATAACGGCAAAAATATCCATGATGTCCTCAACCTGACCGTTGACGAGGCACTGGAATTTTTCAGTGATCAGCCCCGTCTGCGCAAACTGCTCCTGCCGCTCCAGTTAATTGGACTCGGATACCTGAAACTGGGCCAGCCGGCCCCCACCCTGTCCGGTGGAGAGGCACAGCGTATTAAGCTGGCAAGCTGTCTGGTCCGGCAGGCGAATTATCATGTCTTTTACATCTTTGACGAGCCCACTACCGGACTGCATTTTGTAGACGTACAGAAGCTCGTCCGCGCATTTGAGCAGCTTGCGGATGCGCAACATACCGTCGTCATCATTGAGCACAATCTGGATACGCTCAAATGTGCGGATCATATCATTGATCTGGGCCCCGAGGGCGGCTCCAAAGGCGGACGCATTGTTGCCTCGGGTACGCCCGAGGAGATCGCCCGCGTTCCTGAAAGCCATACCGGGCGTTTTCTGGCCCCGCTGCTCGCCCCGCAGACGGTGCCTGCCTGAGCCTTTGTTACTTTGGGAATTATATCTATCAGAGGTTCTTGCAAAACTAATAATCCAAGCTGAAAAGTGTTCCTGGGTGCACTCAGGTAAACAAAAACCTTCAAGGTTGAGAGTTTTGCAAGATGCTCAACAGTAACAATTTACTGCATAGTCTTTTTGGTGCTTCATCACCCGTTGCCCGGTTGCAGGCTTGCGCTCCGCAATGACAGGTCTTACATAGGCTCCACAACCCGTTCGGCACAATTCGTGCCAGGACGCCATCCCCGACGCCCGGATATTTACGGACGCAT
>JAJEFL010000054.1:0-4582 GCA_022820435.1 Rhodothermales bacterium
TGATTGCCATTGTAGATACCGGTGGAGATTGGGACCATGAGGATCTTTTGGCGAATGTGTGGACCAATGAGGACGAGATTCCCGGAAATGGTATAGATGATGATCAGAATGGCTTTATTGACGATGTACATGGGGTGAATCTGGGAAATCAAGATCAAAATGACAATGACCCCACCCCTGAAGATGATCCTGATATGATTAAAGGTACGGGCCACGGCACAGCGGTTGCCGGTACTGCAAGTGCGGTAACCGATAATGGAACCGGGATTGCGGGTGCGGCCTGGAATGCAAAGTTGATGCATGTAAATACATTCTGTGAGGAAGAGGAAATCTGTGGGGGGTTTCGGGGCATCCTGTATGCGGCAGCCAACGGTGCGGATATCATCAATACAAGCTGGGGAGGGTTTGCCGGAGGTGCGGCATTACAATTGGCCAACCGATCCCTGAGCATGGCCACAGACATGGGAGCTTTGATTGTGGCAGCGGCGGGGAATGACCATCGGAACAGTGACATCTATTGGGATTATCCAAGTGGACACCCTCGGGTGCTTTCAGTTGGTGCAACAGAGCAGAATTCCCGGAAGCTCTCGGAATTTTCGAATTATGGCAGAACAGTTGACATATTTGCTCCCGGGGTAGACATCACGACAACCATTCCAGATAACAAGTATGATACCGTGTCCGGTACATCATTATCCGCTCCGCTGGTTGCCGGTATTGCTGCACTGGTGAAAACGCAATTTCCCGACATGTCACCAGATTCGCTTCGGGAGCAATTGCGGCTTTCCAGTGAAAATATTGAGGCAGAAAATCCCCAATATACGGGGCAGTTTAGTGGAGGGATGGTCAATGCGGAGGCCGGTTTGAAGGCAGTCACGCTTCCGGCTGTACGTGTGAAGGAGTGGTCATGGGAGGATGATGACGCAGACAATGAAATTGCTCCTGGAGAAGAGGTTACAGTTCAGGTGACCTTCGTGAATTATTTAGCGGATGCTCAGCAGTTAACGGTAGAATTGGTTCCTCTGGAACCCTACCCGTATATGACCCTGCTTGATGCGAAAAAATCAATCGGAGCACTGAGGAACAAGGCTTCTGCGACAGTGACGTTTCGTTTTTCAGTTGCTGCCGACGTTCTTCCGAATCGCAGGGCCTTTTTCTCTGTTCAAATTCGTGACGGCGCGTTTACGGATGCTCCCGATGTACTGGCCTTCTACGAAATCAATGCGAGAGTTGATCTGGTGCATGAGGCGCTCAGTGCTCTTTTTCAATCTACAAATGGCAATGACTGGATTGAAAATTCGGGCTGGAACACGACGACCGTGCCCACCAATATAGAGCAGTTATCCAGATGGTTCGGGGTGCATGTTTTCAATTGGAATGTAGAGAGGATCCTTTTACCGGGCAACAATCTTGAGGGAGTACTTCCGGCAGAATTAGGTAAAGCATTGGGATTGCGGAATTTAATCTTGGCCTCAAATCACATTTCCGGCCCGATTCCTGGAGAATTGGCACAACTTGTAGATTTGGAGGCACTGATTCTGGGGCTTAATCAGCTGACTGGATCCATCCCGCCGGAGCTTGCGCAACTCTCAGGGTTACGGTTGCTTTCGTTTGAATTCAATCAGCTTACCGGTTCCATTCCACCGGAATTGGCACAGCTTCCGGTATTGGAAGCATTGGCCTTAAATGACAATCAGCTTACCGGCTCCATTCCGCCAGAACTTGGACAGCTTTCAGAGTTGCAAACTCTGCAATTGGGCAGGAATCAACTTACCGGGGCCATACCATCCGAGTTAGGGCAGCTTTCGAGTTTGATGAAATTATCCCTGAACCAGAATCAGCTTACCGGAACGGTTCCGCCGGAACTAGGCCAACTGTCGGCACTCGAAGAATTGGATCTGTCCGGCAATGCTCTGACCGGGAGTCTGCCCAGGAGTTTGATGCAACTCGACAACCTTGAAGCCATTCTTTTTGACGGGCAGGAACTCTGTGCCCCTCAGGACAATGAATTCCAGGAGTGGTTAAACAAACTTGACTTCGTGCTGGGTGAAACCTGTAAAACGGTTGCCATTGAAGAGACGGATGCGCGGGAATCATTGCCCGAAAAATTTATGGTGCACAGTAATTATCCCAATCCTTTTCGGACAACCACGCAGTTAACGTTTGACCTTCCCAGGCAGTCGCAGGTGAGCGTTGAAGTGATCGATGTCATCGGAAGGCGGGTCATGAACGTTCCGGAGCGTACGATGTCCGCCGGTTGGTCACAGCGCATTGAACTCAATGGTGAATCTTTGCCGCCGGGACTCTATCTCTATCGCCTGATTGCAGATTCGCCTTCGGAAAGTTCCGTTCAGATTGGGCGCTTTGTCCGAATTCGATAACAAGACTGAATAAATAAGAATACTCCGGGGGTATTTGGCAGGGGGCAGGTTCTATGGGGCATTTCTATCCTGACTTCGACGGTTTGACAACCGCCTATTTTTAAAGAACCCATTCCTAGGCTCTATGGTCAAATTTTTCATTTCTCTCGTTTGTAGTGTTTAGTATCCTTGGCTATCTGGCATATAATTCGTGTCTTTACTCCATCGCAAAACCCTATAGCGCTAAGCCGTGTTCTCCAAGGAAGGAATCATCCTCGAAATACAACATCTAGCCTGAATTTCCAACCATGTTTTTTCTGAGACAACTCTGCACGCAAGGTTTTGGAACATCAGATGTATTCAAGGATGAGATTGCGAGAGTTTGGTCTGGATATGTCATGAAAAAGTATTATTATATTATAAAATATATAATAAACATATCACTAAATGTTCAGTTATCGAAATAACGCTAGGAAAAATGATACAAGTGCACTATAATAGAGAAAATTTGTCTCCAGGAAAAAATGGATGTATTGATGTTCTTAATATAGTCACGATAAAAAGTGACAAAAAGGTGGAGAAATCTGACTGTAGGACATCCAACACATCTACAGTGTCACTTTGAATTGCCTGTTGGAAATTCAGGCTAGGGTTTGTTTGTTGATTGAAAGTTCTCCCCTAAAAAGGGGAACATGCAGTGTTCACTTTTTCCGAAAATTCCGCTTTGCACATCTCCATTTGGGGGGTGACCGTCGAAGTCAGGCCTCCTGTTCTGCGAGTGTCTGGAGATGGTGCCAATCCGCTTCGCCATCTCCCTCCAGTTCTGGACAAAGTGCTCGGATTCCCGTGCACCAAGCCGTTTTGCCTGCGGCCGCCATTGCAACACCTGCCCATTCAGCCCCCACTACTCAAACCTTCTGAGTCGGATGAATGGCCGCAGAGCCGTCTCTCTGGTCAGACAGATCCGACTGCAGCACGAATTTCGTATGTGATAAGTCCGAGTTCTCCTTGGATGGAAGTACAAGGCAGGGCCAGAATCAACACGTTTGAAACTATACCACTCTGGAACACACTCAGTGGAATTCAGAATGCTCACTTTTCATGATCATTGCATGGTGAGGCTGATGTAATAAGCCGGACATTTGAATGACCTCTGTGAATGCTACGATTTAGCCACTGTTCGTCAACATTAAAGATCAGGCCGCCAAACGGGGCCACTCACGCAAGCACTTCAGGCCGCGATCCCCTTTGACACGGTTACAACTAGGGCTTATACGTGAGTAGCCTGAGGAGTCACGCTCTTTTGGAAATTTCGATACCCATTGCCCAATTGCAGGTGACGAAACATCAGAAGTCTCACATGATGTACAATCTGAGATATAATTCTCACTACTTAAAGGATGTGCCGTAGGCAACCATGATCCCCAGGATGCTCAGCCCCACTCCCAGCAGCCAGCGCATCCCGGACAACTGCGCTTGTACCGCGTCCATCTTCGCATTGAACTGTGCGATAACATTGTTTCCAGCCATGTTAAAAATCTCGTTGCTTAGTTCGTTGGTCTCCTCCGGCTTCAGTCCGTCCTTCTGCAGTTTCCGCAGCAGTTCGTAGAGCCGATTCGTGTCCATCGATGGTTCCTGCACATTTACTTAAATCAGGTTGGTTGATTTTGGTTCCCTTGCGGAATCTTTTTCAGGAGATCCAGAAATGTCCTTCACGATTTCCCTCAGGGAACACGTACGGAAAGATAGCTTTTTTTCTGCCAAACAGAATCTTCAAGCAGTCCAAGCTACTTGGATACGGCTTCAATTTCTCCGGTTCCCGACGGATCATCGCGGTAGTGACCCGGGTTTCCCCGACAGAATCCGTACGTGCGCACACGGGACCGGGATTGTCTGATATGATTTGGATAATACCTTCAGAAGCATTCATTGCAAAGTCCATCGAACGGGAGTTCAGGCTGAAGGAACCTGTAGAGCAGTGCCCCGGTCCGCGCACTGCACCAGCCGCATTCCACACGCGGATACCTCCAGAGGGGTTTTATTCCACGAAAAGGATGGATAAAAACCGTTATAATCCGGCGGAACAGATACATTTTCTCCTTCATGGTCCTACGGGCATCTGATCCCAGGTGCGCCCGTCCAGCAGTCTCCCCGTCCGCTTCTTGCACACCCCGCCCCACTGCTTGAAGAAGAATGCCACCTGCTCCCTGATGCATACATCC
>JAJEFL010000022.1:0-3243 GCA_022820435.1 Rhodothermales bacterium
CAAAGTGAAGCGCATTACCACCGAACTGCCAATGAGCCAGACCCGTGTTCTGGAGCTGAAGTTAGATCAGAACCTGCCGCCGTTATTGCAGGAGATCTTTCGTATCATGGGATACGAGTATGATCCCCGAGCCACCCAAACGAAACAGGAGCGCATTCGGCAGAAAAAAGTCCCCCCAAAAACCCCCCGACTCGTGACGCAAATTCCTCTCTACATGATGGCGGATCGAACCGACTCCAGGCGGAGCAGCCCCCGCTATGTTCCGTTCAGAAAAACGGGGAGAAATTGCGCTGAAAAACGAGGGAAAAGTTGGGGGAGGCCGGTACATAAGCCACCTTAAATCAACCCGACCGACTCTGTAAAGACACGCACTTACGACCCCTCAAAAAAAAAAAACGCCCAAAAATGGGATTAGGAGAGATCCGTATTTTTATGTCACTATGAAATTGTGAAGATGGGTCTTCTTCAGTGGACGATGGGAGATCCGCTTTATCCTGTTTCGGCATAACTGCTTAAATTTATTTCGAATAAACGGTTCCCCGAAACTGCATCTGATCAAGCCTCAGAAATAAACCGTGAACCGACTATAGTGGGACGTACTGAATACCCTTAGCTGGCTGCGCGACTTTCTATTCCACCTGATTCAAATACATTCTATTTCCTGGAATTTAGACCTGCCCCTGCCTCTTTCCAGGTCGCAGGACGACCAATGCAGATCATCTCTTATTGTTCTGGATCCAACTCCATACTGGTACAGATCATATCTTCAGCAGCCAGACATGAACATATTCAGTATAGATAGATTTTCGGACGGATACCCCTTGCCAAATCCCCCGGGAGTATCCTTCTTTGTTCAGTCTCGTTATCGAATTCGGACAAAGCGCCCAACCTGAACGGAATTTCCCGAAGGCGAATCTGTAATCAGACGATAGAGGTAGAGTCCCGGAGGCAAAGATTCACCATTGAGTTCAATGCGCTGTGACCAACCGGCGGACATCGTATGCTCAGGAACGTTCATGACCCGCCTTCCGATGACATCAATCACCTCAACGCTCACCTGAGACTGTCTGGGAAGGTCAAACGTCAACTGCGTGGTTGTCCGAAAAGGATTGGGATAATTACTGTGCACCACAAATTTTTCGGGCAATGATTCCCTATCATCTGTCTCTTCAATGGCCACCGTTTTGCAGGTTTCACCCAGCACGAAGTCAATTTTGTTTAACCACTCCTGGAATTCATTGTCCTGAGGGGCACAGAGTTCCTGCCCGTCAAAAAGAATGGCTTCAAGGTTGTTGAGTTGCATCAAACTCCTGGGCAGACTCCCGGTCAGAGCATTGCCGGACAGATCCAATTCTTCGAGTGCTGACAATTGTCCTAGTTCCGGCGGAACCGTCCCGGTAAGCTGATTCTGACTCAGGGATAATTTCATCAAACTCGAAAGCTGCCCTAACTCGGATGGTATGGCCCCGGTAAGTTGATTGCTTCCCAATTGCAGAATTTGCAACTCTGAGAGCTGTCCCAGTTCGGACGGGATGGAGCCGGTAAGCTGATTGTCATTTAAGGCCAGTGCTTCTAATACCGGAAGCTGTGCCAATTCCGGCGGAATGGAGCCGCTAAGTTGATTGAGTTCAAACGAAAGCAACCGTAACCTTGAGAGTTGCGCAAGCTCCGGCGGGATGGATCCGGTCAGTTGATTGAGCCCCAGAATCAGTGCCTCCAAATCTACAAGCTGTGCCAATTCCCCGGGAATTGAGCCGGAAATGCTATTTGAGGCCAAGATTAAATTCCGCAATCCCAATGCTTTACCTAATTCTGCCGGAAGTACTCCCTTAAGATTGTTACTCGGCAGGAGGATCATCTCGACGTTCCCATTGACAACATACACCCCGAACCATCTGGATAACTGCTCTACATTGGTGGGCACGTTCGTCGTATTCCAGCCTGAATTTTCGCTCCAGTCATTGCCATTTGTAGCTTGGTAGAGAGCACTGAGCGCCTCATGCACCAGATCAATTCTCGTATTGATTTCGTAGAAAGCCAGTATATCGGGAGCATCCGTAAACGTGCCGTCACGAATTTGAACAGAGAAAAAAGCCCTGCGATTCGGGAGCACGTCGGCAGCAACTGAAAATCGAAACGTCACGGTCGCAGAAGCCTTGTTCTTCAGTGCTCCGATTGATTCTTTCGTATCAAGCAGGGTGATATACGGGTAGGATTCCAGGGGAATTAATTCCACCGTTAACTGCTGAGCATCCGCTAGATAATTCACGAAAGTCACCTGAACCGTAACCTCTTCACCAGAAGCAATTTCATTGTCTCCGTCATCATCCTCCCATGACCACTCCTTCACACGTACAGCCGGAAGCGTGACTGCCTTCAAACCGGCCTCCGCATCGACAATCCCTCCGCTAAACTGCCCCGTATACTGGGGATTATCTGCCTCAATATTTTCACTGGAAAGCCGCAACTGCTCCCGAAGCGAATCTGGTGACATGTCGGGAAATTGCGTTTTCACCAGTGCAGCAATACCGGCAACCAGCGGAGCGGATAATGATGTACCGGACACCGTATCATACCTGTTATCGGGAATGGTTGTCGTGATATCTACCCCGGGAGCAAATATGTCAACCGTTCTGCCATAATTCGAGAATTCCGAGAGCTTCCGGGAATTCTGCTCCGTTGCACCAACCGAAAGCACCCGAGGGTGTCCACTTGGATAAGCCCAGTAGATGTCATTATTCAGATGGTCATTCCCCGTCGCTGCCACAATCAAAGCCCCCATGTCTGTGGCGACATTCAAGGATAGGTTGGCCAGTTGTAAATTCGTATTTCCGGCAAATCCTCCCCAGCTTGTATTGATGATATCCGCACCGTTGGCCGCCGCATACAGGATGCCCTGAAAACCCTCGCAGATTTCCCATTCCTCGCAGGATGTATTTACATGCATCAACTTTGCATTCCAGGCTGCACCTGCAATCCCGGTTCCATTATCGGTTACCGCACTTGCAGTACCGGCAACCGCCGTGCCGTGGCCCGTACCTTTCGTCATATCAGGGTCATCTTCAGGGGTGGGATCATTGTCATTTTGATCTCCATTCCCCGGATTCACCCCATGTACATCGTCAATAAAGCCATTCTGATCATCATCTATACCATTTCCGGGAATCTCGTCCTCATTGGTCCACACATTCGCCAAAAGATCCTCATGGTCCCAATCTCCACCGGTATCTACAATGGCAATCA
>JAJEFL010000150.1:0-17594 GCA_022820435.1 Rhodothermales bacterium
GTTATACCCAGCGGCTGCATGGTAAGATGTTATACGAAAAGAAGGGCACGTTTTTGTCTAGCGACAACTGATGAAGGTCGTAAACTATACACTCCCGCAGGTTCATTAATGATTCAGGAAATCAGATAGGTCATCCTGACTTCGACGGTTACCCCCCATATGAATATACGCAGAGCGGGATTTCCGGGGAAAGTGAACACTACCTGCCCCCCTTCTGGGGGTGAATATTGAATCAGGAAACACGATCCGAATGTCGTGTTTCGGGGATTATTCCTTCCTTGAAGAACACGACCTGGCACTATAGGGCTTTATGAGGATACAAAGATACGGAATATATGCCAGATATCCAAAGGTGCTGAACACTACAAATGGGGTAAATGAAAAAATCCGCTCATAGAGCACGGAAACGGGGTTTTTCAAAAAAGAAACATCGTTAAACCGTCGAAGTCAGGATTGAGTACCAACGCATTCCACAGGGGCGGATCATCCCATAGTAGTGTGGAAATTCCTGTAGTGGGAATGGAGCGAAGGGGGCGAACCATGCACCATAAGGCAACGAAGCAACCAAACGGGAGGACTTCGGCGCAAAACGCAAAGCCGTTATACCCAACGGCTGCATGGTAAGATGTTATACGAAAAGAAGGGCACGTTTTTGTCTAGCGACAACTGATGAAGGTCGTAAACTATACACTCCCGCAGGTTCATTAATGATTCAGGAAATCAGATAGGTCATCTGCTGCAATACGAGAGTTCGTTCTTGAGGAATTTTGTTACAGCGAATCAGCGATTGCGAGATCCCCATCTATGTCTGAAACTGGAGATGGAGAACGGCTTCCGCGCTTTTTCAGGTTGGACCGGGGCAGGGGGACTCCCGATGCTTTGCTGTGCACGGGATGGGTTTTTGTTAAAAGATTCGGATCCCTCAAAGTATTCTGAACGACGAACCTCCACTCCTGTGTTGTCCTGCAGCCAGTCTGCAATCGCATCCTGCCACCCCCCGGTTTCACTGCGGTAATGGGGTTGTTCCAAATCTGCAATTGCCCGCAGTTCCCGGCCTGTGTACGGGCTGTTCATGTCTCTGTGTAATTCTGGAGCGTTAGAATTGCCGTCAAGCCATATACGGCATGCTCCACTGTGACTCCACTCGACGATTGTTGCGCCATGCATGCGTAACAGAAGTACAGACTGATCACTTGCCGCACCCCGAAGCATTCCGTACGAATGCTCTTTGTCTTTCAGAGATTTCATAAGCCGCCGCGCTTTGGTTCCCAGAACAAACCAGGCATCAAGAATTAAGTGATGATCATAATAGGCTTTCCAGAATGTCTGCCGGTATGACCAGTGATGGTCCAGAGCCGTCTCTTTGATGAGCCCGAAAAATTCTTCAAGTGTCTGCTCCGTCAGCCACCTCTTGATGACCAGACGAAATTCTTCCGGTACCCCGGACCAACTGGATTTTCCTGATGGAAGACGCGGGTCACCGAAATGCCGCATGAAAAAAGGTTCCAATTGATCTCGGGCTCCATGAGGCAAATACCCTTCGGAGAACGGGGCGAGGAATGATTCCGCAATTGCGGCCCGAATGAGGCGAGTATCAAAACGCAGGCCATCGTCAAATTCAAGGATTTGCAGCAATCGTGCGAGTTGGGCAGGCGGAATTCGATCTTCCTTCAGTAGGTCGCCAGCCCTCGGAAGATAGTCGAGAATGCCGGATTTTAGAAACGTTCCTCGTGCAAGTCTGCCTTCAAAGCCCTCATTATTCAAGATTTCCTGCACATCATCCTGAAGCGATACAAGTTTTTCAATGAATAAACGGCTGCCGTCTGTCTCTAAAAGACGGAATTGGTGACATCTTTGTTGCCATTTTTGCAGCGACTTGAGATTTGATGCCGCCGTTCCGGTAATGGAGGATTGGAGCAGACTCCGAAGTTCCTCAAACGTAGATAGTTCGATGGGATAGGTAAGCAGGAACTCACTCAAGAGAGCTCGTACGGAGCGTGTGTTCCTCTGCTCAGACAGCCAGCGCCCATAATGTCTGACAAACAGCGGATCTCCACCCAGCCAGCCACTGGATACTGACTGCTGCCGTGTTGAGGTTTGCTCAAGGGGGGAATAAAATAGAATCCACGGCAGCCTTCGAAGGTCACGAGAAGGAGAATCCCCTGATTTCGTGGCCTCCTGCTCAAAAAATGAAACCCAGGTCAACTTATCTGCATCTGTTTTGTCGTACTCAGTAAGCATACGGTATCGCTGCCAACTGCGTGATATTCGCTGATGAAGATCTTTCAGATCATAGTCTGCGGGTTTCCTTGATAATTCAGTTCCCCAAAATCTCGCAATCTCAGCGGCTGCTTTTTGCGTCTGTCTTGGCTCTAGTCGATGGGGAGGCTTCGGCAATCCACTCCATTTTGACAGCGTTTCCTTTAGAGATTTTTTGCTCATTGAGTTTCCTCGCCAAGACGCAGCAGGAGTTGTTCCTGAAGATTCGATTCGGCAGATGACATGGCATCATCGGGAGGTTCAAGGAGAAGTCGCAGATCAATGCGTCTATTGTAGTTGGACAGTTCAGGGTCAAGTGTTGCCGGTCGTGTGTACCCATAGCCGCTCGTGCTCAGCACGGGAACGTTTTCCGTGTTGCGCATGCGTTCGATGCGGGGTTCACATGCCGTGATCATGCGGTACACCGTAGCAGCACGCATGGAGGATAATTCAAGATTGTCTCGAAAACGCCGGTCACCAGCCACGGGAATACGGTCGGTGTGCCCCTCAATAAGCAGGGTTTCCAGAAGCCATGGATAGTCCTGTTCCTCACAGGTATAGGTCGAGGTTATCTCAACTGGTTGGCAGTATAGGGGTGTATTTTCAGCGGTCAGTACAGCAGGCACTATGCCGGATCCGGCAATCATGGCCTGCCTGTCAGACGAAACATAGCAGGGGACAACTTCCGCCAGCGCCTTTGCCAATCGTCCGACATTGCGTTGATGTTCCAAGACGGGGTTTTCGCTGCCGGACGGGAAATTGATTGCATTATCCGACAGGCGGAGCACGCCCTGATCCTGGAGTACCTCAACACTCATGCCAGCCTCTTCCAGTCGGTTTTCTAGTTCTCGCAGAATATGATCACGTGTTTCGTCACTGGCAGTCAATTTCTCGGTAACATTGGCCTGTTCTTCGGTAACGTTTGATAATTGATAGGCAAACAGGGCTAACATGATGATAAACACGAATATGAGTGCTGCCATCACATCGCTAATACTGGCGAGATAATTCTGATCCCCCTGCCCCGGGTTTGATGAGGATTGCAGTTGTCTCATCATAGGGTATTACTCGGAAGACGTGGAATGAGGTCGTCAATGGAATCATTAAATTCTGATATGGCACCGGACAGATTTCCGATAGCCCCGGAGAATGTTCGGTCAAGTGTGGCAGCAAACTCTTGAACCTGCACACAATATCGTGACAGCCCCTCATCCATTTGTACAAATACATTCTTCAACGAGCCATCAATATCCTCGAATCGTTCCTGATACTGGGCCCAGGCAGTTGCAGTAGATTGCTGGTGCTCTTTAAGTTTCTGGACCAATGCACCCATGCTGCCTACCGCGTCCTGTGTCAATTCCAGCGAATTCGCAGATCGGTCACTGGAAGCCTGAATGTTCTGAGCCACCTGTTCCAACTGTACAGATATAGTTGACATTTCTTTGTGGGACGATGATATGATATGGCGAATTGAGTTCAACTGATTCACGAACCCGGTCATGCTTAACAGCATTTTTTCGCTTTGCTGTGTGGACCGCCCAAGGCTTTCGGCGGCCTCTTGTAAACCGTTTACTGACCCGGCGATCTGATTAACAGCATCGATACTGGTTTTTGCTAAATCCTCGGTAAGGCGGCTGATTGTAGTGCGCAACTCCAGTGCAGAGGCATTGGTGGACTCAACCATTTGATCTGTCATCTGTCTGGATGCATTTGCTACAATATCGGACACGCCATTTAAGGATTGCTGCAGCGTTTCGGTCATTGCCCTTGTGCTCCCATCCAGGGTTGCTTTCATGCTCTGGACGATAGAATTCATTGTGGTATAGAGATCATGCTGGTTTTGTGCAAAACCGTTTGAGGCATCTTTGAGCGTACTGTTCAGGTTGCCGACAACCGAAGCCATTTCCTCAAACTGAGCGCCGGTTTGTTGTTGCATTGCGGCTGTAAACTGTGCCAGAGAGCGTTCAATCATATGCCCAGCTTCACTAGTCCGATCAGACCGAAGCCCTTCAATGGATTTCACTAATTGCTCAAGATGCGGGGTAAGCCGACCTGCCACTTTGTCCTCAAGTGCTTGCTCAATGGAGAATACCAGGTCGGTGTTGAATTGTCTGAGCTGGGTTGTTGCATCCTCTGCCTCATTTAGTTGTTTCAGCGCAATTTCCGGCGCTGTGATAAGCCGCAGGTGTTTTTCCAGTTCATCAACCCAATTGTACAGGTCAAGATGAAGTTTTCTAGACTGTCTGCGCTCAATCCAGACGAAAACAAGAGAGAGAAAAATTCCAACGATAGAGGAGTAAAAGGCTAACGAAGCGCCGGACAGAAGTTGTTCCAGAGATGCAGTAATTTCACTTGGGATACCAGAGGAAAGGCCCGTATCCGCTGATCCAACTCCAACGGCTAAGCCGAGAAACGTACCGAGAATCCCCAGCCCCATCAGCAAATTTGGAACGGAGCGGAAAAATCGAAAATTCACCTCAGGAAAAATGATGGTCGTTTCGTTCAGGTAGTTTGAAACCCCGCTTGTATTCCGAACCGGATCCCCTGAGCCAGGCGGAGGCATGATGAGCATCTCTACGAACTCTTCCCAGGCCCGGCCAAATTTTTTGCCCGCATAGGCATGGAATTCTTCAAAATGCTCCACAAATCCCTGTTCGCCGTCAATGTTGCTAAGTTTTTCCGTTGCCTCAAGCAATCGTTTTCGGAGATCGTTTGCGCTCTTGATCAGCTGCCATGTACAGTACCCGAAAAACAGGGAAACTGCACCGGCGTATACATAGAGAAATATCGGAGTGAGGAAAAAACTGGACACATTCATTCAGCTCAAGCATTCATATTATCAGACATAAGGGCCGCCGAGTATTGTAACGGACTGTGTATTCAGATGAATTTGTCTGGGCAATCAATGGAACGCGCGGTCAGGGTTCAGATCTTCCGAGTTCCATCTGAATTCATCGTGTACTCCAATTCAATTCGGCAGTGAAATATAGCAACTTCGCAGGAAATGCCACGTCGCAAGCCGACGAAGGTCGATAGGGCATGATCCGTGTCTGGCTGCTGACAACGGTTGCTCAGGGATAGATTCTATCCGTTTGATGATCGGGCAGTTGTATAGGATGGGATTCCTGCTGCAGAAGATTGCCCAGATTCAGGTACAGGTAAGACAGAAAAGTCTATCTTATGTGATCTATCCCCGTTTCTGCCTCGTTCGGAGAGAGTCTTTCACCTAAATGTGCACATGGGGATGCTCTTCGAAAGGCGAATAGATGGCAGGGGAGTAACACGGTGTGCACCTTTCTAAGTTGGCCGCGTTCAATCTTTGTGAAAACGTTTTCATGAGACGAACATGCGATGAATTGCTGCTTGATGTCCGGACGTTTGGGTTCGTTATCCGGGTACATATTCAATCTTGGTAAGGTGTGATCCGCATAGGATGCCGGATCGGTCTGACTTTACGGAATACCGTCAATTTTCGCACTTCTTAAACTTGCCTGTCCATGTGGCTTTTTGAAGACAACCATCTTTTGACGCTG
Source organism: Rhodothermales bacterium (assembly GCA_022820435.1). GTDB lineage: Bacteria > Bacteroidota > Rhodothermia > Rhodothermales > Bin80 > Bin80. The sequence goes on from JAJEFL010000150.1 coordinate 5,793, forward strand.
AATAAACCGCCGGGACTGCTGTCGCAGGCAGACAGCAGCGGATCCCCGGATGTCGTCACCCTGGCAAAAAAGTACATCAAAGAGAAATACAGGAAGCCGGGGAATGTGTATATCGGACTAGTTCATCGACTGGATCGCCCCACATCGGGAGCAATGGTGCTTGCAAGGACCTCCAAGGCAGCACGGCGCCTGTCGCAGACATTCCGGGAACGAAATGTAAACAAGACCTACAGCGCTCTAGTAGAAGGGGTACTTACCGGCAGTGGAGTCATGGAAGATTATCTGCATAAGGAGGCCGACCGGGCCTATGTGGTTTCAGCCAGTGAACAGGGCAAGTATGCAAGTCTGCGGTGGCATGCCGTAGAGACCAATGGAACACACACACGGGTGTCCATTGAACTGATTACCGGGCGTGCTCACCAGATTCGATGCCAGTTCAGTGAGCGGGGCTTCCCCATATTGGGAGACATCCGCTATGGTGCATGCCAGAACTTTGCAGAAAGTGGCCAAATTGCCTTACATTGTCAGAATCTTCACTTTTTGCACCCCGTACGGAAGACTCCCATGGAGGTCAAAGCCGCATTTCCAGGCTTTTGGGGGGAATCGGTACATAATTGTTCAAAAATTCATTAAAAATTCACATAAAAACGGGAACCATGAAAACGTTTGCGGTGTAAAAGCACTATGACTCCTCCTAAACATACCATTGCGGGAGGTATACCTGTCCAGCAGGCTGCCTTGCAAATACCGCACAGAGATTTCTATCCGAGGCGAATCCAGGACCTCGACAGAGTTGGGATTGTTCTGCTTCACTGGGGCGGCCCAAGTCATGCCCGGAATGTTCATTCGTTCCTGCGCCGCGTTTACGACGACCAGTTTCAGGGGAACTATTCCCAGAGATTAAATTATCTGCAATTGATTTTCTCGTGGCTTGCAGCGGTGTCAATGCGGGAAAAAGTTGCGCATGAATTGAAAGCCATCGGAGGCAACTGTCCTGCAGAGAAGTTAATCCATGAGCAGGCGCAGGGACTGGAAGATACCCTGGATAGGCGCTGGGGAGATAAAATTAATGTTGACTTTCGTGTGTACGCTGCAACCCAGTATGCAGCCCCGTCCCTGCCGGATACGGCAAAGCAGATGGAACAGGACGGGGTCGAACATGTGATTCTAGTCCCTGCCTATCTGCAGGAATCCAATGCAGGAATGCAAAAGTCAATCGGAAAATGGCAAAATCTGACGGCCAGTAATAAGATCCCCCAATGGTCAACCTATGCCATCTCACCTTTTGGCCGCGTTCCGGGAGTCCTGAGAGCACTTAGCGAACGTATCGACCAGACGCTCCAGCGGTTTCCAAAACCGTACCGGTCCAGTACTGCAGTGATTTTTTGTGCTCCGGGGATCCCCGGTCAGAACAAAGTTAAGTTCAGGGAAGAGGTCCTGCAGGTGAGCAAAGATGTCATGCGGATACGGAAAGAACAACGTCTGTGGAATACCGCGTTTTATGGGTACTACGACCCCGTCGGGGACTATCTCCGGGAACTGAAGGAGACCGTCATTGAAATGGCCTATGCAGGTAACCGCTGCGTTATGCTGCTGCCGCTTTGCGGAATTACCGAAAATCTGCAGACAACCTACAGCATGGACATTGCCTGTCGGAATTTTGCCCACCAGTCCGGAGTTCGTCACTTCGAAGTTGCCGGGGCACTGAACAGTTATGGGTTGTTTCTGGAAACTCTGTCTGATATGATCGGTGAGGCGGTGGAGTCCAGTATGCATAGTGCGCCGCCGGGCGAATCACAGGTCATTTGCCCGCCAGAGATACCAGCTGGCAACACTTCGGAATGGTTTCCAATCATTCCCCAGCGACTGAAGGTCTGAGGGTTTAGGGAGTTCCTCCAGTTCGTAGGCGATCTTGTAGCCGCGGCGGATTCCCAGATCTGTAACCGGCCATACATCCGGGCGACCCAGATTAAAAATCAGAAGCATCTGAACCGTCCAGATCCCGATCCCCCGGTGGACAGTCAGTGCCTCAATGATCTCATTGTCTCCCATGGTCTTGATGCGTGTTCGATCCGGCAGTGTACCGTCTTTTGCACTTATAGCCAGACTGCGAATCGTATTCTCCTTTGTCTGGGACAGCCCCACCGACCGCAGGGTACCGTGCGGAGTTTCAAGCAGAGCAGCCGGTTCAGGAGGACCATCAAACCGGTCAAACAGCCGCCCCTGGATGGCTTTGCCTGCATGCGTTGAAATTTGCTGGAAGATGACCGAGCGCACCAGTGCCTGGAAAGGGCTCCATTCGCGGGTCAAGATCAATTCAAAGGCCCCAACGCGGGTAATCAGGCTGGCCATGCGTGGGTCGGAGGCCCTGAGAACCTGCAGGGCTTCATCAATGTCGTAAGAAATCATCCAAAAGAAAGTTTGTCAAAAAAATTTTTCGCCGTGTGTAACATTTGGGAAAGCGCTTCCGTAACGTCCTTTAGAGTAAGTCACCAAATCTCATAACCAAACCCTACAAAACCATGAGAACCCTTTTTGCACTTTGCTTTTCAGCACTTTTCGCAGTACCCCTTTTTGCACAGGATGTTGCAAGTATCCTCGATGACGACAATATTCGATGGAATCTTGCGGCTGCACAAATCGAAACCTCTCTGGATTCAGAATACCAGTCGGTTCGTGAGCAGACCCTGAAGAACGCAATCATCCTGGCGACCCTCTATCGCGACAAGTTTGACTTGAGTGATGATGGATCGCTGTTGCGTAAAATCTACAGGGAGTCTGAGTCGGATGAGAACCACAAACTGGCGCTGGCACTGCTTCACACAATCGGCGGCACCAGAGTACATGACCTGCTGATCCACACGACGAGTCAGGCCGAATCGGATGAAATCCGTCTCGTTCTGGCCTCGGTGCTGAACGAGTACTACAACAGTCGCCAGACGGCCTCCATCATAGGATAACTCCGTATCTGATCTGAATCCTGTCGTCGGTTTGGATCGGACAAGTTCCGGGGGCATACGGGAACATCCCGTGTGCCCCCGCTTGCATTTGGATGGATATTCAAGACCCACGCTCCCCTTCATCCTGCCCCTTTGCGTCAGGTACGTCCCGCCTCAGTAAGCGCCGCCACGAGGTGAATTCCGTTCGATAATTGAGTCCAATTCCAGTTTCCCGGTTGATGAGCGACTCACTCAATACATCCCCTTCACGCCGGTAAAAGAATTCTACGGCAACTGAGGGACTGAGTTGAATTTGCACAATAAACTCTCCCTCAAGTCCCTGTGGAGCCACTTCTTCGGTGTTCAGCCCCCGGTAGACTCCCTGCCCGCGAATCAGCAGACGTTCATCCAGAAGTCGGAATGCAATATCTGCGGATACATCCAGGTCCTGAACGGTCTCGTCACTTTGGACACCCAGCCGAAAATCCGCCTGTGGAATTACCTGACTCAAATATCGATTCAGTTGACTGACGACCAGACTGGATACACTGTTCACGGCCGAACTTGTCAGGATTCCGCTCCGCGTGCCGTTGGCGGAGAGCAGAAACGAATTCGTGAGCAGTACACTTGTTGCGTGTTCTGCCGCAAGGTCCGGCCGGTTTAAGTAGGAATCCAGAAGCGGTGTATCACTAATAGCTTCCTGTCTTTGATCTACCTCCAGTGCTAAGTCGATCAGAACGGCATTCAAACTTCCCGATACATCAAGGGTTACGATCACAGGCAGGCTCGTCTGGATGGTGCCGCCCACATCTTCGGGAAGCCCACTGCGTGAAGCGCGTGTACGGTAGGCTCCCTGAATATCAAGTGCAGGATTGAGGGGGTCCCCATTCCAGATAATTGTACCGGAGTCAATCAGGAAGCGCCTGACGAAGACCTCCCCCGCAGTAAAGAGATAATCACCGGAAGAGATTCCAAAGGAGCCATAGGTGGCTACATCTCCTCCGGTTCGCTGGATCTGTACACGGGCCGTTCCAATCCCGTTAATCACATCTCCCAGGAGTGGATCCACGACCAGGTGAATGCTGGATCCGGGTGGCCCGGTAAGATTAAGATCCATGTCCAGTCCATCCCGGAATAAACGCTCTCCCTCGGGGCGTACATCTAAAATATTTTCGCGCTGCCGGAAGGAGGTCAACTGCCCTTCCACAGGACGTGTGGGATCCACATAGACGATGAATCCAGGATCATGTGCGGTGCCTGATTCCCGGATTGGGATATAGATTTCACTTTGTGGAGAGACAACCAGATTGTCGGAGCGCAGGAATGAAGTATGGATAGGACCTGTTAATGTTGCATCCCCGGATACACGGATGTCTCCATAAAATGCGAGGTTGCTTGTATGCGTCTGTACATCCATAATTTGCAGTGAATCCAGATCCGCCGCTGCATCAAAGGACAGAAATTGAAAATCATTCAGGTCAAGCGTCCCTGCAAGTGTGGCTGCTCCGCCGTAAGGATCCTCTATATTCAACTGATTAATGAGAATTTTATCATTTTGAAGGCTGACCGAAGCCGTTGTTGAATAGGAGGAATTGAATCGGGGAATCCCAAAGTGGCCATTCTTCCAGTCCAGTGCCCCGCCAAGAATTAAATCATCGACCGGGCCTTTTAAGGTAACATTTCCATGAAACCCGCCTCTAAAATCTGCAAACTGTCGCAAGATTAATTGCAAAAATGACGCATCCAGGTGGTCGACATCCATAAAAATATCAAGCTCACCGGGCGAATTTGATCCGGGAACGATAAAATTTCCGGTCACAGCCATCTGATTGCTCGCATAGAGATGCCCCGTCGGTGCTGTGTTGAGGGAGTCAATGATCATTGCAATTCTCAGGTCTGATCCGCCTGGCAGGAGAATGCTTGAAGCCTGAAGACGCCCCACCAGGCGATTGTCGAATGTGAGCGTATCCACGTCCAGCGTGCCGGTGATTTCGGGCATCCAGAGTCCGGTCCATGAAAGATCGGCATCAATTTCTCCTCCAAAAGGTCGCCTCAATTCCAGGATACTGGAAAGATGATTCAGATCTACTCCATCCAGATTCAGTCTCAGGGTGTCCGAGGGGAGCGGGGACAGATCTCCCCGGATCGTGACCGTTTGAATCTGGTCAAGAAACGGACTCGTTGTTTCCAGTCGCAGCGGAGCAATGACGGTCGCATTGGAATACAGATCGATATTCGTACGCTGCGGGGTCTTCCAGATCGTATCGCCAATTGGAATGCGCAGGTCATGGATTTGTATCTGGACCCGATCTGAAAGCAGTTCAACGCCGGATGACAGATACCCCCGGGGGGAAACCCCTTCTTCACCGGTGTAGATGTCAACAGTCCCGGTCCGGCCATCCTGCTGCATGGAGATTTCGGGTTTTTGAATCGTGAATTGGTGCTCTGTCAGGGAGTCGGCGGACACATTCAAATGAATGTCCCAATCCGATTCAATCTCCTGACTCAGGTTGGCGGTAAGTGCCAGAGTCGCTTCAGTCTGATAAGCAGAAAAATCTCCGAATACAAAATGATTGTCCTGCAATCGGGATTGCAGTCGGAAGGTGTCCGGGCCGGCCAGAAGGTCTGCCGTCCCCTGTGCCTGACTGGAAAACGCAGGAAGGATCGCCATGAACGCATCCGCAGCCGGGTGCGTGTGGAGTTTCCAGACAAGGTGCAGTTCAACAGGGCGGAACGGAGGGTTTTTCGTGGATTGCCCCTCCTCCGTTTCCTCCAGAGGAAACGGATCGGTGATCTCTGTCTGCGTTGCTGTACTGGACGGGTCTGTTCTCTGGTGACTCAAATGGCGTTTTGCCGTCTCGGCAAATGCTGCAAGCCAGATGGTTTGTGCCTGATAAAGTGAGTGCCCGTCAAATCTGCCGGACACCTCAAGATCCATCATATCTCCCCGTACAATAATACGGGGCCCCGTGGTGGTCGAATCATGGACAAGAAAGTACCAGGTGGTCGGGGGCGTGGAACGGGTGAGGTTCTGCCAACTGAGCGAGGATGAATCCGTGTCAATTTTGAGGGACGCGGAGAGGTCATCCAGACTGGTTCCTCGGCCAAATAACTTCCAGGTTGCATACAGGTCTGTTTTCAGATTGGGAGTTCGCAGCAGGGGGCCAAGATCAAATCTGCTTAATGCACCCTCGCTTTCATAGGAGAGGATCCCCGATGTCCAGTCTGCGGTGATTTCTGCCGATAGACGGGACGCTTGCTCTGTGACGAATCCATTAAGATCCAATACGCTTCCCTGGAGTGTTCCCTCCGCCCACAGGCTGTCCAATGATCGTTCCCCTATCATAGAGGAAGACAGTGCAAGTGAGACAGAGAGTGAGGGGGACTGGATTCGCGTTCCCTCAATTGCAAGATGACCGCTGATCAGACCACGCAGTGTCTCATCCCCGGTAAGGTCAAATGGATTAATCTTTGAAGCGGATAGTTCCATGTCATAATTCCAGTAGGTCTGACGATGGGCAGTTCCCCACAGATGTCCACGGCTGCCTGTTTCGGTTGCAATACGGATATCTCCCACAAGTTCAAGGTTATTCGGAGCACTTTGACCTTCCAGAATCCCCTCAATCTGGATTATCCCGCCATTCCATGCCGTCAGATCAGCGGCAGCAGACAGATCTGCCGGATCAATCATGGACGGGCCAACAGATGCTGTGAAGGAGATATTGTTTTCACGGATCTGGATGGTTGAAGCAGGAATCTCAATGCGTGATCGGTCGGAGAATGCTGCGATATCCTGTAGGGACCACTGCACAGAATCACGACGGGCTTTTAAGTTCAGCGACAGCGAGTCCGGCAGGAGTACCTTTGGCGCAATGGCCTGAACAAAGCCGGGTGTCAAATAAGTTTGGGACAGCGTAAGATCAGCGACCCCGGTGGTCCGGGCAAGTATACCGTTCAGGGACACCCGATTGGCGGTGCTGGATAGATTGAGCGCGTGAATCTGCAGTTGTTCCCGGCTGAGCAGCAACTCCCCATCGGCCTGGAAGTCCAGCGTATCCAGCGATGCTTCAATTGACGCAGTCGCCAGAAGCCGCTGACTGGTTTTCATGCTGATTTCGCCTTCCAGAGAGATATCGGACAGGGGCACTTCCGCCAGATCAAACAGCCATCCCGACGCAATCAATGCGGGGGCATGTTCCTCATAAGAGATGGCCATGCGCCCTTCGGAGACGGAGAGTTTTACCGATTCAAATTCCCAGTTCGAAGCGCGGGCGGTTTTTCTCCGGGTGAGTACCGAAGACAGGTTCCATGTGCGGTCTGCCCGGTAATGCAATTGCAATGCAGGACGTACAATATCGAGTGTATGGAGATTAAATTTTCTTCCAAATATCCCCTGCCAGTTCGGCTGTGCGATGATCTCGTCTACATGGAGCCAGCGGCGGTCCTGTTCATCATAGAGACTGACGTTTTGCAGGCGAATCGTCTGTTGGAGGTTTCCGGAGATCGTTCCAATGGCAATCCTTCCGGTATAAATTTCGGCAAATCTGGATTCAATCTTCTGACGCAGATAGTCCCTCCCCACCTCGGTACGGGTCAGTCCAAGATAAACGAGGAAGCCACTCCCTAGTACGAAGACTGCAATCGCAGTGACACGCTTGAACATGAATCCATGTGTGTGAGGACCGGGTTGGACATCCGATGAAAGAGGGGGATCTACGAATCAACTGATTTGACGGGAAGATTCTAGTGTCCAGTTCGGAACGGGGCGGCAGGCAGTCCTTCTACATTGATCAGGTTTGCAGTCGCCGGGTTGTCTGCCCAGGCATACCGGATTGATGTTGGATTTTGGACATTCGGGTGAGACACAACTACGGTATCTCCCTGAATTTGAGCTTCCGCCCATAGGAATATTCCATCAGATCCTGCAATCGCAAATCCTCTAAGAGAATCCTCTCCCCTGACCGTCAGTCCGCTGCCAACATGATCAAACGAGATCACAACCGTCCCATTTTCGATGGTATGGTTCCGGTAAATGGGCCCGGAGTGGACGATCTGATCCCCATAAACGAGATTTTTTGCCCAGAGTGCGAGGCGAACTCCCACCTCCTGTTTATTTCCTGGATGAATATCGTCTGCTTCCCCAATGTCCAGTGTGATAGCCTGCCCGACATTGGGCAGTTCCATTGCCGCCGCTTGAGATTCGCGCAGGATCGCCCAGTTGCTTTCAGCGGGGGTTTCCTGTGCTGCTCGAAAACTGGCCAGAGATACGAACAAAAATGGGGCATCTTCGTGATCCCACAGTGTACGCCACCGGGTGATCATGGATTGGAACTGGTCGGCATAGGTGGTGGCGGTCTCGGGATCATTGGCATTGGATTCTCCCTGATACCAGATAAACCCGGTGATGGGAAAACGCAGGATCGGGTGAATCATGGCATTATAGAGCAGGACTGGCTGCTGGTTGGGAGTTCCATCGGGGTTAATCTGGAACTGCCCTACGCGAATTTTCCAGGTCCCTTCCAGATCTATCTCGCCATCTGCCCACCGGAGGGCTGGTCGGGCATCCCCGGCCACCAATCCTCCGTTCCCCCATAGATCATGCACGCGGACGGTTAGCTGGTTGATGCCGGGCTGCAGGATGCCTTTATCAACCGCATATTCCCGCTGAATCTGGTATTGGTCGGTTTGGCCTACCGGATGACCATTGATCCAGGTCATATCCTGGTCATCAACGATGCCGAGGTGCAAGACTGCGTTGGCGGGAACGGAGTCAAGTTCAAAGCGGGTGCGGTACCAGACCACACCGTTTAATCCTTCAAGGCCGCCTGCCTCCCATGTTCCGGGAACTGCAATCTCCATCCATTCCGTGTCATCAAGGGCTGGAGCCGCCCAGATCGGCATCTCTCCGTCAAGGCCTGCATCCGAGTTTGCCGAAGCGCCGTGCTCCTCGGTGAAGATTCGTGCAAGGCTGTCTGCACGGGCTCTGGGGGCTTCCCAAAGTTGTGAGATTTGCGCATCATCCATTCCAAGCGCAGCGGGATCCATCCAGGCTTCAATTCGGCTGCCGCCCCAGGATGTGTTCAAAATTCCAATCGGAATATCAGCGGATGCGCGGAGTTCACGGGCAAAGGAGTATCCGACTGCGGTAAAGTCTCCTACATGTTCTGGACCGGCCGCGTGCCATTGCCCGCCGGCCAGCGTATCTTCAGGGGTATAGGACCAACTCCGAGGGACTTTGTAATGACGCAGGAGCGGATCATCTGCCGATGCGATTTCCTGTTCGGCATTCGCCGAGTTCGTAACAGACCATTCCATATTGGATTGGCCAGACGCAATCCAGATATCACCAAACATGATATTTTCGGCAGTCAATGTGTCGGTTTCGGTGGCAACCGTGAGTTGATGTGGTCCGCCGGCAGGGTGCGGTTCAAGGAAGACAAGCCATTTACCTTCGGGGTCCGCACGTACGAATAATTGATTTTGATCCAGCGAGACGGTCACCACTGCATCGGGAGCCGATGTTCCCCATACGGGGATGGAGGCATCACGTTGAAGGACGGCTCCGGTACGGAACAGTTTATTTACAGTGAATGGCTGGGACAATACATCACTATCCATTAGGAACGTGAGAAGAATGGCAGAGAAAATTCGCATAAAAACTATATTCTGATGATCTGGTGAATGTTAGGCCCCTAGATTTCCAGGTTGTCTCACATAGCGGTAAACACTATACTCACTTCCCAAAATAATGCTCAAATGTCTGGCAAACCATTCTTTTGTTTCACATGCATGGTAGAAAGGGGTTGATCCGCCATTTAACGGTAAGAGCGTGTGTTGGATGATTTTACCAGATGGGGGGCTTTATCGGGGATGGATCCCAGGATTGCGGCGGAAAGTTCTTTGAGTGAGTACAATGGTTGTCCGTGGATCTATAAGTTTTCATCATGTATACCCATACCCGCTCCGATGCACTCTTCACAGCCGCCAGAGCCTGTATGCCTGGTGGTGTCAGTTCCCCTGTGCGCGCATATCAGGCAGTTGGGGGGACCCCCGTGTTTATAGAACGGGGCTCCGGTGCATGGATTCAGGATGTAGATGGTAACCGGTATGTCGATTATGTACTGTCCTACGGGCCGTTACTTGCCGGGCATGCGCACAAGGAGGTTGTTGCAGCAATCAGCGCCGCGGCTGCAAAGGGGACCAGCTTCGGAGCATGTACCGAGGGGGAGGCGCAGCTTGTACAAAAAGTGCAGTCGGTCATGCCCGGGGTGGAGCGTTTGCGTCTGGTCAATTCAGGTACGGAGGCCGTAATGAGTGCGCTTCGTCTGGCAAGGGCGTTCACCGGGCGGAGCAAGATCATCAAGTGTGCGGGGAACTATCATGGCCATGCAGATTGTCTATTGGTGGAGGCGGGAAGCGGAGTGGCAACCCTGGGACTGCCAAACTGCCCGGGCGTGCCAAGGAGTACGGCCGAGAATACTCTTGTAGTTCCGTTTAATGATATCTCTGCAGTTCAGCAGGCATTAAACGAGCATGCAGGCGAGGTTGCAGCGATGATTGTTGAGCCGGTTGCCGGAAACATGGGGGTCATTCCACCGGTTGCGGGTTATCTGGAAGGTTTACGCAAGGTTACGCAATCTCATGGGGTGCTTCTGATCTTTGACGAGGTCATGACCGGGTTCCGGGTTCATCCTGGAGGTGCCCAGACATTGTACGGGATCACACCGGACTTGACGACGCTTGGAAAGGTGATCGGTGGAGGACTTCCGATTGGGGCCTATGGCGGCAGAGCAGAGATCATGGCGCAGATTGCCCCTGAGGGGCCGGTTTATCAGGCGGGGACACTCTCAGGGAATCCCGTTGCCGTGCAGGCCGGTCTGGCGACTCTGGAAATTGGGATCCAGGGGGAGGCATGGGGAGGGGTGACTTCTCAGACAGGATCACTGATGAACGAATTATCGGCAATTGCAAAACGCAAATCTGTTCCAATACAGATCAATGGGGTTGGAACGATGTTCAGTATCTTTTTTACAGAGATGCCGGTAATTGATTGGAAGACGGCCTCTTCGTCCGATGCAGAATTCTTTAGTAAAGTATTTCGTGCACTGCTTCCCGAGGGGGTACATCTGGCGCCATCCCAATATGAGGCGTGGTTTATGTCAACTGCCCATGACACCGAAGCGGTTGCCCATACGGTGAATGCATTTGATCGTGCACTGGAAATCGCCTTGAATGATTCGTTGAATTCGTCATCAACTGAGGATCCCGGTAATCAGTAGGAATATAGCGAATGGATAACAATGCGAATGGGTTATATTTCGCATAAACCATCTTCACAGTTTGACCTGATAGTTTACTGATTTCGGTTCAAAATCCTGCTCTTATTCTTTTCTTAGGAGCATCTTGCAAAACTCTCAGTATTGAAGGTTTTTGTTCACCTGAGTGAATCCAAGAGCACTTTTTGCATGGATCATTAGGTTTTCAAGAACTTCTTCGGATTCGATTTTCAGCCCTACAGACCTTCTCAGTTGACGTTAGACAACCGCTTATCACCCCACCCCAAAGCGCCCCGGCATCTTTCGATACCGGGGCGCTCTGTTTCTTTTAACCAAGTCGTGAGGCGACTCAGTGCAGGTTACTTCACCAGTGTCATGCGACCGGTCCTCACATACCTGCTCTCTGCTCCGGTTGCAATCATCCGGTACAGATACGTGCCCGAAGCAAGGTTCACCGCATTGATCTCCATGTTCCGGTTCGCACCTGCTTCAAACTCCTTCGCCGGCAGGGTCATCACTTCCCGGCCCAGCATGTCGACCACCTGCAATGTGACCTGTGCAGACTCCGGAAGATCAAACTGGATCCG
>JAJEFL010000003.1:0-7743 GCA_022820435.1 Rhodothermales bacterium
GGGAGCGATTTTCTTTTTCGGTTTTTGGTTTAGCACATGGACATGAGACAACGGCAGGAGATTTCGGATTGAATGTGCAGGGAGCACTGCGGTATTAATCGTTATGTCCCTGCAGTCTCGTTAAAAATCATCACAAGGAACAGAGTTCAACATTGGCTGTTTTAGGCGTGTGCCGTATAACGTTTCTATCCACACTAAATTTTAAAGAAAATGCTTTCAGTATTTGATGTCGCAGCCTATATCATTAAGCAGATGGGACAGGTGACCACATGGAAACTTCAAAAACTTCTTTACTACAGCCAAGCATGGTCTCTGGTATGGGATGAGATGCCTCTGTTTGACGAAGAATTTGAGGCATGGTCCAATGGTCCTGCTTGCAGAGAATTCTATAACTTCCATAAAGAAATGTTTATGCTTCAGGAACTTCCTAGAGGAAATCCTGAACTACTTACCGATGATCAAAAGTCCACAGTTGATGCTATAGTGAGGGCTTATGGCAATAAAAGTCCACAGTGGCTTAGTGCCTCTACTCATGTGGAAGATCCGTGGAAAGATGCACGTAGAGGTATTCCTCCAGGAAGGCGCGGAAATTCTGTAATAAGCAAAGAATCTATGCAGATGTATTATGGTAGCCTTACTGATGAGGACGCGCTTGTAGAGGAGGTTGAGTTCTGTTGTTAGTATGTCAAGGCGGAAAAGACCACTGCGGAAGAGCAGAAAACAGAAACGTAGAGTACTTTTGTCTTCTGGGGGAGGTACGCACAGTAGTTCTGACCATATGAATCCAGTTTGGTCATTCCGAATAGCAGATGATAAAGGAATCTTCAGTTTACACTCAGAAAAGGCCTGTCAAGATTGGTGCAGAGAGATTCTACCCAAGCTCAAAGTTTTTGAAAGCATGACCTGGGCAGAAATCAAACGCCAAACATACAGTGGAAAAAAGGGGCGACGAAAAACCAATCACCACTTTGTTGATACAGAAAGGTTACCAAACAATGCCAAACAGCGCCTGATACATCTAAAACTGGATGATCACGATCAACTTTTTTCCTTACGACTCAACAGTCGAATCAGAATATATGGAATCGTGGTGGGGTATGTTTTCAGAATTGTCTGGTATGATCCCGACCATCGTCTGTATCCATCCAAGGCCGACTAAAACATCCATAAATCGGTCATACCAACCTCGCTTCTCCATCCCAATGTAACATAAGGTTAATTATGTTACATTGGGACTAGGCCGCTCATACAAGACATCGGCTTGATGATGCGGTGACTCAATTGTGGCTGTCTGTATCCCGGAAGTAAAGATCTAGATCGCTTGTTCCAGAAATTGAGGCCCCCGCACTTTTGCGCAGAATATTTTTTCACGCAAAAGTTCAATTTAAAGTGCCTCTATAGGCTGCTTCTTTAATAAACTCGCATAAAGCGTCCCGTCTGGACCGAATTGCCCGAAGGGGAATCAGCAATCAAGCGGTACAGGTAAAGCCCCGAAGGCAGGGATCCACCATCCACATTAATGGTCTGCGACCAGCCAGCAGCGACACTGCTCTCAGGAATGATCAGTACCTGTCTTCCAATCACATCCAGAACCTCTACCCGTACGCGGGCTGGCCACGGGAGATCAAAGGTGAGCTGTGTTGATTTTTGAAAGGGATTAGGGTAATTCCCCACAATCGTGAAACTCTTTGGCAAGGATTGACTCTCAATAGAAACGGGTGCATCATACACATGCATCTTGAACAGCAGACTTTTGATGGTTCCCCCCGCATCCGTTGCCGTGTAGGTATACTCAACCGGCGAATCGGTTGCTGTGGTCGGCGTTCCACTAACTGTGCGCGTTGAAGCATCAAAATTCAGGCCTGCCGGCAGCTCTGGCATGATCGTATATACTATGGGTGCCATCCCTCCAGTCGCAACTGGTAATACCAGAGGCGTGATGGTCTGAGAGCGTGGATACCTTTGATCCGCAATACTCCCTGAAAACTCCAAAGGTGCAGTTGTATCGGTGGCATTCCATTCCCATAACTTGAGCGTCTCACGCCCCGCTGATGCAAAGAATTTTCCATCTGGAGAAACAGCTATAGAGAAAACATGCGCCCCATGCTGCACAGATTTCAGTTCCCGTCCATCGGAGACGTTCCAGCTGATAATGCGCCCACCGGCTGATCCAGAAACTAACTGGGTTCCATCTGGCGAAAAGTCCACCGAAAAGACCGGAGCAAAATGTCCTATCAAAACTCGAAGTTGCTGCCCGGTATCTGCTTCCCAGACACGAATCCCCCCATCCTCCGAAGCGGAAGCCAGCATGCTGCCGTCCGGGGAAAAGGTCACCGAGGTCACAGAGAGTGAATGCCCTGTGAACTTTTGAATTTCCAGCCCCGTGTCCACCTCCCACATACGTACACTATTATCGCTTAACCCCGAAATCAGCCGGGTTCCGTCGGGAGAAAATTCTACAGAATTAGCCGGACCAGCGTTCTCCGTAATTTTTTTCAACTGCTGACCTGTGTTGGCATCCCATAGAATGATATCCCCGTTTTCGTCCGCGGAGGCAAACTGAGTGCCAATTGGAGAAAAGGCAACAGAAAGGACATTGCCTGCAAGCCCGGTATAACGTCTTAATTCTTTCCCCGAGGATACCTCAACAATGGACATTTCACCTCCGGCCAGCCCAACCACCAGAAAAGCCCCATCCGGAGAAAATGCCAGAGATAAAGCAGAACTGGAGGGATCCCTAGATGTTTGTAGAACTTTTCCCGCAACGGGATCCCACAGGCGAACATTTCCATCCCATGATGCAGATGCCAATTGATTCCCGTCCGGGGAAAAGACCGTGGCGTTAATATGACGTGTATGCGCTGTAAATCTTTTGGTTTTTATTCCCGAACTTCCGTCCGAAGTTATATCCCACACAGAAATCGGTATAAGCTTCAATCCATTTCCCAGCTCCTGTCCTGAGGCCCAGGCCACATGTTTGTTGTCCGAAGAAAAAGCCACCGAAGAGAGGGCGCGATAAGGCACGGTCAGTATGATCACCCGACCAGCAGCCAGATCAAGCAACGCCAATTGATTATTATTGGTGCCGTAAACCCCTCGGGTGCCGTCTTCAGAAAACTGGACGGACGTAATTTCGTCTCGGAGAGTCAGTGGCTGTTCAAGGATTTCCAGCCCATCAGAAATCCTCCACAGACGGGCCGTCTTATCGTCGGATCCAGAAAATATCAGCGCGTCGGTCGGAGAGATGTCCACAGAATTAACAGGCCCGGTGTGACCTGTAAGGCTTTGCAGCTCCCTCCCTGAACTGATCTCCCAAAGGCGTATACTCTGATCCCCTGCCCCGGAAATCAAACGGGTTCCATCAGAAAAAAACGTCACAGAGTTAACTGCCCCGGAATGCCCGGTAAAGTGTTGTAATTCCTCACCTGATTCTGCATTCCATAGTCGGATGCTCTGATCTTCAGACCCAGATACCAGCTGTCTCCCACTTGGCGAAAATTCTACAGAATGAACGGGGCCGGTATGTCCGCTAATCTGCCTCAGTTCTTTTCCAGTCGTTGCATCCCATAGACGAATACTCTTGTCTTGAGATCCAGAAACTAACTGGCTGCCGTCTGGCGAAAATGCTATTGACAAGATCGGGCCGGTGTGACCGGTGAAGTGCAGTAATTCCTGCCCGGTATCTGCATCTCTCATGAGAATATTCATATCTTTAGATCCAGAGACCAACTTGGTACCATCGGGAGAAAAGATCACGACGTTGATCCAATCCTGATGCCCCAGCTCTTCCGCCGTCCAAATCGGCTGTCCGAGGGCAGATACTGACAGCGTAAAGGTCAGCAGAAGTAAACTATATTTCATTGTTTAGAACTAATTCAGAAGACACTATACCGAAGTAACGCACGAGCCGGTATTTGGCCCGCAGCCGATACGGCTCCCCCTTTTCTGTGTATGTATCTATATCTATTCTCAACGACACCCCCGTCGCTGTACACGAATGCGATAGATGCCTGTAAGTTACGGCATGGAAGGTAAAACTACACCCTGCGCTTTGAAAAAAGCCCGCAGGATGTTTCCTGAATCAGCACCGGGGAGGCCATGAATGAACTAGTTGACGGCCTGAGCGTCTCAGTGCAGTTCATTCTGATTTCTTCATAAAAATTTTGAAATGGCTGGATTATCCCAAGATCATGTCCCTGAAATCACGGTTCAGGAACTAAAGCAGTTTATGGACCGTAACGAGCAACCATTCCTTCTTGATGTTCGGGAGGAATCGGAGTATGAGATCGTAAATTTAGGCGGCCATCTGATCCCCCTGAACCAACTCTCGGATCGGATGGATGAACTTGAACCACACCGCGAAGACGATATGATCGTTGTTCACTGCCGGTCAGGAGGAAGATCCGCTCAGGCGGTCAGGTTCCTGCATGCGGCGGGCCTCACAAATACGAAGAATCTCCGTGGAGGGACGCTGGCATGGAGTAAGGAAATTGACGCAAATTACCCCACCTATTAGGTCAGTTGCCTCCCCGATCCATGTCATTACGGGGCCTACCGCAACCGGTAAGACGGCCCTGGGCTTGAAACTCGCACAGGTCCTGGGCGGAGAGATTGTTTCCGTGGACAGTCGGCAGATCTACCGGGAACTTACAATTGGATCCGCAAAACCGAGCACTGATGAACTGGCACAGGCCCCGCACCATTTCATTGACGAGCTAAATCTTGGTGAACCGTATTCTGCAGGTTTGTTTGCCAGGCAGGCCTCTCTGCGCATTAATGAGATTTCCGAACGCGGCCATGTTCCAATTGTGGTCGGAGGCTCCACCCTCTACCTGCACGCACTGGTACATGGCCTGTCTCCGGCTGTTCCCTCCGATCCTGTCATACGGGCAGATATTGAAAAACGACTGGCGAAACTCGGAAAAGAAGCCCTCTATCAAGAACTGGCGGAAATAGATCCCCCGTCCGCCCGTTCAATGGATCCCACAAAAACCTCCCGACTGGTTCGTGCACTGGAGGTTTATGAATTAACCGGTACTCCCCTGTCAGAATTTCATGACAGATCGATCCCATTGTCTCATAAATTTTCGGTTACCGTACTTACCCTGGAACGCCCGACCCTCTACGAACGCATCGAACAACGCGTAGATAGAATGCTCGAATTGGGCCTTATTGAGGAAAACCGGCGGATTCGGGATCTGAAACTGGATCCATCATTGAGTGCACTCAAATCAATCGGCTATCAGGAACCAATGGCATACCTTGACGGCCTCTATGGCTGGGACCGTATGGTTGAACTTATCAAACGAAACAGCCGGCGCTACGCCAAACGGCAACTGACCTGGCTTCGCCGCTATGAAACCTATCGCCGCGTTTGTGCACAAACGCCAGTAGACGGGTTATTGGAAAATGTGCTGAGGCTGCCTCGACAATAACTCTGTCTCATGGAGAGACCGCATTCCCGCCGCGGACGTAAGCCGTCGTAGATTTTTCTGATATTGGGCCAGGCTGAAGAACGAATCCGGCGGTGGTAAACGGAATTGTGTCAGATTTAAATTCGGCAAGTATATTTGCGTTATTTGCCAGAAATAGTCTACGCCACTGCTTTGAAGTTCGGAAGTACAAATACTCTTCCTGTGTATTCATCTTTCCGAATGAGCGTAACCGGTTCGCCAGTTGATCTGCCATCTTGAGGAGGGTTCGCTGAAATGATGTTGTATAGACGGACTCCACTGCAATAACCCTGCCCCGACAGACACGAAGCGCCTCACGGAGCAGCAGTTCTGTATCCTTTGAATGATGTAGTACACAGTAGAGAAGTACGACATCAAAATGCTTTGACGGCCACGGCAAATGTTCCTGATTTAGTCGTACATAGGGGAGGTCTGTTTGATTCATGAAAACAATATCCGCAAGCAAAACACTTGCTCCCAGTTCTTTCTGAATATATTCCCCCACATATCCCTCGGCACAGCCTAGGTCCAGAACGGCCTTTGTACTGCTGTCCTGCGGGAAGAAGGGCTGGATCTTCTTGAATTTTTTATAGGCCCTTGCACGCATCAGACTCTGGAGCCATTTCGGAGCATACTGGAGCATTCCAATAATCCCCCATCCTGCCCAACCAATAATGACAAATGTCCAATACGGTCCGCCCACATACAGGAGATAGGTCGCTACAGTCCACACTCCAAGCCAAATCCAATGCCATCCGTAAGCCTGTATACCTGCGGTCAAAAACAACGGAACCAGTAAGTACCATGGATGAACGGTTGTTGTCAGGAGAAGATAGCAGCCGGTTGTAATGAGCATTGCCTGGGCAAAAGACCAGCGTTGCACCCGATCCAGGATATACAAAACCGGAAGGCTGCAAAGAAAGATCAATCGCAAAAAAGGCCCCAGTTGCTTACTCCAGTCCTCCCCTGTAACCCACTGCATTACAGCCTTGAGGCTGTAGTAAAGACCGGAGTTAAATTCAAAAAACCGGGCATACAGGTCAAGCGACCCCGAAACATTACCGAGAACATAGGGTGCAGCAAATGGAAGGGCAAGTACAATTGCAGTGATCGCCCCCGGCCAGACAGCATTCCAGCCGCAGCGCCTCCACAAATAGGGGAAGAAAAGGAAAGGAAATAATTTGACCCAACCTCCGATTGCAAGAAAAACTGATGCCCATCTGCCCTGCTGATTCCGTGCCAGATAGATCACCGAAATCAATGCCAGAAGAAGGAGTGACTCGGTGTGTGCCTGACCTGCTGTTTCCAGAATGACAACGGGATTCCATGCATATAAAAGAACAAAGCCTGCTGATACAAGCCGGGCAAGCATGAAGACCGCAATCAGTTCAGCCAGAATCAATCCCCCCTTGACAAGATAGTAACTCAGAAACCCATCGGGCTCATGCCATGTAGTCCCTGCCCGGAAAATTAATTGCGAAAAGGGTGGATAGACACTGATAAAGGTTTTTGAATTCAGACGCTCAAATGTGAGGTCTTGCTGAATGTCCTCAAGAGGAACCTCTTCCGGAGTAAATTTATACGGATTAACCCCTTCATGCTGAATCAGGCCATCCCACACATACCGATAGGCATCATCCGAAAGAGAAGGAGGGAGCCCAAGGAGAGATAGCCGGAACAGAATAGCATACACAAGGATGATTTTGGTGGAAAATTTTCCCATGCGCCAGCACAGTATCCAGCACATACTGCCGAAGACCACTAAACCAAACACGAGGGAGAGGTGCATACGATCAACACCTATAAGGCCCAGCGCAAAAATCGAAGCACATAATCCGACCTGGCAGATCCATTGCCCTAAAAAGCTTGAATGCCAAGAAAATTTCATTGATTGTCTTATCTTTGTGCAGGCAAGGCTGTTGTTACTGCACAGTCGTCGCCGATCCGATTGATTCATCAGCAAAATGGATTCTGACGAAATTAGAATCCATTTCGGAATTTTTGATATGATTTACTCCTACAATCACCTTTGCATTCCATCAATCTCATGAAAATAACACATCTGAGAGCAGTTTTGAAAGGAGAAGGCTCCTTTATCAGTATAGCAGCGTTATTGCTTGTTATACTATCGGTTGGGGGTTTATTGCTCCCCGCAACCACTCCCCCAACCGAGCCTGCTTCAAGATCTGAAAAATCCAGGTATATCAAAGATCCGTTTGGATATCCCGACAAATTTGCGGAGTACTTTGCGGCGGTTGAGGGACTGAATGACGGGTATGCCCCCTATCCG
>JAJEFL010000123.1:0-8759 GCA_022820435.1 Rhodothermales bacterium
ACCGATTGGCAGACACGCATATTACCTGATTTGCCGCTTGAGGAACCTGCGCTTGATGCACCTCCATTGGAACTGCGTGAATTGATTGCGCAGGTGAGAGACCTCGGGGCGCTGTACACCAATCGTGAAGCCTTCGGGGAACGGCCGAGCGAGAATGAGGTGGTCGCACACTATGTCGTTCCCTTTTTGCGTGCGCTTGGGTGGCCCGTTGAAAAAATTGCTGTAGAGTGGCGCAATGTAGACGTAAGTGTGTTCATTGAACTCCCAAGAAAGGCGAAACACTGCTACTACTTGATTGAGGCAAAACGGCTGGGGGCAGGCGTAGAAGGTGCATTGAAGCAGGCAGTTGGATATGCCAAAGATCTTAACATTCATTGTGATGTCGTAGTAACAGACGGTATCCGTTACCGCATGTACGAGGCGGACAAGGATTATACTCAAATCGCATATGCAAATCTGGGACGGCTGAAGGAGTCGTCTCTGGAGTTGTTCAAACGTATGAAAAAGCCCTAATCGGAGGAAAATCGTGAAACCTTGGTACCGTGTTGTGGAGCTTCGTCAAGAAGTTCGGGAAGGCCGCTCATTCAGCCCGGATGAGTTTGCTATCGCCCTTGAGCAGGTCGTTGCGGGTACTGCTCCCGCAGACTATCGTGATCCAGCGCAGTTTTTCTCAAGAACCTGCTTCACGAAGGCACTGAAAGAGCACGCTGGTATTGTGCTGCGCCGCCTTTCCGGTAAGACCGAAAACACATCTCCAGTTCTTACACTGGTCACGCAGTTCGGCGGCGGCAAAACGCACACACTTACCTCACTGTATCACATAGCCAAAACTGGTACAGCAGCTTCCGATCTCCCTGGTATATCCGATCTGGTCAAAGAGGCAAAGATTACAGAAATTCCATCCGCCCGGGTTGGTGTATTTGTCGGCAATGCCTGGGATCCATCGGAAGGCAAGGAGACCCCCTGGATTGACCTGGCTCGCCAAATTGCGGGAGATCAAGGTGTGGAAGCACTTGGAACCGCAGCAAAGTCAGTTCCACCAGGTACGGAAGCTCTTTCAGACGTGTTTGCTGCTGCAAATGCCCCCGTGCTGTTACTATTTGACGAAGTTCTGAATTTTGTGAATCGTCACCGTGATATGGCAGATCATTTCCATGCATTCATCCAAAACCTGTCCGTGGCGGTTACCAGCACAACGCGGGTGGTAGCGGTCATCAGTTTACCGCGTAGCCAAGTTGAAATGACGGATTGGGATCAAAAGTGGCAGGATAAGATCACGAAAGTGGTCAGTAGAGTTTCGCGTGATTTATTTGCAAATGACGAATCCGAGATCAGTGAGGTCATCTGTCGGCGGCTATTTGAGGATCGGGGAAGTCCACAAATGCGCAAGAAGGTTGCCAGACTATATGCGGACTGGTGTTTTGAACGTACAGACCGTCTTCCGCCGGAATGGTTGAGGGTAGATTCCGCAGTGAAAGCTGTAAAATCGAAGGCCGATTTAGCGGAGAAATTTGAAGCCTGTTATCCATTTCATCCAGCGACACTTTCGGTTTTTCAGCGAAAATGGAGAGCATTGCCGCAGTTTCAGCAGACGCGGGGAGCCCTTGCAATGTTGGCACAATGGATATCCACGGCATCCGTGAAGCAGTTCAAGGAAGCACGTAAGGAGCATTTGATTACATTAGGTTCCGCACCCTTGGATATCTCAGAATTCCGGGCTGTTGTATTGAGGCAATTGGGCGAGCCAGGGCTTGATGTGGCGATTGAAGCCGACATTGCCGGGGAGATGGCGCACGCCAAAGTTCTTGACATTGGCGCTTCAAAGGAATTACGTGGTATTCATCGCCGTGTAGGGACAGCCATATTGTTTGAATCTTCCGGTGGCCAAGTGAATAAGGTTGCCCATCTGCCAGAGTTGCGCTTTGCGCTAGGCGAGCCATCCGTTGAAACGACGGCGATAGACACTGCCGCCGCTACGCTTGAAGGAAGAGGGTTTTTTATTCGGAAAGTAGGATCGGACGGGTTTCTAGTCCATCATAAGGCAACCTTGAAGAAGGTGGTAAATGATCGTCGTGCATCACTCTCGGAAGAATCGGAGATCAAGCCAACTCTTCGAAAATTGGTAGAGAAAGAGTTTCGCGAGGGAACAACTCTGCCCATTGCAGCTTTCCCAAAGAATAGTTCCTCTATCCAAGACACTGCTCGTCTGATACTGGTTCTTCTTGATCCCGAAACGGGATGGTCAAGTGATAGTCAGGATATTCAACTTGTTGCTCAGTGGATGAAGCAGCGGGGCCCATCTCCAAGGCTTTACTCAGGTTCATTAGTCTGGTGTGCGAAGTCACCTGGGCGTAAGCTTCGAGAGAAAGTTGAACTATGGCTCGCCTGGAAGAAAGTGGAGGATGAAATAAAAAAGGGAATTCTAGGCAATGAATATGACCGCGCGGAGCAAGCCGATGTTCAGTTCAGCGTGAAAGATGCACTGGAAAGCGCCAAGAACGAAGTTTGGGCCAGCTATCGATATGTGATACTTTCGGACTCACAGGCACCGAATGGGCTAAAGGTTATAGACCTCGGTGCAGGTCATTCAAGTTCAAGGGAAACACTCTGTGGACGAGTCCTTAGTGCATTAAAATCCGAAGCTCTCCTTAACGAAAGTGTCGGAGCTGGTTACATTGACCGCCACTGGCCTCCCGCATTTAAAGATGATGGGGCCTGGCCTCTTACGGGCTTGCGACAGAGTTTTCTTGATGGTTCGCTAACGCGCTTGCTTGACTGCGAGAAAACTCTTCGCGCACAGATTGCCAAATTTGTGTCCACTGGAGAGTTTGGATTGGCATCGGGAGCCGAAACTAATGGCACCTATAGTCGTGTGTGGTACAAGCAGCAGGTTCCCCAAGAAGAAGTCATGTTTGAGTCTGATGTTTTCCTTTTGATCAAAAGCAAAGCCGAGGCGCTTACCAGATGTCTTGATCCAGAACCCGATCCTCCTACGCCAGACCCGGAATCTGGAGGTGATCCACCCACTGGCCCCGGCCCGCAACCACCGCCTGGCGTAGTGGTGCCAGATAAGAAGAGCAAATCTATGCTCAGGGTTACGGGCACCATGCCATCCGAAATATGGAATAGGTTTGGAACCAAGATTATACCTAAAGTGCGACAGTTGCATGATGTTCAGATCAGAATTGAAATTTCCTCCAGTGTGGATTCCACACGGGCCCGCCACACGAAGTCGGATCTGAGCAAGGCTCTGGAAGAATTGGATTTGAGTGGCCAGATTCGTGTAGAGTGAGTCGGGTTTCCACTTGCAATTCCGCTGAAAATGATGAATCCCGGCCGCTGCGGCCAGTGCAGCGTTCCTGATTTCTATGTCCGTTCCCTGAGTGTATTGCCAAAAGGATGGATCTTTATTCTGAGGTCAGCAGTCCCTGCATCTGCCGAGATATCCTCTTTATGGGTGCACTTAGCACGTTAGATCCTCCGCGCATAAACACTCTTCATCTCAGGTCCTCGATGATGTCTTCCATATAACCCTGAAGCCATGGTAATGGCTCGGTTTGCGCCTTAATCTGAAGTAGTTCTCGTATACTTGATCCGCCCCATAACTCCGCTGCACACACTGCGGCATCTCGTATCTCTGTGTCATCCATTGTCAATGCTTTCCGTAGAAGGTCGGTACGCCAAGACTCAGTCCCGGGGCGCACTTGCCGTCCAAGACAGCGCAGCACCGAAGCAGAAAAAACAGGATATTTGGGGTCAAGGCAAATTCTGGAAATCCAGTCAAAAAGGCGGGTATCATCGGTAGATCGTAGAGCGTCACCAATAATCGTCTCGGCCGGATGATCCATGCCGTCTTCAAATGGTTGTGCCTCAAATGAGGCATACAGCATGCGCTTAAAATGCGGCAGCCTTTTCATCGCATCCGGTAAGGCACTGATTTGATCCTCATAATCCATGTGGACTGTAATTGAGCAATGGATTTATGATTAACGTTCAATCAGAACAAAGGATTCGGAACAGAATAGATCCCACTCTGAATACGGATGGATCAATCTAGAAAACATGTTCGGGAAGTTGCGGCACATTTCAATCCACTTCCTGACAGTACCTTGAAAACTGCTCAAGTATGGGCCATCAGGGAAACGAGCCAGAGAAGTGTCTAGCGACCAAAACCGCGGAGGAAAAATGGTGTGGGATCATCCATGCAGAATGTCTCGGCAATCCAGCCAGAACCGTCAAGGTCTGTGCCTGTAGATTCAGATTGATGTTGCCCGGGTAATCAGATTGATGTTGCCCGGGTAATCAGATTGATGTTGCCCACCTAGATCGGCCCAATTTCGGTTGGTATTTTGTGGGGTTGAGGTCGGGGGATTCTGTCGGCAGGACTTGTGGTTGGAGCCTCATGTATTGAACGGCATAAGCGGGGCATTTAACGAACTAGAGGTTTCTATGCCACAACCACGAATTCCGAAATGAAATACAGGTCTATCCGTGAAATGTGCTTATATTTCAGAGGATAAGACTTGACCCCGAAAGCCTCTATAATGGACCGCACACTAACAAAGTGAAAGATCTCAGAAGTGAATGACACCTAAAGAAGCCTTCCAGAAAATTCATTCGGCAATTCCTCCCATGCCAACCGAGGAACTTCCTCGGCTTATGACCTTCGGCCAGATACTCCACGAAGATATTTTGGCGCGGGAGGGGATCCCTCCGTTTGACAATTCTGCGATGGACGGGTTTGCTGTCCGCGTGGACGATCTGGTACAGCTTCCGGCAGATCTCCGTCTTGATGGAGAAATTCCCGCGGGAAAAGCCCCCAATGCGGAGGTGGAATCAGGAGCATGTATCCGCATCATGACCGGTGCACAGATTCCCCCTGGAGCAGAGGCGGTGGTGCCAGTAGAATGGACAACCGAAATCAATCAGGAAACGATTCGCATCCACCGGAGACCGGAAGCAGGGGCCTATATACGGAGAGCTGCACAGGATGCCGCGAAGCATGAGACTGTGGTAAAAAGGGGGACACGTATTACGCCCCCAGTTATGGGGATGATTGCGGCGGCAGGATATCACAGGATAAAGGTGGCTAAACCGCCCGATGTAGCCATTATCGTAACGGGGGATGAATTGCACCTAGACGCATCCAAGCCCCTGCCTCCTGCACGAATTTATGATGCCAATGGCCCAGGGCTCGTCACGCAGGTGCTGGAAGCTGGCGGAACACCGCTAGGGCCGGAGGTTGCCAGAGATGATGATGGTGACATTGAATTCGAAATCGGGCGGGGGTTGGAGGCCGATGTGATTGTCATTAGCGGGGGCGTATCCGTAGGCAAATATGACCTTGTTCAGGAAGTACTCGATAGCATAGGATTTGAAAAGTGTTTTTGGCGGGTTCGTCAGCGACCTGGAGGGCCCATGCTGTTTGGAATGATTGGCACACGACCCGTTTTTGGATTGCCGGGGAATCCGGTTTCCTCGGCCGTCTGTTTTCAGCAGTATGTGCGGCCGGCACTACTTGCAATGATGGGAGCAGTCAAGATCCATCCGCCACAGATAAAAGCGAAACTGGGATCTTCTGTGCGAAAGGAGGCGGGTTTACATCATTTTGTTCGAGGAAAAGCCCGGTGGCAGGAAAATGGGCCGTTAATCGTACACACAACCGGCCCTCAGACATCGAACCTTTATTCGTCCCTGCAGCATGCCAATTGTCTGATTCATCTTGAGGAAGAGGTGGTCAATCCATCTGAAGGAGAGGAGGTGATCATTACCCCCCTGCCATGGGCGGTTATCGGCTGAGGAGTGTCAATTCCCGGGCTTCCGTCCACATTGTCAGACTCTCAAGGAAGACCTCGTCAATCGCATTGAAGAGTGGAACTGCAACGCGTGAGCCGTACAACTGGCGGCCAAGAAGTGCCTTGAAATAAAGCCGCAGAGTTTCCTCGTTTTCTGCGAGCGCACTATAGGTGAATTGCGGCTCATCGGGAGAAGGATCCGCTGGAACAAACGTGACAGGGATCTGAGCGGTCTCCCCTGCAGCCCACAATGCACCCCATTGAGTGGGCGAAAAAGAAAACTCACGCACGAATCTTTCCTGCTGATCTTTCCAGGTGGTTCGCAACGCCTGTTCATGGTCTTCAAACCATAGACGGAACGTTTCAAAGAAACCACCGCCATAGAGAGACTGAAGGATGCGGGGCATTGTGGAGTCCGAGACCACCAAATGATCCGGGGTAATTCCACCGTCTCCGAAGACCGTGCGACCGTGTGTGGTTGTAAATTTCAGCGAATCCGGGATCTGGTTCATATACCCTTCGGGATCCTGATCTGCTTTGATCCAAGTTTCCAGTTTCCCTTCAAGATAGGCTTCACGATCTCCTTCCTCATAGGGAGTCTGGATCAGGCGGCCGGAGGGAGTATAGTAGCGGGCAGTTGTGATTTGGAGTCGACTGTTGTCGGGAAGAGGATATTGATTCTGAACCAGTCCTTTTCCATAACTCCGCTGGCCGATCAAAAGGGCGCGATCATGGTCCTGCAGGGCACCGGCGACAATCTCACTTGCCGAGACGGAGTTATGATTAATCAGAACAATGATCGGCTGGGTTTCGAAGCGCCCAGAATGCCCGGAAGCATAGATCTCGTCGGGCACATTACGACCTTTTACGCTGACGATGATTTCGATTCCGCTTAGGAGTTCATCCACAATGGCAACCGCTGCCTGCAGAATCCCGCCGCCATTATCACGAAGATCCAAAACTAAACGCTCCATTCCCTGCCTCTGGAGATCTGCGATTGCCTGAACGAATTCGGTATAGGTGCTTTGTGCGAAGCGGTTAATTCGAATGTAGCCCGTAAGGTCATCAATCATATAACTGCTGGTGACCGAGTTAAGGGGAATTAGGCCCCGTGTGATCAGCACATCAAACGGCTGTTTAAGTCCCAGCCGGTAGATCGTTACTTCAACTTGTGTTCCAATAGGGCCTTTCAGCCGCCGTTTCACTTCATCTTCGCCGATCCCAACAACCGAGGTGTCGTTAACGGCAATGATCCGGTCACCAGCCTGGATCCCCACCTTTTCACTGGGGCCATTTTCAATGGGGGATACGACACGGGCTGTGTCTCCATCAAGCACCTGGAACCAGACTCCAATGCCGCCAAAGGAGCCGCGAAAGGATTCCTCCACCTCTTTAAAGGCCGACGCGTCAATATAGGAGGAATGGGGATCCAGTGATTCCAGCATTCCGCCAATGGCATTTTCTGCCATTTTGTTTGGGTCTACCGGATCAACATATTTCCGGCTAATCAGCAGAAAGGCTTCCTCCAGTTTCCGCAAGTTCTCTTTCGTATCATTGAGATACGATCCAAAAGTGCCTCCAAGCAGTCCACCTGTCAGAAACAGCAGAATGATCAGCAGGACGTAGCGGGATGAGTTTTTCATAAAGAAAAAAGATTTGATGCCCGCCTCAAACAAGTGATGTATGAGAAGAGCATTTTTGTCTGTCTGGATGTGTAACAGAGTTCAAATATAGGGATATCTGACGAAGAAGCCTCAGTAACGGGTAATGGGGCCTCAAGCGGGCGAAGAGCATTCCTTGGGGAAGAGGCCCCTGTAAACCCCACAAATTGCCTGCTCCTGGAACGTTGTTTCAGGTTCACGGGAGAATAGATATTCTGTAGATGGCGGGAGCATCAGACAATTTGAAATCATCCCCTGACCGGAGCATAAGATTCGGTTGCAAAGCGAGCATCATCAGATCTTGCGGATAAGAAAAGAAGGAGCGACAGGCTTTGCAAGACGGAAAACATTACGTATTAAGTAACGTTTAAGTGTAATATTATGAGAATCTCACTTAGAACTCGCAAACTTGAAAAAAGATTTACGAAACCGGGAGGCCTTAGGAGGGCCTATGGGCCCCGGAATGAGGATGCCATAAAGGCCCGTTTTATTGTCTAAACAAAGTTCAAAACCTCTCAGAGGTGCCGACAAATCACCCAGAACGAAGGCATCAGCTTAAGGGTAACAGAAAAGGGCAATTTGCGGTTGATTTGGTTCATCCATATCGTCTTATCTTTGAACCAGATCACGAATCGGTTCCACGAAAGAATGATGGAGGCATGGATCTAAACCGGATTACAGCGATAAAGATACTAGATGTCGTAGACTATCACTAATTTCAAAAACCAAGATAGACAAATGTCGAAATCTGCAAGAGAATGGAAATTGGAATATGCGATTCCACCAGGGTTGGTGCTTCAGGAACACCTTCAAGCACGGGGTTATTCGCAAGCCGAATTTGCTCGCCGTTGTGGACGCTCACCTAAGTTGATCAGTGAAATCCTTGCAGGTAAAGCACCGCTTGAGGCAAAAACTGCGCTGCAGTTCGAAAAGGTTCTCGGATTGAAAGCCCATGTTTGGATGGGCATTGAATCCCAATATCGGCTCTTCCTGATTCAGGAAGAAGAGGACAAGGGGATGGCAGCGGAGATGGAGTGGGTAGAAGATTTTCCAATTCCCGAGTTGGTTAAGCGAGAATGTTTTTCACGTCCAGAATCAGATGCTGATCGCATTGCCAGTTTACTCGCATTTTTTCGGGTTGCCTCGGTGGATGTCTGGAAGGCTCAATACAGCAAAATCAAGGTGGATTTCCGGCACTCTCCCTCATTCAGAAGTGAGGAGAAAGTAATTATCACCTGGCTCCGGCTTGGGGAAATTGAAGCGGAGCAGCAGAATTGTGTGGATTATAACAGAAGCCAATTCC
>JAJEFL010000157.1:0-39607 GCA_022820435.1 Rhodothermales bacterium
GGTGGACATAAAACCAAACAGGTGCCCCGCGTTGTATACCGTGGCCCCGTCAAGCAGGATGAGGGTTTGCCCGGGAGTTCCGCCGCGCACATACAGTCCGGTGGAGCCTTCCACGCCGGACTGAATCCCCGGCATCAACTGAAAGGCTTTTAGCAGATCCGTCTCTCCAAGCAGAGCCGGCAGTGCTTCAACCTCTGCCATGGAAATTTTCACATTGCTCATTTGAACCTGTTGGTGAAGTCCTTCATATTCACCTGCCTCAACGACGAGCAGAGAATCGTACTCCACGATGGCAGGCTTCATTTCGACCTGTTGGAGTTCCTGCAGGGGGGCATAAAAAACAAGCGTCAAGGTCTCGTATCCTTGGTAACTGAAGCGGATTACCGCCGAGTCACCGGGGATGGTAAGACTGAAAAATCCGTATTGGTTTGTAGTCGTTCCGCTCTGGATGTAGATCTCGTAGAGATTGGTTCCGACCAGCACCTCCCCGTTATCGGCATCGGTGACATAGCCACTGACCACCATTGACTGAGCGCAAGAATCATTGAGCGCTACATGTAGGCCAGAACATATCAGTAAGATCGCTAAGCAAACAAATCGCATCATCCGAGGAGTAGTCATGCTGATTATATCACCAATTGGTTTGAGGCATATGGGAAGATTACAAGACGCAATTCAATGATAACAGAAAGAAAAGAGAGTTCCTGAAAAGCAATAGTTACCTCCAACTATATTAGTTAAGAGATTCAGCGTAACAGTCATAAATCATTTTGCTCAAACTATGGTGTTTTTTAGGTAAAGTTCAGAATTCTATGGATTAATAAACGCAGATTTATGTACGCACCACTCTTTAATTTTTCTCGAATCAATACTATCTATTTCAATGCAAAATTGAAAATATATAGAAGACATTATTTTTCATTTATTATCTACGAACGACTATTCGCAACACGATATCTGAAAAATGCTGAAATTACAAGCAATTGTCAGATAAAAATTATTGAAAATTATCTTAGATGAAAATATCTCTAATAGACTTTTTCGTCTTTCATGTCATAGGTTTTGAGGACGAATGAACTAGGCAATTCCGTATTAGGTGGTTGCCAATTATTTGGTGCCTCATATCCTGAAGTATGCCAACTTATTGACCCAGTCCGTCTTGCTCTTTTCTCTCTGACTCTACACTCAAAAATTCCTTCACATTTTTTCTTTCCCTTACCCCCATCTACAACCGTAATCACAAAGTTGGTTGTTGAATAACTCGACATATTTTTTCCATAATATCCGTAATTATAAGGATACCATGTTTCAGTGTTAGCTGGCCTAAATACTAAGGATGTGTAAGCCAAGGATCTGCGGAATGATCTACCGATTGACTGGTTCCATAAATGGTATCCCCGCTCGTGAATACCCGAACGAGAAGTATAATACTGACCGGTTATAGGATTGTCAAACGGGAACTGGTTTGTTTTTCCGGTCTCGTACCAAACTCGATCAGGGTTTGCAATTTTATTTATGGATTTGGCATTCTTGATTTCGGCGTATAAAGACCTGATCTCTGGATCACGAAATGTGAAGTCTTCGAGTTCATCAATAGTGACTATGTTGCGAGCCAATTTTGCAAATTCTTCAAGATATACGTCTCCATTTATACCGTGGTAAGTCTCCACCTCCAGTTCTGTATCAGACTTTCCAAATTTTGCCCTGCTGACCGTCTCTTCAGAGACGACATACTTGTATTCGCCTACAATTGCTATACCTTCCATATCAAGAGCAGCAATTTCACTCGGATACAGAGCATGCTCAAGCCGGATGTAAAGACTCTTGTTAAGGAATACATGTCCACTTGCATCAACGCTATCCATAAAATGATGAAGATCATCAAGGTCATCAAAAAATTGTCTAGTCGGTTCAGTGCCGGGATCTAAGTGTACAGTAAAAACGGTACCATCCCCCTGATCAATACTGATTGTTTCTATTTCAGGGTTTACAGTATTTTCAGAATCTACAACTGTGTCACAAGCGTTAAGCCATAGAAGAGCAATGGTAACGGAGAGTGCTTGGTTAAACTTGCCTAATGTCATTGGAATACGTGTCTTAAAGAATTGAGTTAGAATAAAAGAGGCACCTGCCCTTACCCAGCCAACCAGAGGCCGGAAGGAATGTTCCCACTGCCGAGATCCGGCGGATGCAGCATCAAAAAGTCAACAGGGAAAAAGATATGTCGCGGATCGTCTACAACTCCAATATCATGGTTGCAGGTATTCCCAAAGAAGCGTATGACTATGTGGTGAACGGCAAATCAACCATTGAATGGGTGATGAGCCGGCAAGGTGTAAGCACCCACAAAGACAGCGGCATCGTGAACGATGCCAACGATTTTGCGGTTGAAACCATGGGCGACCCCGCCTATCCGCTCCGGTTACTCACAAAAGTGATTACCGTCAGCCTGGAGACCATCAGAATCGTTGACACACTCCGTGAAATTGAATTTTCCTGACAAGTATCAAGTCTGATCCGTTTTCATGTCCGTGTTGAAAAGCACAGGGATACCCGAAAATTTGTGGGCGAACGGATCAATTCAACTCC
The DNA here is from genome assembly GCA_022820435.1 of Rhodothermales bacterium. GTDB lineage: Bacteria > Bacteroidota > Rhodothermia > Rhodothermales > Bin80 > Bin80. The sequence goes on from JAJEFL010000157.1 coordinate 2,590, forward strand.
TGACGGATTACTTCTACATGCGTCGTAAGTTTGGAATCCAACATGCCGCTGAATATACCCCGCACTGGCGGGAAATCACTGTAATCTCTCCCGACTGCAACCTGAATGTGGCGTTCATCACAGTCTCCATCGTTGACAGGATCCACACCAAACCATCCTGTGCCCGGCAACCAGCATTCAACCCAGGCATGACTCTCGCTGCGCCCGCCATTGCCACTGTCCGCTCCAAAGTAGCCTGACACATAACGGGAGGGAATGCCCCAACTCCGCAATATCGAAATCATCACATGAGCATAGTCCTGACACACGCCCCGACCACCTTCAAGGATGTGATCTATCGGCGACTGCGCGGTGGTACTCCCAGGCTCGTAGACAAAGGCCGTGCGCAGCGTCGCTTTAAGTTTCTGGATGCTGTTCAAGGGAGTGTTGCCTTTCTCGATCCCAAATTCCTTCATAAATCGCTTCAACGTAGCAGATGAGGGTTGTGCAAAGTGACTCGGCTGGAGCATGATCCACTGCTGTGGATCCTGTATAGAAGCTTCAAGAGCATCCCAGTTTAAGGTTTCAAGAGAATCAGGCAGCGGAGGCGGGGAAATCACATCAACCTCAGAGATTGCACGGATGTGAAGTTCGTGATGCGGGCTGGGACGATCAAAAAAATGGCCCTGATTACCGTAAGGAGCACTGAACGTAAAAATGGCACCCCCAGGATCCGTGTTAAGAGAAAAGTTGCGGACCAACTGGCGAAGATTACGGGCAGGTACAAGGAAAAGTGTAAGCACCGATCCAGTTACGGCGCTTTTGTATGTAAATTTCAACTCATGACGTATGGAATAGCGGGCAGTCATGATGGTAATCCCTGCTCTAAAGAATAATGTATATACTCTTCAATGATGAGGTTGTGGAGTGTACGACAGTCTTCAGCAAAATCTTCCAGGAAATCCTGTGTATCTGCATCATCCGTGGAGGCCTGCGAATTTGTCTCAATTGCAGCGGCTAAGCGCAATGCGTGGCGATGCGGTGCTCTTCGCGGATGCCGTCCCCCCGCCGGATCTATACCTGACAGTAAAAACTGAACGGATCGGGTCGAGAAACTCAGGGAATACGGAATCTCAGGATTGGCAATCAAAAAAGCCAGTGCCTGTTCAGACTGAATCATCATTGAATAGGTTCGGCAGTATGCCTCGTAGGCCGCGCACACACGCAGCAGCCCTGCCCACGTTTGAGATTTTTTACTAGACGGACAGGACCATGCCTGCAACAGGGCTGTCTGGAGTTGTAAACGCTCTACAAAGCGGCCCAATTCAAAGAACCTCCACGCATGATCTCTGGACATTCTGGTCTCAATAACGCCGGATAAATGTCGAAGTCGGTCAACGACCCCCGCAGGCAGCCTGCTGGGACCCTGCCCCCAATACTCTGTAAAGTTGCAGTTTCGGAGCCATAGAAAACCATCATTAAGGCAGGTCCAAACCCGAACAGGCAGCCAGGGACGAAGCTGTTTGGCATTCTCACGGGCTTTCGCCCAACTCTGAATAATGGAATCACGATTTTCGGTGTCTTCAATCAGATGAGCCGCAAGCGCAAAGGCATCAGGAACCAGAAAGGCTTCCGCATTGCCAGTTTCCGTAGGAGATATGGGAGGAGGCTGGCCCAGTGCCGCATACAAGATCCGCCAGCCGTGCGCCAATACATCAACAGGCCGATCAACTAGACGTGCAAGATGATGGTCCAGTAGACGCGCCGTATGCTCAGCACGCTCAAAATATCGACCCATCCAGTAAAAATCTCCAGCAGCTCTAGCCAGCATCACGCAGTCCTTTCGTTTTCATTAATAATCCATAGATCCTTGCAGCCTCCACCCTGACTTGAATTGACGACTAGACTTCCCTGACGAAGCGCGACGCGGCAGAGCCCCCCAGGCGCGACCCAGGTTTCTTTTCTTCCTCGAAGCACAAAAGGGCGAACATCTACATGGCGCGGTACGATCTTCCCGCCAAAAAAGCACGGTGCACGGGAAAGAGCGAGCGTCGGTTGAGAAATAAAATTCGCCGGATCACTTCGCAACCGTTTAGAAAAATCTCTTTTCTCCTTTGCTGATGCATGCGGCCCGACCAACATTCCGTACCCCCCGGACCCTCCGACTTCCTTCACAACTAATCTATCAAGATTTTCCAGTGTATACGTGAGTCCCTCGGTAGTCCTGCACAGGTACGTCTCAACATTTGAAAGAATCGGCTCCTCCGAAAGAAAATATCGGATCAGTTTGGGTACATAGGCATAAAGTGCCTTGTCATCGGCCACACCGGTACCCGGGGCATTGGCAATGATAACATTACCCATCCGATATGCATGAAACAGGCCGGGGACTCCCAGAAGGGAATCACTGCGAAACGTCACCGGATCCAGAAATTCGTCATTTACCCTTCGGTAGATCACATCAACCCTCTTGAGTCCAGAGACCGTTCGCATGTACACTAGACCGTTATGTACAACCATGTCACGTCCTTCAACGAGTTCAGCCCCCATCTCACCGGCGAGAAAGGCATGTTCATAGTACGCTGAACTGTACCGGCCGGGAGTCAATACTGCTATCCGTGGACGTTGTGTCCAAGTAGCAAGTGAGGCCAACTGAGAATAAAGCTGCCCTGGGTATGGAAGAACCTCCCGCACATTATGCGCCCGATACAGCCGTGGCATGGCCTGCTTTATCGCAGCACGGCAGGCAAGCATGTAAGAGACACCTGACGGCACACGAAGATTGTCTTCAAGGACGGAAAATCCATCATGAGTACGAACTATATCTGTGCCGCAAACCGAGACATAAGTATCGTGGGGGACCTTTGTGTCCAGCATTTCCATGCGATATTGGGGGCATCCCAAAACCAGTTCGTGAGGTACGATACCATCACGCAGTGACCACCCTTCATGGTAAATATCCTTCAGGAACAGATTGAGCGCGTGCAAGCGCTGGCGAAGTCCCTGGTCAATATGATCCCATTCAGAATCAGTTAGAACCCGCGGCACGCAGTCAATCGGAATAATTTGCTCCGTAACTTCTTTTTTCCCAATTACCGTGAAGGTGATCCCCTCATGAAGAAACTGTCGACTAACACCATCATGAAGCTGCATCAACTGCTCTGATGTGGCATTATTGAACGCCGTGCCCAATTGCTGCGCCGCCGGACGCAATGTCCCATCGCCATGGAACATCTCGTCTCGAAAACGGCTTTCCATCGAATAATGAGCGAACCCTCCTTCGCCAGCAACAGTGGGGCCTACTACGCTTGACCGCACACGATCAAAAGACATGTGTGCCGTTGTGCTCAACTTATCCGGAACAGATGTGGTTGCCGTCTCCAGTGTATCCATGTTCGGTACAATCCTATATTCTTGGTCAGATTTATTGCAGCCTCCGGTTCAATATACTACAATTTATCGCAGCGGCGCAGTTCAATCGTCTTCCAAGAACTATCAGATTTTCTGAAATTCATGAGTAAGTACAGATGACTTTGAACAGCCCCGGATACATTGAACCGGACCGAAAGTCAGACCCAACACTTTTATAATACCATTAGCAGTGAGCCATCCGGCAGAAGGCCTACATAACCCCGGCCATTGTTGTTCTCAAAAAGGACAGATCGGCACAGAATATGGCTACCACCACTATGGGGCCGGTCTAGATCTGTACACAGATCCTAGTCCATGATCCAATCCAGATACGATCTTCAATCTTTCAATTCCCGGATTTCATGTAGATCTTAATGGCCAGATCAGCAGACCACAGAACCAGGCTCGCTCTCTGATGCAACCAATGTGAGCGCACCCTCTCTGTCCTCTGCCATGAGAAGCATTCCCTGACTCTCCAGACCCATCATCCTCCTAGGAGCCAGATTCGCAACCACCACAACCGAACGGCCAACCATTTCCTCCGGCGCAAAATGCTCGGCAACCCCCGCTAGAATCTGACGGGTTTCATCGCCGAGATCCACTTGCAGTTTCAGCAGTTTTTTTGATTTCGGGACTGGTTCCGCACTGAGAATGCGGCCCGTCCGCAGATCCATCTTCACAAAATCATCATAGGTGATCGTCGGCTTCGCCTCCGCATATGGAGGCGCTGCTGCCGGTTCGGTGGATTCTAATTTTTCTATTTGTGTCTGAATGGTATCGTCCGTTACTTTATGGAAAAGAATTTCTTTCCTGCCAAGCATGTGCCCCGTCGAAAGGGGCGAAGAAGCCGCCTCCAGCCAGCCAAGCCCTTCCGAATCACCGGAGTCGGGCAGACTGGACCGCACGCCCTCAAAGCCTAACATTGCCCGGAGTTTCTCCGCTGAAAACGGAAGAACCGGATCCATCAGCACCGACAAAGCGGCCGCAATCTGCAGGGATACATGAACCGTATTCGCACACCGGTACCGGTCGTTCTTCCGGGATAGCCAGGGAGCCTGGTCATTGAAGTACTTGTTCCCTAACCGTGCGATATTCATCGTCAAACGCACCGCTTCGCGGAACCGGAACCGCTCATAGGCGGCCCCGATCTGCTCCGGGTACGCCGCCAATTCAGCAAGGGCCGCTTCATCTGCCTCCGAAGGATTCGACAGCGGAGGGACCTTGCCGTCAAACTCACGTTCAGCAAAGGTCAGTGCGCGGTTTACAAAATTGCCCAGTATATCCGCCAACTCACTGTTGACGCGCGTCTGAAAATCATTCCAGTTAAAATCAGAATCCTTGGACTCCGGGAGCGTACTGGCCAGAACATAGCGTAAAAGATCGGGCGGAAATTCTTCCAGATACTCGTGCAGCCATACCGCCCACCCCCGGCTTGTTGACAGTTTGCTGCCCTCAATATTCAGGAACTCATTCGCAGGAACCTGATCCGGTATGACATATTCCCCGTATGCCATCAACATGGCCGGAAACATCAGGGTATGAAATACGATATTGTCCTTTCCGATAAAATGAATCAATCTCGACCCTTCATCCTGCCAATAGAGCTTCCACCGCTCTGGATCCCCTTTGCGCTCCGCCCACTCCCGCGTGGACGAAATGTACCCGATGGGTGCATCAAACCACACATAAATCACTTTCCCCTCGGATTCCACACCCGCCACATCTGCAGCCTCTCTGGGAACAGGAACCCCCCAGGGGACATCACGGGTGATCGCCCGATCCCGCAACCCGTCGGTAAACCACGCTCCGATCTGCCCAAGAACATTCGGCTTCCATTCGGGATGACTGGCAATGTACGCTTCCAACCGGCTCTGCCACTCGCCTAAAGGCAAATACCAGTGCGTGGTCGGACGCAGTTCCGGGACTGCATCGGTCAGTGTACTCCGTGGATTTTTGATCTCAGTCGGACTCAGCGATGCACCGCACTTTTCACATTGATCACCATACGCATCATCATGGTCACAGGCAGGACAATCGCCATGCACAAAACGGTCGGCAAGAAACACCTTCGCCTCCGGATCATATAGATGCTCTTCACGCCTCAATACAAACTCACTGGATAGCCTCCGAAAAAAATCCTGACTGGTGTCTGTGTGAACCTTACGTGTCGTGCGGCTATAGTTGTCAAAACTGATCCCCACCCCCTTAAAACTGTCCTGAATAAGGGGATGATAACGATCCACAACTTCCTGCGGAGTGATCTTCTCCTGCATTGCCTGCATCACGATTGCAACCCCGTATTCATCGGATCCGCAGACATAGACCACATCCCGCCCCTGCAACCTCAAATACCGGACATACATGTCCGCCGGCAGATATGCACCGGCAAGATGCCCGATGTGCACCGGACCATTTGCATACGGTAACGCGGAGGTCACCAATGTGCGCTGAAAAGATGTGTCGGGCATGGGGTATAAGGCTTACCTACCGTTCAACAAAAACATATCGCTGCGGATCCTGCTCCCATAAATGAGTACTCCCGCGCCAAATTGTATACTTGTGCGTACAAGGTAAATTCAATCATCTCTCACAGTAATGGAGTCTGTTACTTATAATCGGCAAAGTTTGATCACCCGAAAGACCGGAGAGACCGACATCTCAGTCCGGTTGAATCTTGATGGAACCGGAACCTACCGAAACCAGACGGGCATTGGATTTCTGGACCATATGCTGGATCTCTTTACAAAACACGGCCAGTTTGATCTCACCGTCGAGTGCAGCGGCGATCTGGAGGTGGATGAACACCACACCGTAGAAGATGTCGGAATCTGCCTTGGTCAGGCACTCCGGAAGGCGCTGGGAACCAAAGCCCATATTGCGCGCTACGGTCACACATACGTGCCAATGGACGAAACATTGGTCCGCACGGTGATTGATCTTTCCGGCCGGTTCACACTTTACTTTGAGGGGACGTTTGACCGTTCAGCCGTTGGTGACCTCCCGACCGAACTGGTGCAGCATTTCTGGTACAGTTTTGCAGAACATGCACATTGCACCCTGCACATCAGCATCCTCTATGGCATTAATACACATCACAAGATTGAAGCGATCTTCAAATCTGTCGGGCGTGCACTAAATATCGCTGTGCAGCGGAACGAAGCAAATTCAAAAATGCCCTCAACCAAAGGAATACTCTAAAACATGTCTTTAATTCATCAAACCATCGCCGTCATCGGTGCAGGTAATATCGGCCGTGCACTCGTCAGAGGATTAATCACAGGCGGACACATTGATCCATCAAAGGTTCGGGCAACCCGCCGCAACCCAAATGCACTGGATATTCTGCAAGAAAAGTTACCCGGAATATCCCTGGGGACGGACAACAAGGAAGCGGTTAAAGGCGCTTCGGTGATCGTATTGGCAGTAAAACCTGCAAACTGGCTGGCTGTCGTTGAAGAAATCCGTGAATTCACGGAACCGGATACGCTGATTGTGTCCGTCCTCGCCGGTCTCACGACTGCCCGTATTGCACAGGAGTTCCCTGAGAATCAGCCAGTGATCCGTACTATGCCGAACACGCCGATGATGGTGTATCAGGGAGCAACGGCCGTCTGCGCAGGGAATTCAGCCTCTGATGAACACCTTCAGCTGGTTCGCGAAATGTTTGAAGCCGTTGGAAGAGTCGAGAAAGTGCCGGAATATCTGATGGATGCAGTCACTGGACTCAGCGGCAGTGGTCCGGCCTACGTCTTCATGCTGATTGAAGCCCTGACCGATGCCGGCGTAAAGCAGGGACTCCCCCGCTCAACCGCATTCAGATTAACCAAACAAACAGTACTGGGAGCCGCAAAACTCGCAGATCAAACCGACAAGCATCCGGCAATCCTGCGTGACGAAGTGACCACGCCCGGTGGAACCTCTATCGCCGCAATTGCAGAATTAGAACAACACGGCCTGCGCACAATGTTCATCCATGCGGTCGCGACCGCGACGGAGCGCTCCAAGGAACTCAGCGGTAATTGAGGATTCCCATCCATGATCACGATCATTGACTACGGTATCGGGAATCTGCATTCCATTGAACGGGCGTTTCAACATGTTACCTCAGAGGTTGTCCGTACGGATGATCCTGAGGCTATTCAGCAGGCGGACCGACTTGTACTGCCCGGTGTCGGTGCCTTCGGTGCCTGTATCCGGGAAGTAAGAAAGAGAGGACTGGAACAGCCAATCCAGAAGGCAACTGCCCGTGGGGTGCCATTCCTGGGAATTTGCGTAGGGATGCAGATGCTCTTTGAATCCAGTTCAGAAAAAGGCTGGCACACCGGACTGGGATTACTGAAAGGAAATATTGAAGCATTGAAACCAAAGAATTCAACCCTGAAGGTTCCCCACATGGGATGGAATGTGATTTTGCCTATGCGGCTCACTCCTCTACTCCACAAATTGCCCGAAGATGCAAACTGCTATTTTGCACATTCATTCTTCGCAAATATCACCAATCCACAGGAGGTAATCGCTTATACGGAGTACGGAGACATTCTCCCGGCAGTCGTAGGTCGAGACAACATCTACGGTGTGCAATTTCATCCTGAGAAGAGTCATGATGTGGGGCTTCGAATTTTGTCAAATTTTGCTCAACTCGTATGATTATCCCGGTTCCAGCGATTGATATTCTCAATGGATGCTGTGTACGCCTGATGCAGGGGGCGTACGATCAGGTCACCAACTATCACAAAGATCCGTTGATGGTTGCGCGGCAGTGGGAAGCCCAGGGAGCAACGCTGCTGCATGTAGTCGACCTTGATGCGGCAAGATCTGGAGGCAAAAAGAATAATATCGCAGTCATTGCCTCCATCGCAAAACACGTATCCATTCCGGTTCAAACCGGCGGCGGCATCCGATCTAGTGCAGATGTCACCCGTATCCTTGATCTGGGAGTTCATCGTGCCATCATGGGCACTGCTGCCGTTGGCGATCCCTCGCTCGTCGGTACAATGGTCGAAAAATACGGACCGGATCGTGTTGCAGTTGGTATTGATGCAGAGGCAGGTGAGGTGCGCGTGAGTGGATGGCTTGAAGGAACGGGGCTGCCTGCTTTTGAATTTGCAAAGCAGATGGAGCGGTATGGAGTACGCCGTATTATCTATACTGACATCCGCCGCGACGGCACGATGACCGGCCCCAATCTGAACGCGTATCGCACCTTAGGCAGGCAGCTTGAATCGGCACAACTGATGGCAAGCGGAGGCGTATCCGGACCGAAAGATCTGAATGCCTTGCACGAACTGGAGTCTTTCAGAGTGGATTCGGTCATCATTGGCCGTGCACTCTATGAGGGCAAATTTTCAGAGCATACTCTCTGGCCGGAAGGATTAAGACGATGCCCCTAGCCAAACGGATTATCCCCTGTCTGGACGTAGATCAAGGGCGTGTCGTGAAAGGGATCCAGTTTGTGGATCTCGTTGATGCCGGAGATCCTCTGGAACAGGCGCATGTATATAACGCGGAAGGTGCTGATGAACTTGTCTTTCTGGATATTACAGCAACCCATGAAGGACGTGATATTATGCATGATGTCGTCCGTCAGACGGCGGAGCAGATTTTTATCCCGCTGACGGTTGGCGGCGGCATTCGAACTCTGGAGGACATGCGCAAAATGCTTCACGCCGGAGCCGATAAGGTTGCCATCAACTCCGCGGCAATCCGTACCCCCAATCTTATTACCGAATGTGCGGAAGCATTTGGTGCGCAATGTGTCGTTGTTGCAATTGACATGAAGCGGCGGTCCCAGGGAGGCTGGGAGGTCTACACGCATGGAGGCCGCCGAGCCACAGGGATTGATGGGCTTGAATGGGTCAAAGAAGCCCAGTCACGGGGAGCCGGCGAATTACTGGTTACTTCCATGGATCGGGATGGCACCCAGATTGGATATGATCTAGACCTGTTAAAACGACTAGACGATTTAGTGCAGCTCCCCGTGATCGCCTCAGGCGGTGCGGGCACACTTGAGCATTTACTTGATGCTCTGCTGATCGGGCGTGCTCATGCGGTTCTCGCTGCATCCATGTTCCACTTTAAGCAGGTCACGATCATGCAGGTCAAGCAATTCCTTCATGATCACGGGATTATCGTCAGATTTATTTGAGACTGTCGCCGGTACAGTGTCGTGGAATTTTCGCCTGGAGCCATCTCAGATCCAGGTTCTGCCGGCATTTGTATGGAAATGCCGGTAGAACCTGTCCGGTTTGACCATGACCTCATGCGCATGGCCGCTTACTGGACATAGAAAGGCTTTATTGATTGGGAATACATCCTGCTGGATGACCAGCATAACGTCTTCCCCCGGATTGCAGGAGAATTACATGTTGAGACGGCCATGGCACCAGGCTGGGTTAACCCGGCTACAGATTCGGCGGAAGACTCGCGCTTTCGTGCAGTAGACGGCCGTCAGTTTGGCCCTCTGCCCCGAAACTGGACGCACTAAAAGGGCCTTTATGTACACGATGAAGATGTCATTCTCCCTTACACCGTTGGAATGTCCCGAGTTCTTGAGTCATTTGGTTTGGAAGCAGATACCCTGTTAACTTGAACACTGAATATTACCGGAGTTATACGCCCCTGACTCTCCATGCAGCCCCTGACAGCATAGAATTAACCGTCATTGCTTCTGTTGAGGAAATATCTGAAGAGATACTCCGACAGGAAAATGGGATCCACCAGATCACCATCACCGCGGACACCAACCTGAAATTGATCTATGGAGCCACTGGTGCTACTTCTGCTCCGCCCGATAATCTTGCACAGTATACACGGGGAGGCCCACCTGTTGAGTCTCCTGTACTTGAAGCGCCTATTCTCCCTGGAACCGTAGAGGGCTACACTGCGGATTTCCTTGCTCTTCCTTTGGAGAATCCCTGGAAAAGCAGGGTGCGTCCCGCTGCGATTGATTTTTTGAATGGCGGGGACGATGCCGTCATAACAACGATAGACGGTGAGGTCTGGCACCTGTCGGGAATTGCCCGGCAGTCCGGGTTTATTGAATGGCGTCGTATTGCCTCTGGACTCTTCCAGCCACTGGGAATCCGGGTGGTGAATGGGGGTATCTATGTGGGCAGTCGCAATCAGATTGCCCGCCTGCACGATTTGAATGGAGATGGCCAAACCGACTACTATGAGAGTTTCAATAATGACCATCAGGTCACCGAACACTTTCATGAATTTGCAATGGGTTTGCAAACCGATGAGGAAGGGAATTTTTACTATGCGAAGAGTGCCCGACACGCCCGTCCTGCACTCATTCCTCACCACGGCACGCTCATTCGTGTGAGCGCAGATGGCCGGGAAAGCACCCTGATCGCCAAAGGATTCCGGGCGGCGAACGGAGTGACGATCAATCCCGATGGTACATTCATGGTCACCGATCAGGAAGGACACTGGAATCCGATGAACCGAATCAATATCGTTGAACCCGGGGGGTTCTACGGCAATATGTACGGATACGGAGCCCCCGCCGACTCTTCGGATGATGCAATGGTGTCTCCTCTGGTATGGATTGACATGAAATATGACCGCTCACCTGCCGAACCGCTCTGGGCAACGAGTAATCGCTGGGGTCCACTTTCTAATAAACTTCTCAGTTTCTCCTACGGCTACGGTCGTGTATTTCTTGTAATGCCGCAATCGGTGGGAGGGATGGAGCAGGCTGGAATTGTGCAGCTGCCTCTGGATGATTTCCCGACTGGTCTGATGCGGGGGCGCATGAATCCTGTGGACGGCCAACTCTATGTCGTTGGGATGTCAGCGTGGGCCACCAGTCAGATGATCCAAACCGGCGGTCTCTACCGCATTCGGTATGCCGGCGGCGCGGTACGTATGTCCGCGTCTATGCGTGTGTTGGCGGGAGCGGTTGAACTCTCTTTCACCTCTCTACTTGAAGAGACATCAGCAACTCGGGCGAGCAACTACAGAGTCCACACCTGGGATCTTGAGCGTTCGCGCCGTTATGGATCTGATCGCTACAATATTCGGATGTTGCGAATCGCTGGAGTATCTCTCCAAGATTCGACCATTGCATTGAGTCTTCCCGATCTGGAACCAACCTGGATCCTCGAAATCACCTACGACCTCGTGGACATCAACGGAACTTCTTTTGAGGGGGCCATCCAGAGCACGGTCTATGCTACTGAGACAAGTCCAGTTATCAATTAGGTGAGGGGGATTGATTGGGTTTGGCTCCCGGATTTACGGAAAGACGGGGATATCACCGTCAACCCTTGCTATAGCAATTGCCCTCTGCGGAACATCAGACGGAGTTATCCATTGATGTCAGCATGATCAGTTTTTTTGTCAGAGCAGTTGCGTATTTCTTCCTGATTTGGTGAGTTGAACTGCTGACCTTGGCTTGACCGCCGTGGAGAAGGAAGCAAAATCTGGAACTTGTTCATCTCTTAGACATTAGATAATTCCGTTTTACCTTATTAAATCATGCCTGGAACAATTGAAATATCAATTTTCATCAGTTTTTTGACACTCGCTGTCGGATTGACTATCGCGTTTGTACGCTCGAATGCAGCAACAAACAGGCGTATAGACCGATTGATTGAAACCGTCATGCAACTGCAAACCAAAATGCACGAAGGCCAGGAAACACTGCGTCAAGGTCAGGAAACACTGCGTCAAGGCCAGGAAAAACTGCGCACCGAAATGCACGAAAGCAACGAAAAACTGCGCACCGAAATGCACGAAGGTCAGGAAACACTGCGCAACGAAATGCACGAAAGCAACGAAAAACTGCGTACCGAAATGCACGAAAGCAACGAAAAACTGCACACCAAAATGCACGAAGGCTTCAAAGAAGTACAGGAGGATCTTCGCAAAATTGACAGCCGCTTATCACGTTTAGAGGGATTTGTGCATGGTATGTGGGTTAGGCTCTTCGGCGAAGAAAATGTTCGATACCAACTTCGTGAGACAGAAAAATCCTCTACCATGTCCATGAACTGAGTAAATCAGTGACCGATAACTGCTGTACTGCAATACTGGGCAGATCAAAAAAATCCCCGGTGGCCAGAAATTCTACAATTCGAGAATCTTGATCTTTGATTTTTGAATACTCACATCTTATGAGATCCGCATTTACCCTATTGACACTTTTCCTTCTGTCAACCAAACTTTCATGTCTTGTCGAGGCACAAGACATTAAGCAGTTACGGCTGTCGGCTGAGCAGGGAGATGAAGCGAGTCAATTCAAACTGGGTGTCATGTACGATAATGGTACTGATGTCCAGAAAGATGACCAAGAGGCGGCAAAATGGTACGAACTAGCCGCAGAACAGGGAAACGCCAGTGCTCAGTTTAGTCTTGGAAGCCTCCTCGCCTTCGGTGATCCTTCAATCAGAGACTATGTGAAAGCCGTCCTATCGTTTCAAATGGCCGCTGAACCAGGACCATACCTTAGCACATGAAATCGGTCAAGCGCTCATGTACAACCACGGTATAGGTGCGAAGCCCAATCTCCGAAAAGAGGAAAGATGGTACCGTGCGGCCGCTGAACAAGGTTTTGCTCCAGCACAGGTGGAATTAGGCAACATCCTGTATCATTTTAGACAAAGGCCCTGGGAAGCAATAGAATGGTACGAATCAGCTGCTGAGTAAGGATATGTTGATGCTTACATTTCCTTGGGAGACTATTACCTTGATCAGTCTGTCATTCACCGAGCGTTACAATGGTATCAACTGGCGGCTGAAGAGGTGCATGTTGATACTCAGTTTAGACTTGGCACCTTGTATCTTCTGGGTGAGAACTTCTATCGGGATAAACTGGAAGCCGTAAAATGGTATCGGCTTGCCGCAGAAAATGGAAAAATTGCCGCTCAGAGTATTCTGGGATTCATGTATGATGTCGGAGAAGCCGTCCCCGAAGATGACCAAGAGGCCGTAAAATGGTACCAACTTGCCGCGGAACAGGGCCATGCCCCGGCTCAATATGGTCTGGGGAAAATGTACGATAGAGGTGAGGGAGTCCCCGAAAATGATCAAGAGGCCGTGAAATGGTACCAACTTGCCGCGGAACAGGGAGAAGTCAAAGCACAGGCCAGCCTCGGAAAAATGTATGCAAATGGAGAGGGAGTACCGAAGGATTATCTGACAGCATATGCCTGGATGAATATTGCCGCTACAGGGAGAGACCCGGAAATTATTGATGCGAAGAACAAGATCCGGTCAGCAATGACGTATGATCAAGTGGCTGCTGCGCAAAAACTCTCGAATGAGATCTTCAGCCGCCTTGAACCTGGAAATTCACAGGCGGTAAATTCCTCCATGCCGGATTTGGAATCCGTTCAACTTGAATTTCACTCGGACTTAAAGTCCATTCGGATTTGATGCTATGCCATAACGCGGCATGGCATCCTCCATTTGCGCCCGACCTATTCATCCTCTTCAGTCTGACAGCCGTCTTCGCCGGTATAACACCTGTGCTCTGCATCGGCGCCGCTCAAAAGATAGGCGATCAAGTCTGCCACCTCGTCCTCGTTTAACCGGTCCAACAGTCTGGACGGCATTGTGGATACCGGGGATGCCTCACGGGAACGGATCTCGGAAACCGCTACACTGACATCCTGGGAAGGATCATAAGGATTCTGATTGACAAATACCTGCCCCTCCTCTTCCCGCAGAATTCGCCCTACAACCGTAGAACCACTGCTTAACGTTAATACCGAAGCTTTGTACCGGTCGCTGATCTCGTCACTGGGAGAGTCAATGGAGGCAAGAATCTCATGCCGTGAAAATCTTGCCCCAATCCCGGTCAAATCCGGCCCGATCCCGCCACCGGATGTTCCCATGCGGTGACAGGTGCCGCATAATGCCGCCGCATACATGGTTTCACCCCGTGCAAAATTCCGCGGCTCTTCCAGGGCATCATCAAGCATCTCATTGAGTTCCTGCCGGTTCCACGCCCGGCCCGGCCCCTCCGGTACCGGCAAATCCGCCAAAGACTGCCCCGGTGACGAATCAACAAGCCCGGCCAATGCCTCCTTTTCATCTTCCGTCAATTGCTCCACCGCATCCGCCCGAATATCCTCAAGAAAGCCCACATAGCTCTCTCCCCCGCTACGCCGCATCGATTCATGGAACCACATAAAATAATCTTCCCGCAACGCCATCGTCCATCCCGATTTTTGTCCGCGCAGATTCATCGCCAGTTCAATCCCTTCCGGGCTGGGAGGATTGGCCTTCATTGCGGTAATGGCTTCGCCATACTGCTCACTCCGCCCGGCTGCCTCACCGGTGATCAATTCAGTTTTTTCGGGATCCGTTCCGCTTAGTTCCAACAGGCGTGCCATCATCCGCTCAACTAACCCGGGGGCCTGCAAAGCCGCCAATAGACGGCCGTACTCCCGATTTAAGACCTCGTCCGATGATGGATAATACCGTTGCAGCCGCTCAATGAGTTCACGCCGAAGTGGATCCTCTGGAAACCCCAGACGGATACATATCAGTCCCATTGCCCGTACCAGATCCAGCTCCTGGTCACGTGAGAGTACAGATGGCTTGATGTTCAGCAAAGACTGCAGTGCCCGCGGACCCAGGTTCGGGTCAGCATGGCGGGCCAGAGCAATCATGGCATGAATCCTGCGAATTGGATCCGGCTCGCTGAGTGCCCTGGATTGCCAACTTGTGACCGGCTGATGCTCAATCGCAATTCGTGCTGCATAACGGACAAACCGATCACTATGGTTCAGGTAAGGCCAGACAGTATTCACGGCCACCTGTGCCGAGGCCTCTCCATATATGGCCTCTATTGAGCGCCGTAATGCCTGCTGCGGCGAACGCTCTGTACGGGTCTCATCTTCCGGTTCCTGCACACTGTCATAGTAAACCCGGAAAAGAAATGAATTGAGACGACGCCCTCCCGTTACAAAATAGAGCGCTCCGTCCTGCCCGATCACCCCATCGGTGACCGGCAGCGGGACTCCACTCAAAAATTCTTCCACCACGCCGGTATACGTACTTCCCCGCGCCCTCAGCGCAACATGATAGATGGTTCCGAAACTCCAGTCAAACACAAAAAGCCCCTGACGATACCTGTATGGAAAGGCTGCATTCCTGCCAGATACAATCCCCGTGGGGCTTCCCTGACCGATTTCTGCCACAGCAGGAAGATTGTCCGGATAATAGTCAGGCCACTTCCCCGACCCGGTGCGCCATCCAAATTCGCTGCCCTCCGTCACATGTACAACACGGATCGGCCGATACCACGGCATCCCCAGATCCCATTCCATATCTGAGTCGAAGGTGAAGAGTTCTCCTTCCTGATTGAAGGCAAGGTCATATGCATTGCGATACCCGGTACTGATCAATTCCAGTTCAGATGCCAGCGAGTCCGTTCGGATGACCCACCCGCCGGGAGGCTTCCGATCCGCCGCATGCCCTCGCGGATCCCGCAATATCGGAAGCAACTGATCCGTCTGCCATACTGCGGGGGCAATCGCGGTATAAGTCTCTGGCAGTTCCGTATGGTTTCCTGCAATCAGGTACAGCGAACTGCCATCGGGCTCAAGAACAATCCCATGAGGACCATGCTCTCCCCATCCCTCAAATTTCGCCAGCGTAGAGACGCTATCCAGTGTAGCATCCCCATCTGAATCGGTCACCCGATAAAGCCCACTGCTATGCCCTGCAATCCCTTCCTCACTATTAACGACCACATAAAGGCTGTTAAAAGCCCACAGCAGCCCCTGTGCATGCCCTAATTCCAAATCCAATGCAGTGACCTCTGTATCCGCAGGATCCTCCCCGATGGGAGCCGGCTTGACATGATACAGGGTTCCATACTGATCCGATGCAAAAAGACCCTTTTCTCCATCCACGGCCAAAGAAACCCAGGAACTGGAGTCCGTCTGCATTGGATGATACAGCACCTCCGAGTGAAAGCCATCCGGCAGAACCAGATCCGGAGGGGCATCATCGGGGCTTCCACCCGTTTGGACACAACCCGTAATCCCGAATGCCGTGAAGAACACTGCACTTAAAGGAAGCAAATTTCTTAAATTCATCGTTCAACAATAAGCCTGCTGCTGAAGTAAGGTACAAACTCTCTCGGTCTTTGCATATCCCAATTGAATGTTAGCGTGTCAAAACGAAAATTTTTTCCTGTCTCCTGACCAGCATTATCTCAACTGTGCGTTCATGTCTCCCCTCATGCGCAGCGTAGAACTTGCGGGCATGGAAGCGCTTCGCTTGAAAAGAGATCCGTCTAAAATTACACCATCCATGTTTTTTGAGGAAGTGAATCAGGCCCGCCATTTATTCGCACAACTGATCAATGGAAACGCAGAAAATGTTGCCCTGATTCCTGCAACCTCCTATGGCATCGCAACGATTGCACATAATCTGTCCGTTGCTTCCGGTGACAATATTGTCCTTATAGACGGGCAGTTTCCAAGTAATGTGTACACATGGCAAAGATTGTCAAGCGAGACCGGTGCAGCGATCCGAACCGTCACCGGCCGTGACGGAGAGTGGACACAAAGAATACTTGAGGCCATTAACTACCGAACCACGGTTGTCTCAATCGGGACACTCCACTGGGCGAATGGCGCTTCCTTTGATCTGGCCGAAATCAGTCAGCGTGCCCGTGATGTCGGAGCCTACCTCATTCTTGACGGAACACAGTCTATCGGAGCACTGCCCTTTGATCTCGAAAAAATCAAACCTGATGCACTGGTGTGCGCCGGTTATAAGTGGCTCTTAGGCCCATTCGGGACTGCATTCCTGTATGTGGGGGAATCGTTTATTGACGGGATTCCTCTTGAAGAGGGCTGGCTTGCAAGGGAAGGCAGTGAACATTTTGGCAGCCTCACCAACTACACGGACCGGTATCGCCCCGGGGCCGCCCGATTTGATCGGGGACAAACGAACAGCTTTGCGCAGACCGCAATGATGACGCAGGGCCTGAAACAGATCCTTGACTGGCAGCCTCAACAGATACAGATCTACTGTACGGAACTGATTAAAGATTTCCTGCCCGCCGTCCGTGAGAGCGGATACACCGTGGGGAACTCCTGCTTTTCCCATCTTTTTGGCGTGAACCTGCCCGATCATCTTGATCGGACCCGCCTGAATGATGAATTGGCTCAATGCCAGATCTCCGTCTCCGTACGTGACCGCGCAATCCGCATCTCTCCCAATGTGTATAATAATCGTGCAGATATCGACGCACTTCAGAATGTATTTCTCTCTGCAGCCAGATAGTTCTGAATGACTTTTTCCAGAACTTCGAACGCCCATGCATAGACCCCGGGCTGCTCACTCTCTCGCGGGCCGGCTACATTTACTCTGCTGAACTCCCATGTCCGCAGCCATTGAATCACTGGTTCAATGGGGGCCGCCACTTCTGCACAATAATGCACTGGACGATTCCACTCCTCTGCGGCCTTACGGGCCAGCCGGGTTCCCCCTGAATCCTCTACCCTGCCCAGAATGAGCAATCCGTCGCTATCCCTTACGTTCCAGACCGTACGCTGCGCTGGATTGGAGTCTGGTGTAACACGAAGCAGATATTTATCCGGGATGCGCCCGTCTTCTGCCCGGCGCCCGGCAGGACACCAGCCTCCATGGGGAAATCCCCATTTCATGGCAACATCAAGGGCGGCACGGTCAACCCCCGTCTGCCCTCCGCTAATGACGGTGAACTTGATCCCTGACACCCTATCACGGTATGTTGAACATGCAACTGTGCGAACCCTGGACACCAAAATATAGTACGACCGGTATGAATTGTTCTGTTCCGTGGCCAAGAGTTGCCCTCGTTCTTTTTGCGTGTATCCTTGCGATCTGTCCCGGTACTCTGGCACAGATGCCGTCCCCCGCAGCCCTGCTGGAGGAAGTTGTCGACCGCTATCAGGGTACAATGGAGGCCACATTTGTACATCACCTGACCTCTGAGGCATGGACTGGATCACAAACCCTGACGGGGACACTACAGCTTTCGGGAGATCATTATCGTATTGAAACCTTTCACGAGGTGATCACCGGGCAGGGTGACGAAGTGTGGATTTATCGTGCAGAGGAGAATCAGGTCATCATCACGACAATTGACGGCGATGGGGTCGCCTATTCTCCCGGTGCACTGTTTCGCTCCTACGGGGAACTCTATCAACCGCACATTGCCTCCCGTGAGATTCTTGACGGAGTGTCTTATTTCCGGCTTGAACTTTACCCTGTGCAGGAAGACTTCGCCATTTCTTCGCTCACGCTCTGGATCCGTGAATATGATCGCATCATTAAACGCATGGTTGCTCTGGATCAAAGTTCTATCCGTACGGAGATTGAACTGGAAAATATACGTGTCGGCCTCCCTATCCCCCCGGAGACCTTTGAATTCCGTGTCCCCGAGGGCGCTGAAGTGATCGACCTGCGATTGTGACGCACCCCGTTCGTCTACATACGCTGCTGCTGTCCTTCCTTCTGGCGGCATTTCTGATCTGGCTGTCGCTCCGCGGCATTCACTTTGCCGAATTCGCGGACTCCCTGCGCTCTGCACATTATGGATGGATCCTGCCGGTGGTCGCCGTCACACTGCTGAGCCACTGGATCCGGGCCTGCAGATGGCAGGCACTCATCGTTGCCCTCCCCGAAGATGCCGGGGCCAGTCCGTCAAAGTCCCGGATTTCTGTGCTTGATCTGTTTGCCTCCGTCATGGTCGGATACATGGTCAATTATGCCGTGCCTCGTGCCGGGGAGATTGCCAGATGTACATATTTATCGACCCGAAAAAAACTCTCATTCCCGGCACTGCTGGGAACGGTTGCTGTGGAGCGGATCGCAGATCTCCTTGTCTTGGGACTCGGTCTGCTTATCACACTGGCATTTGTTCGTGAACGGCTGCAATCCCTCTTTGCACAGTTGTCTGTTCCGCAACTGCCATGGGGCTGGATCATCCTCACCTGCCTGATCGCCCTGACCCTGATCTCTATTGGACTCCGCCTGCAAATCACTGCAGCTCTGCGCAGGCAATTTTCAGAATTGATCACCAAATTTACAGGCGGAATCAAAACCGTGTACCGTACCCCCAAACGCTGGCAGCTCATCTGGACAACCATTCTAATGTGGCTGATGTACGGGTTTATGGCCTATATTCCGCTCCTGATGTTTGACCTGAATGAAACCGTCTCTCTGTCCTACTGGGATGGGATGGCAATCATGTTCATCGGGGTTCTGGGGATCCTGGCCCCTACGCCGGGCGGTGCCGGTTCCTTCCACTTCATTACCATCCTGACCCTGACCTCCGTATACGGGATCCCACACTCCGGGGCAGCGGCCTATGCCATCTTCATTCACGGCGCACAGCTGATCCTGTACGCAGTCCTTGGGGGAGCGATTTTCCTGATACAGATTTTTATTTTTCGAAAAAATGAACACTCTCAAACGTAGCACATACTAGCGCCTGATTGGTTGGATTACAATCCGTGTTTACCGTGGGATTTGCGGTTTAGTGTTTGTTTTTTACCACATCTCTCAATACAACCGAATGAGGTCGCAAGATGCCTCATGTATAGTGAATTGAAGACGAATTCACTCGGTTAGCGCGAAGTCTCAGTAGTTTTTTAGGTTGGATGCATTATACACATCAAATAGAAGTACAACATCATGAGCTACCGCTACACTCTATGGCTATCCCTGATCCTAGTGGCATTTTTGTGGCCCTCCACCGGAGTATTCGCCCAGACCGGGCAAATATCAGGAACGGTACTGGATCAAAACGATGAACCGCTTGCAGGGGTGAATGTCATCATTGAGGAACTCACAGTGGGTTCCGTCACCAATGTGAATGGAGAGTACTCCATCACAAACCTTGACGCAGGCACGTATACCGTCATTGTATCGTTTATCGGGTTTGCGACGCAGGAATTTCCAGATGTCTCTGTTGCAGACGGAGAAACGACCGAATTGGACATCGTACTGATTGAGGCCGCACTGGAACTGGGGGGCCTTGTGGTCACCGCCCTCGGGGTTGAACGGCAGGAGCGATCTCTCACCTACGGTACACAGACCATCAGCCCGGTGGAACTGGCTCAGGCACGTGAACTAAATGTAGGATTTTCACTTGCCGGACGGGTTGCCGGGCTCTCCGTCAATCAGGCGGGCACCGGGCTGGGCGGCCAGACACGAATGATTCTTCGCGGGAATCGCTCCATCAGCGGGAGCAGTCAGCCCCTCTTTGTCGTGGACGGGGTTCCGATCCGTGGAGATATCAGCAACCTGAATCAAAGCGACATTGCAAGCATTTCCGTACTGAAAGGTGCCAATGCCGCGGCCCTGTACGGAAGTGCTGCACAGAATGGTGCGGTGATCATTACCACAAACCGAGGTACAGCCGGGAGTATCCGGGCCCGTTTCAGCACGAACTATACCGTTCAGCAGCCTCTGATTCTGACCGAATTCCAGAATGAGTACGCCCAGGGCAGCGGAGGTGAGTACAAACGAAACTCGGAATTTTCGTGGGGGCCGCGGATGACCGGGCAGTCCGTCCCGCACTGGACCCCCACCATGTCCGAGGCAGAAGCCCGGAGTTATTCACTTCAGGCCCAGCCGGATAACGTATCGGATGTCTTCCGTACCGGCTACCAGTCCTCAACCAATGTCTCCCTTAATGTCGGGTCTGAGCAGGTGCAGGGATACTTCTCCTACTCGTACACCGATGCAAAAGGGATCGTACCGGGCAACACACTGACCCGCCATAGTACACAGGTTCGCGTCACCTCTGAACCCTTTACAAAATTCAATCTGGACGGGAAACTCAATTATATCCGGTCCGATCTGGAAAACCGACTGGATACCGGCGAATCTTTTTCAAATCCAATCCGCCACGCCTATCGTCTGCCTCGTAATGTCAGCACACAGGATGCCGAAGAATTTGAATACTTCACCGATAGCCAACAGCGCAGACAGCACTACTGGGTTCCCGGCTCAAATGGCGGAGCGAATCCATACTGGACGCTGAATCGAAATCTTCGCACGGGGACTGATGATCGAGTGATTCTTCTCACCTCTGCCTCCTACGAATTCATCGATGGACTGAAACTCATGGTTCGAGGCTCGTACGATGGCAACGCGGGGAGCGGCACGCGCAGCCTGTATGCGGACAGTTATATCATTGCACAGCAGGGAAGGTATACCGTCAGCAAGAGCAATGCTCATATCTGGAACGGAGATATTCTTCTTTCCTATGAGAAATCTTTGCCCGCCTACGGGATTAACTTTGATGTCAGCGTTGGCGGAAACACTCAGAAACGGCGCAACACCTCTTTGAGTGCCAATACCGGCACCGCCTTGACGGTGGAGAATTTTTTCACGCTCTCAAACACCCAGTTAGTGCAGGCATCCCAGGGAGTCGGATCCCCGGTTGACATCAACTCGATCTATGCATTCGCAAAAATTGGCTGGAAGGATGCACTGTATCTGGATCTGGCCGGGCGAAATGACTGGAGCTCGACACTTCCCGAGGACAACTGGTCATATTTCTATCCGTCAGTAGGGGTTTCTGCAGTCGTATCCGAACTTCTGCCTCTGCCGGAGGTGATCAGTTTTGGACGGATCCGTGCTTCCTATGCTCTGGTGGGCAACAGCACCTCTCCGTTCCAGCTGCTGCGCACGGCCAGTCTGGCAAGTGGCGGACTCAACGGCTTTCTGGCCCTCAGCGGTACGCTTCCCAACATAGAACTCGTTCCCGAAGAAACGGAAGCCGTTGAAGTCGGGCTTGACATGCGCTTTCTGCAGAGCCGGTTCGGGTTTGATGCCACCTACTACAATACCAAAACGCAGAACCAGCTCTTCACGGTTGCCCTTCCCATCGGATCCGGGGCCGCCAACCTGTTCACCAACGGCGGGGATGTTCGCAATGAGGGATTTGAACTGATGCTCAACTCCACGCTGGTTCGTACGGAGGATCTGACACTGAATGTGGATGTCAACTTCTCCATGAACCGTAATAAGGTGGAAGAGATTTCCGATGAGCGCCCGCGCCTGCGGGTTGCCGGAGACTTCCTTCGCCAATACTACATAGAACAGGGGGAGCCGTTCGGGAATGTATATTCCCGCGGGTTCCAGCGTGATGAACAGAACCGGATTATCGTTGGCGAAAACGGGGTCCCGAAAGTCACGCCCGGCAATGATGTTCTGGTCGCCAATTATAACCCCGACTGGCTGGGAGGCCTCTCCGCAACCGCCTCCTGGAAAAACTGGGATGCCAGCATCCTGATTGACCATCGCCAGGGCGGAACAATCACTTCACTGACGAATGCGATTCTGTACGCCGACGGGGTGACCAAAGAAACCCTGGAAGGCCGGGACGGCGGTCTCATTTTCGGGGACAACTTCTGGTCGGACGAGACGGCGGTTATGGAAGATGGTTCTCCGAATACCACGCCCATTGATGCTGAAACATTCTGGCGTGCCGTTGGCGGACGGAATGCCCCTGTCGGGGAGGCATTTGTGGTAGATGCGACCAATACCCGCCTGCGTGAATTTACCCTGGGGTATACCCTGCCCCCCGCGCTATTCGGAAATGTGCCCGTTTCGGGGATGCGAATTTCGCTCGTTGGCAGAAATCTTTTCTATCTCCACCGGGCCTCCGAAAACATTGATCCTGATGTACTGATTGGGACTGGAAAAGCGGCCGAAGGATTTGACTCCTTTGCGCCTCCGTCGTCCCGCTCATTTGGATTCAATCTAACCATTGACTATTAAGCTTCACTCTCGTTCACATAACCTACCTTAAACGAAAGGATTTAGCTATGAAAACAAACTTGCACGCAACCAAAAAATGGCGACTGCTCGCTGTGCTTGCAGCAGTGCTGCCATTCACCTTATCTAGCTGCACAGATGACTTTGTGAGTCTAAACACACCTCCGCATCAAATTTCTGAAGCGAATATTGATGTCGGACTCCTAGGACAGGCCTTTGCCCAGTCTCAGTACTTTGGCATGTTAGGCTCGCCGGGGACATTCCAGTTGGGGCAGTCGCTCTTTGCCGACCTGTACTCTCAGTATTTTGCAACCACCGCCGAAAACTTCGACTCGGATCAGTATGTGGAAGTGGGACGATGGATTGATGGCTTCTGGAGAAGCTTCTATGGTCGCGGGGCCCGCGAACTGGCCTTCGTGGAGTCTTTTACGGAAGAGAATGAGGGCCTTGAACTTCCCAATGCCGTGATCAAAGTATGGAAGGTTCAACTCTTCCACCGAATGACCGACTACTGGGGGCCCGTTCTTTATTCCCAGTTCGGCAATGGCGAAACCAGCGTTGCCTACGATTCGCAGCAGGACATCTACATGGACTTTTTCACAAAACTGGATGAAGCCGTGGCGGTCCTTGAACAAAATCGCGGCGGATCCGTCTTTGCGGGTCATGATCAGGTCTTTGACGGGAATGTCGATGCCTGGATCACCTTCGCAAACTCACTCCGCCTGCGTCTGGCGATGCGAATCCGGTATGCGGATCCAGGGAAGGCAAAAACCGAAGCCGAAAAAGCCGTTGCCGCAGGCGTTATGACCGATAACTCCCATAACGCCATGCTGCTCACCACTGCGAATTCCCGCAATCCCTACAATATCATTACGAACTGGGGGGAATTCCGAATGAGTTCTGCGATGGAGAGCCTTCTTGAAGGATACAATGATCCCCGCAAAGACATCTACTTCAGCCCGTCTGTCGATGGAGATTCCGACGGAGATGGAAGTCCGCATGAAGGCATGCGCAACGGCCTGCCGCGTGTTCAGAAAGGCAGTGTCCTGAACAGTCAGTACTCGGACATGGGGACGATCTGGCTCCCCCCCAACAAAGGCGGCACCAACCCGCCCATACGTGTGATGAGTGCGGCGGAAGTTTATCTGCTTCGCGCCGAAGGTGCAGTTCAAGGCTGGAGTATGGGGGGATCTGCGAAGGATCTTTATGATATGGGGATTCAGATGTCCATCACAGAGAGCCGTGTCGGAGGTGACATGGCGGCGGCGAATGCATATGCTGCAGGGACCAGCCTCCCGGCAGACCCGCAGGATCCATGGGCCTCCCCTCCGCTCAGCGATATCCCGGTGGCATTCGATCAAGGCGGATCTGCGGAGCGCCAGCTGGAACAAATTATTACTCAGAAGTGGCTGGCACTTTATCCTGACGGCTGGGAAGCCTATGCCGAATACCGCCGTACCGGATACCCCAAACTGTATCCCATCATTGAGTCCCAGAACCCCCGGATCCCCGTGGACGGGGTCATGCGCCGTTTAACCTTCGTGAGTAGCGAATACGACAATAACGGGGAGGCAACGCAAGCTGCGGTAGGACTGCTCGGCGGCCCGGATGAGAATGACACAAAAGTATGGTGGGACAAGAAGTAATCACGCTGTCCAGGTAGGCTGAATCCAATCTGCTCATCTATCCTGAGAGACGCTGGATCCATCCATGTGACATTCCGTAGTTTACCGGCAGTATCCGTGTACCCTCTATCCTGTGGCATTCCTTCCCAGGATAGAGGGTATCTTTATTGAAGGGATCGCACAGGATTCAAGTATCCTGTCGATTGGCACCTGCAATCAGAAAAAACCATGAACTTCCCAAAAAACGTTTGGAGGATTCCCGCTCTGATTTTGGGTGCCGTCTGGTTTGCAGGCCTTGCCGGGTGCGGGTCTCCGCAATCGGAGAGACCCCTCTTTGAGGAAATTTCATCTCGCCATTCTGGAATTCAATTTTCGAATAATGTGACCTACACCGACTCATTGAACATCTATTCCTACAACAATTATTACGCTGGCGGCGGCGTTGCGCTTGCGGATTATGACGGGGATGGGTATCTGGATATCTATCTGGTAAGCAATCAGGCGGCGAACCGGTTATATCTGAACCGGGGGGATTTTGTCTTTGAAGATGTGACCGAAGCGGCGGGGGTGTCCGGATCTTTCCCCTGGAGTACCGGCGTAAGCATTGTAGATATCAACGCGGATGGGCATCCCGACCTTTATGTTACGAATGCAGGTGCAGGCCAGGCCGCCCTTCGTGCAAACGAACTCTTCATCAATCATGGCAATGGCACCTTCACCGAGCGTGCACGGGGCTACGGTCTGGCCGATGAGGGCTACTCCATCCATGCAAGTTTTTTCGACTATGATCAGGATGGACTGCTGGATGTTTATGTGGCCAACAATTACTCCTGGAAGCAGATTTCTGCTTACAACCCGTCTCAGATCGATCGCTCCGCTGCCTATTTTGAAGGTGGTGACCGGCTCTATCGGAACGAGAGCGGGCGTTTTGTTGATGTAACGGAAACGGCCGGAATCTACAGTTCTGAAGCCGGATTTACGCTCGGTGCTTCCGCTGGGGATCTGAACCGAGACGGTTGCATGGATCTCTATGTCTCCAACGACTTCTTCGAGCGGGACTATTTATATATCAATCAGTGTGACGGAACATTCAAAGAGTCCATCGAGCATCTGCTTTCAAGTATCAGCACGACCTCCATGAGTGGAGACATTGCTGATCTCAATAATGACGGAGCGCCGGAGATCTTCATATCCGATATGCTTCCCGCCACACAGGGACGGATCAAGCGGGTTGCAAACTTTATTGAATGGGAGAAATACCGGGAAGAGATCCGGCTTGGCTATCACCGGAAATTCCTCCGGAACACATTGCATTATAATAACGCCGACGGTACGTTCAGCGAGATCGGCCGATACGCAGGGGTTGAAGCAACGGATTGGAGCTGGGGCGGACTGCTGGCCGATTATAATCTGGATGGGCTGCGCGATATTTTTGTACCGAACGGATTCTATAAAGATGTCACGGACAAAGATCTTCTCATGGAGTCTGCGCGTATTGCGGCGACAGGGATCAGCGGCATGTCTTTCGTCCGACAGATCGTGGAGGGAATGCCGGTCACCCCAATCTCTAATCACATATTCGAGAATCTGGGACACCTGCGGTTCGCGGATCGCAGCACTGAATGGGGGTTGGACACACCGGGATTTTCAAGTGGTGCCGCCTACGGCGATCTGGATAATGATGGAGATCTTGATCTGGTCGTGAATAATGTGAACATGCCCCCCTTTGTGTATCGTAACCTCGCTTCGGAGCAATACCCGGATCGCAGCTGGATCGGGATTGAATTACGGGGAGATGCCGCCAACCGGCTGGGTATCGGGGCACAGGTGGAAATCATTTATGCGGATCACGATTGGTATGCGGAGCAGATGCCGCAGCGGGGATTCCAGTCATCGGTGGATCCTGTGATTCATTTCGGTCTCGGTGCGCAGATAGAGGTTCTGGACACGGTTCGGGTTCGATGGCCGGATGGACGCATCAGCGTCCAGACAAATGTTTCAACGCGTCAGCGGCTTGTGCTGCAGCAGGCATCCGCATTGCGGCCGGACACCCCTTCCGGGAAAATCTGGTACCCCCCCTCTCTGCCCCGTCTATCTCCGGCCGCCCCGAGTACGCCACCGGCTCCCCTCCTGGAAAATGTAACCACCGAGGTTCATCTGAACTGGATGCACATGGAAAATCCCTACAATGACTTTCGGAGAGCCCCGCTCCTGTATCATATGCGATCTACCGAGGGTCCGCCGCTTTGCGCTGCGGATACCAACGGAGACGGGCTGGACGACGTATTTGTCGGCGGAGGCAAAGGGCAGCCTGGCAGCCTTTTCGTACATGAAACCGGAGGCAGTCTAATGGAAACCCGTCAACCCGTATTGGAACAGGATCAAGACGCAGAGGATGTGGATTGTGTATGGGTGGATGTGGACGGGGATCACCGGCCGGAACTGTATGTTGCAGGCGGGAGCAGCGAGGTGCCGTCCGGCCGGCCTGAACTTGCTGATCGCCTCTATGCCATTAATGCGGACGGGATTCTGGTGCCATTCGCCCATGCGTTGCCGAATTCCGCCTATCAATACAGCCATACCGGTACGGTTCGCCCGGCAGATGTAGATCAGGATGGCGATCAGGATTTGTTTATCGGGATTCGACAGGGATCTGTATATGGAGAACCGGTTGGGGGGATGCTTCTTGAGAATGACGGTTCCGGGCGGTTTCAGGATGCAACACAACGTCTAATTCCCGGCATCCAGACAACCGAATTACAGGCAGCAGGCATTACAGATGCTGAATGGGGGGATATAGATGGAAACGGGCAGCCGGACCTGGTCGTAGTGGGCGAATGGATGCCGGTTACGATTTTCTTGAATCAGGATGGGTTTCTGGCACCCATAGATCTGGATGCATCGGGACTCTCCGGCACCTCAGGCTGGTGGCAATCCATCGCTCTTTCAGATCTGAATGGGGACGGAGCCATCGATATCATCGCCGGGAATCACGGCCTGAATACGCGTTTTAAGGCCGATGAAAACCATCCTCTGGAAATGTGGGTCCATGATTTTGACCGGAACTGGCAGGTGGATCAACTTATGACCGGTTATGATCGTGCCGGTGGTCCCTGGCCATTCGCGCATCGGGAACAGCTTCTTGCTCACTTTGGGCTTGCACCGTATATCGCTCAGCGTCATATGGGACGGGATCAGGGGGAACTTGACCGGATTTTTCAGCGACTGCCCCATTTCGCCTCCCTTGCTGAGCCTTTTGAGGAGTATGCAGCCATGACGATCCATGACTTATTTGGCAGGGAGCTGGACTTCGCAACGCATTACGCGGCGAACCGGTTGGAGACTGTGGTCATTTGGAACCAGCAGGATGGCACCTTCCGCGTCGAACCCTTACCGTTTCGTGCACAGCTGACCCCCATGTACGCAATTCTTGTGGAAGACCTTGACCGTGACGGCGTGTCCGAGATTCTGATGGGCGGAAATCTGTATGCAGCCACGCCGCAGGCGGGCCGATATGATGCTGGCGATGGGGTGGTGTTACGCTGGGACGCTACGGACGGATTTACGGATCTGTCTGCAAGAGAGAGCGGATTTCACAATCAGGGACAAATCCGTTCCTTTGAAGTCATTCGCGCACACGAAGAGCGCCTGATTGCGGTGGCATTCAGCGGGGCGCGTTTGGCCATCTTTCGCCCTGCCCGGTCCACAAATTCTTCACCCTCACGGCAAACCAATCGACATCAAAATCTACATTAGCATCCGTGTTAAGCGTCAGCCATAAAATAATGCTTCCTGTTTTCAGGCTTGACCCTGTTTTGGTAAAGCCTGAAAACCAATACCCCTGATCTGTGTAGAAAGCGAATACACCTTCCTTGCACTTGAACTAAACTCAAAACTCATTGTCGTTGTATACATCCAAGCAAAACGGAAAAAACGCTCTGATGTATCGTCGGATGAACAATCTAAATCAACTAAGATGGCTGAGTGCACTGCTGCTGGTCATGGGAATGGGATGCACAGATCACCGCGGACCTGATGTCGGAGAAAGTATCTCTCAAGACACCCGCCCCATTCTGATTGACGGCGGCACCGTCGTCGTGATGGACAGTGCAGGAACGATCCTTAAAAACGGCGCAATCCTCATTGAGGGGGATCGAATTGCTGCATTATTTGAACCAGATGCACCTCGGCCAGACGACGTACAGCAGATTGATGCAACCGGACACCTCGTGATCCCCGGGCTGATCAATACCCACGGACATGCCGCAATGTCACTTCTGCGAGGACTCGCTGATGACCTTCCCTTACTCACATGGCTTAACGACTATATCTTTCCTGCGGAAGCCGCACTTGTAGCCCCTGACTTCGTCTACTGGGGCACCCTGCTCTCATCCATTGAGATGCTGAAAAGTGGTACCACCACTTTCGCGGACATGTACTTCTTTCGTGAGGATGTGGTACGGGCCACAACCAGCGCCGGGATCCGCACGGTCGCCGGCCCAACGATCATTGGCTTTCCCGCCCCCGATTATGCCTCCCCTGAAGCATCCCTGGAAAATGCTGCAGCATTCATGGAGCAGTATCAGGATCACCCTCTGGTCATCCCGTCCATCTCTGCCCACGCACTCTACACCACATCTCTTTCAGATATTGAAGTGGCTTTCCAGATTGCAGAGCATTACAATGCTCCATTTCAAATACATACACTTGAAGACGCATCCGAGAACACGACCTCGCATGAATTAACCGGCATGGGGGTCATTGAGGCGCTCAATTCTATTGGAGCACTCCGACCTGGAACCGTGCTTGCACATTCTGTCTATCTGTCCGATGAGGACATCTTACAGATTGCCGCAAGTGGCGCGGGCATCGCACACAACCCCCAAAGCAACATGAAACTTGGCATTCCGAGCGTGGCACCAATTACGAAGGCACTCGCTGCTGGAATTCCAGTAGGCCTCGGAACGGACGGCCCCGCCTCCAATAATGACCTTGATCTGTTCCACGAGATGGATACCGCGGCAAAAGTACAGAAATTGATGCTCGGTGACCCCGCCGCCCTGCCCGCAGAAACCGTCTTCCGAATGGCAACCATGGGCGGTGCCAGGGTACTGAATCTACAGGGTGAGATCGGGTCTCTGGAACCCGGAAAGCGTGCAGATGTCGTACTGATTAACATGGAGCGTGCAGGACTGACTCCCCACTACCGCGCCTATTCGCATTTGGTATACGCGGTGAGCGGAAGTGATGTGACAACGGTAATCGTGAACGGCCGTATCGTGATTCAAGACCGTAAAATTCTCACCGTGAATGAAACGGAAGTCATCGAACAAGCACGTACATTCGGAGATCAGGTCCTACAGGTGATGGCAGAACTAGGCAGATAATGCCGGGGCAAATGTCTCCTGGAAAACCGCGGAGTCAGGACTATCTGAACCTAATGATCGGCAGAGCAGATCCCCACATCTCGAAAAAAAGCGACCATTGGAACTGAGGTTCAGAAATCATGCCGCTGCTTGACCCAGTACCATCAGTACTTCAATTGAACTAAAATGAGACACCTGGAAAAATCAAGTCCGAAACAGACAAACAACTCTGGCCCCTAGATGCATGTTATCATTGCCGCCGGGTTTTAAGCACTTCCGACTCGTTTTACGAAATTGTGTACCGATCAAGAGAAGATCATCTCCTTCTTAAACAGTATTCGGGGATAATGCTTTGAAGTTCTGGTAGCGTCCTGCAGTTCGCCTTACATACTTACTAGAAATAGGCCTTTCTGGGAAATACCCGAATAATTCCCGGTGGCTTGAGGTTCTTTCAAAACTAAAAATCCAGACCAAAAAGCGCTCCTGGGTGCACTCAGGTGAATAAAAACCTTCAAGATCAAGGGTTTTACAAGAGGAATGATTGAATGTTGGGAACATTCTTTTTGATTCCCTGTAGACCCAGTGCAGGTCTCTTTTTCTTTTCACCAAAATACATCATTACAATGACAGTAGGTAAGTTAAGCAGGCATTTTTCGTTATCCTCTCTCTTCTATGGCTCAATGCATGCGACATGGTTGTAGATTCGGATAATGCTGTAATCTCCGAGATAGAAACAGTCAATGTTGATCAGGGGGATGGCAGCAGTTTTATCGTGCACTTAGATCCTAAGATCGCACCAGCAAGACGTTTTTTTGATGACATTGATCATCTCTATCATTTTGTTGATAGCATTGATGCAAGTGGACAAGTATCCCTGAACAAGAATCTCTATCTCCAACTCAAACATGCCCTATTTCCAAGTGAAATTGCGGCCCTCGATATGGAAGGTATCGCGATTGTAGGCGAATAAAAGTACGTGATCTCTGAAGAGACAATTAGTCGAATAGACACTACGCAGTCTGATGCAACGTTAGAGATCAAAACTTACCATGGTAAAAGTGGAGAGGCATACCTTGACGAATTTGTAACATTGGCCCGAAACATAAACGACATTGATGCACTTAAAGATCTCACATTTCATGATCCGGATATAAAGTCTTTATATGCCGATATAAAGAACACAATGTCCACAAATAAGATTGCAAACCCTGATAGAATGTATTACGATACCGGGAAAGAGAATCAATTTCCGTTTGACAATCCTACAACTGGTCAGTATTATTACTCTTCTCCCTCAGGTATTCACGACCGGGGATATCATTTGTGGAATCAGTCAATCGGCAGATTCTCACGCAGGGCTTTGGCCTATACGGCGTTGTCATTTAGGCCGACTAACACTCAAAGATGGTACCCGTATAATTATGGATCCTACGGTAAGTGTCTTGGTGATTATACAACAACCAATTTCGTGGTTGCGATTGCAGATGGGGGCAAGGGACAGGTAACATGTAATGGAACTTATGAATGCAGAGCCCGTGCACTAAGAGGAAGAAAGACTGGTTCAGTAAGTTGGCATTCTGCAGGGTATAAAGCCCCAGATATTGTGGATCCACCATATTATAGAGAAGAATTGCCCACTTCATTCGTCCTTACAGTATATGACATGAAGCGCCAAAAGGTTGATTAGGGTAGGTGGGCTTTCGAACAGTTTTCGTTTGCTGTTCACTTCTCAAATGACCTGATGTCAGTTTCTCAACTTAAACTGAAAGGATATCATTCGTTACGGAGAGTGGTTTGTTGCTAAACATGACGTATCGGACTGCCTAAGGCTGCCAATCCAATCACCAACGCTGAAATTGTTGACGCTTTTCTCCATTCATCACTTGACGGATCGCCTGATCAACCCGTTTAGACACATACTCAAGTCTCATCCCTTCCAGTGGAAAGGATCAATGTATCTGGCAATCCTGCTGATCTTCTTCAGCCAATACATCATACTCCACCGTTCTTTCGCACAGACAATTGTGGTCAGTGGCTATGTCACCGATGCCGAGAATGGGGAAGCACTGGTCGGAACCAGCCTTTACGAGATCTATCTCCAGAAAGGCACGACCACAAATCAATACGGATTTTTCAGCCTTTCGGTCCCCGGTGACTCCGCGGTGGTCCGCTTCAGTTATCAGGGATATGAGCCCCTGACACTCGTCTTTTATGCCCCGCAGAAAGAACTCCAGCGAATCGAAATGCGGCCAACGATTGTGGAGTACGATTCCCTCCTTGTCATTGAGGCAGAGAGTTACGAAGGCCTTCATCAGCAAGTCCAAATGAGCGGGGTCAAAGTGTCTATGGCAGAAGTCGAAGCGCTGCCAGCGCTGCTCGGAGAGACCGATCTATTGAAAGTCTTCCAGTTGATGCCGGGCATTCAGTCTGGCGTGGAAGGGTCCACGGGACTGTATGTGCGTGGTGGAACCCCGGGGCAGACCCTCATCTTACTTGATGGAGCCACGGTATACAATGCAGGGCACCTGTTTGGGTTTATGTCCACCTTCAACACCGATGCAATCAACAGCGCAGAGTTACTCAAAGGGGGATTCCCCGCCCGCTATGGAGGGCGTCTAGCAGGCGTACTGGATATCACCATGCGGGAAGGGAACCGGAAGGAGTTTGAAGGGCGGGTTGCAGTGGGACTGTTGGCATCAAGGATTACCGTAGAAGGGCCGCTCATACGGGATAAAAGTTCGTTTATTGTTTCCGCCCGCAGGACCTATCTGGATACGATCAATTGGACGATCCAGAAACTCCGGGGGGCAGATCAGCTGCTGGGGTATCATTTCTACGATGTGAATGCGAAGTGGAATCTGGATATCTCAAGGCGGGACCGAATTTACATGAGTTTCTATGCCGGCCGGGACAAAGGATATGAGATTGATGATGAGGACTTGGGGTATAACTCAAGATCAAAATTTGCAATCGGCTGGAGTAATGCAACGTTAACGTTTCGCTGGAATCGCGTCGTCAACGCTCGCATGTTTGCCAATACAATGGTTCTATTCAGCCGATTTCGTTCCAGCATCCTGGATCAATATGGCTCAGAGGGCACCTTCATTACAGAAATAGAAGATGGCTATAAAAACGGCCTGACCGACTTCAGCATCAAGACAGATCTCGAATACTTTCCACATCAGAATCATCACCTGCGTTTCGGCGCGATGGGGACTCGTCATCTATTTTTGCCAAGTGTACAGCGACGGCGGGAGTTGGATACCGAATTTGGAATAGATACCACAACCGTGATCCCTCTTGAACTTGGAACTTCCGAATGGTCTGCATATGCGGAAGACGAAATTACCCTGACCCAACAACTCAAGAGCAACCTAGGCATACATCTATCCGGCTATCATGTAGACGGCAGTGTCTATACTTCGGTGCAACCCCGCCTGTCCACCTCTTTATTGCTGCCTCGGGAATGGGCGTTTAAGTTTTCGTATGCACAGATGAAGCAGTACATTCAGCAACTGTCCAATAGTGGTACAGACGCACTCCCGACCGACCTGTGGCTTCCCAGTACCGCCCGGATTCCTCCCCAAAGTGCCTGGCAGATTGCCGCTGGATTTGCACGAACCATTGACGCACGGGCGCTGGATATCAGCCTGGAAGCCTACTATAAAAACGTCAGTGATGTCATTGCTTACAGGGAAGGCAGCAACTTTGTAGGCTCAAACCAGGAGTGGGAGGATGCGGTGACCACTGGGCGCGGCTGGGCTTATGGGACAGAACTATACCTGCGCAGAACCCAGGGCAAAACAACAGGGTGGATCAGCTATACCCTTTCATGGTCAAAACGACGTTTTACTGAGTTAAATGCAGGAGAGATTTTCCCGCATCGTTATGATCGCAGACATGATATCTCCATTGCGTTAGTTCGTGATTGGCAAAGCAATGAAATCGCCATGACCTGGGTGTACAGTACAGGCCATGCCCTGACACTTGCGCACTCAAGGTATAGACTGGATGGGGATCTAGTCGATGTATACGGTGCGTGGAACAGCTACAGAACCCCCTCCTATCATAGATTAGATCTCTCAATGCGCCGCCTGAATCCCTCTGGCAAACGATCACAGGTGATCATTAGCCTATACAATGCTTACAGTCATCGGAATGTTTTTTATGTGGGAGTAGAGGACTATAGCTCCCTTGCCCCACACACCGGTTACTACAAAGAGGGGCGGGCAATCAAAGGGTTCACACTTTTGCCCATCATTCCCTCCGTCAGCTACCGCTTCTTTTTCTAATTGATGCATCGCCTGTTTGCTTTAATCTGCCCACTTGCTCTGCTAGGCTGCGAATCCATTCTGGAGATTGAACTGGAACGTGTAGCCCCAGAGCTTGTCGTGACCAGTTTTTTTACTGAACATGCCCCATGGCAGGTGATGGTTCAGCGTACAGTTGGTGTACAAGAAGATTTAACCCACCCCTCAATCATTGATCATGCCACCGTGACCATTGAGGGGAGCAATGGATCCCTTATAGAACTGGTTCATAGAGGAGGTGGCTTCTATTACGGGGATGCCTCCCTGCCCCAATCAGGGATCATGTATACAATCAGGGTGGAAGCCGAGGGATACAGGAGTGTGGAAGCAAGGGATCGGATTCCCAGCCGCCTGAAGCCACCGGATGTGCGGTATCTTCAATCCAATGAACGCTCCACAGTTACGCTATATGATGTATCTGGAGTCGAAAACTACTATGCCGTCTCTGTACTCTCTCCCAACGTTTACTGGCAAACATTTAACGTGCTCAACCCGGAACTCGAAGATCAGATGAAGCGATTCTCCGTTGAAGATCCTTTTTCACCCTATGTGAATCGTCCACGCGTTGAGGTGGCTCTGATACATGATCGCCCTTTTGATGGAAAACAATTTGACCTTTCGCTCTTAAATAATGGATTTGATCAGGACGATCTGAGCACCTATATCAATTCAATCAGCAAAGCATACTATGACTACTATCTTTCCAAGATTGTCCAGAAAAATGCCGAGCATTTATCTCTTGTTGAACCGGCACCACTGAAGTCAAATATTCGTGGGGGCCGGGGAGTATTTGCCGGATACAGTCTCTATGTTGATGGGCGACTCACTCCCGAAAATATTAAAAATCAGATCATCGGCACGTATGACCTAGATAATGTTCTGGTGGATCCTTACGATTCCGTCCTTGTTTCGGATGAAATCAACTTTACACTTCATTCAGATCAGTCCGTGACAGGATTTATAAAGTATGATTCAGAAGGTGGTTCAATGGTAACCTCTCTGGAAGGAGGGTATACCGTAACCGATCATGGATCCGCTGAATATCTGGTTCATCTTCACCATGACACAAACACCTTCTTCAGAAATGCAAAACTGAGACTAAGAATATACTCCCTGTCTGAACCCAGCAATCCACGCATCGAATTAATGATGAAGCAAGTATCTAATGATGGAAAGAGGAATCGCATTGAAATTCATCGCACATTCCTGAAACGAGATTTTGTCGAAGAGAAGACACCTTAAATTTTATAAAGATCGCATTGAAATTCATTGCACATTCCGGAAGCGAGAGAGTCCCTGATTCAAGATTCAAGATTAACTGAGTTCGCCCGAACTTCACCGATAGCCAGGCTGAAACGCCATCGCCAGAAGGATGCCGGTTGCAACCGATGCATTCAGCGATTCAACCTCCCCGCACATTGGAATGGAGACCAGACGGTCACAAATACGTTCCGTATCGGGGAATAACCCCCGCCCCTCACTGCCAATCACCAGCGCAACCGGGCAGTTCCAGTTCGTCTCCCAGATCGAATCGGCGCCATGCGCCGCTGTGCCGTACACAAAATAGCCCCGCTCCTTGAGTTCGGGAATGACATCCGCAAGCCGGCCAACGCGAGCAATCGGCATCCGCACCGCAGTTCCGCTGCTAGCCTTCACCATCGCCGCATTGACAGGAGCCATGTGATGAGAGCATACTATGATCCCCCGAATCCCAAAGACAGCAGCGGAGCGGACAATGGCTCCAAAATTCCTAGGATCCTGAATCCCGTCCAATAACAATAGTCGTGGACGTTGCGCCCGCACAGTATCAAGGTCCGCGGCAACCACCTTTAACATGACCGAGTAATCGGCGTACGCAAATGCGGACTGCAGTGCGACCACGCCCTGATGCGTCATTCCACCCGCCAAACGCCGGAATCCGCCCCCGGGTAAAACTTGAACCGGAATTCCTGCTCTGGATGCAAGCCGGCGAATCTGCCCCAATCCGCGGGCATCCTGCTGAAGACATACTTTCTCCAGCGATTCGGGAGTGCGCTCCAATGCTTCGCGAACCGCATTGCGCCCGGCAATGATCAGCGGAGGATCAGTGGGCATGGGACTGCATAAAACCCACCAGACAATCCACCAGCGACTCCGCAAAACCTGCCTGCTCAGGACGCATCAGAACACTTCTCAGAATCCGAACATGCTCCTGATCCATCTCCACCTCAGGAATACGGATCCGTAAGTCTGTTGAGCGTACCCGGAGGATACTCAGAAAAATCGGATTTGTCGAAGAAGCCATTGAATGTTCAAACAGTGCCTGCGAAGCCCGGTCAATCTCACTGGCAGAGTGGGATTTTGCCTCGGGATAGTAACACACGATATCCAGATCCGGCTTTCCCCAGCTTTGAAGTGGTGTATCCTCTAATGCAGCATCCCATCGGTGAGCCGCCTCCAGACATGCAGAAAGTACAGGCCCCAGCCCCTCATCCGCTGCCAGCGGCAATAGTTGCAGGGTGAGCCACAAGGCACCTGCGGCGGCACCGGCACGTGAACACTCCAGACTGATCTCGCCAAGATGCAGATCCTCACTCGT
>JAJEFL010000163.1:0-5649 GCA_022820435.1 Rhodothermales bacterium
ATGGGCGATACTGGAGCAGTTCCTGCGGGAGCGAGGCGTGGTGATCAAGGTGCCCCCGCATTATACATCGCAGACATGCAGCAAGTGTTCCTGTGTGAACGCAAAGAATCGGCAAACGCAGTCCGAGTTTCTATGTCTGGCGTGCGGGTACCAGGCGAATGCGGACACAAATGCGTCCGTAAATATCCGGGCGTCGGGGATGGCGTCCTGGCACGAATTGTGCCGAACGGGTTGTGGAGCCTATGGTTGACCTGTCCTTGCGGAGCGCAAGCCTGCAACCGGGCAACGGGTGATGAAGCACCAAAAAGAACATGGTGCCCATGGGCACTCATGTATATGATTCCCAAAAATAGACACTGTATACGCTGTCTATCGGCCGAATACTCCTTTAGCCACGGTGCAGCTGTATCCCTGTTTGCTTTATGCCACTTGTAGCGATTAAACTGGAAAGTCTGAGATTTTCCGGTTTCTTCTGAATCCCCTTTTTTGTCTTTGCATATGCAGCATTCCAGAGATCCGGTTGGTACCTGCCAGTTCATTCAGGAACCCGCAGGTCTTCCGGTTGCCACAGAGACGAAAGCATGGGGTTACATACTGCCGGGTATGTGAACCAGCGGGGGGCTTTGTCTTGCAATCCTCAACGGGCACAGCACTAAGCGGATGGTGTTGTGTAGGCAATTGGGAAGGAAGGGATCCCTCCCGGTTGCATCCGTTCCATACGTCTGACGGGAAAAGGTGCCCATCCTGGGCCACGTTCCAGTTGTACTTCCCATCCATTTCACCCTCAGATCCAGCGAAGCGTGGAGCAGAATCCTCTGATTTAACGGATCGAATGGTCAAATGGAAGCGTCATTTCAGGGAGGATTGAGGCCGTAAATGGAAGAAATTTATATTTAGACTGAATCTAAATTAAATTGGTGTAGTTGAAGTGGTCGTCCCGGAAATCGTCTGGGATTTCATTCACTACCCGAAAACTTTATTCAACTCAAAATGAGAACTACATTTTTTGCGATCCTGTTACTCCTGTGCTCTTCTTCTGTTAGTGCACAACGTTCCAATCCTTGCGGGCTGATGGTAATGGCGCATGGTGGAGCGGAAGAATGGGATACAGCGGTCAAGGATGCAGTCGCACCGGTCCGGGAGAAGATTCCCACCTCCATCGCCTTCGGGATGGCCAACCCTGAAACCATGCAGGCCGCCGTTGCTGAATTGGAGGCGCAGGATATTGACTGTATTGCAGTTGTACGGTTGTTCATGTCCGCACATTCGTTTCTCCACCAGACAGAATACCTTCTGGGGCTGAGAGAAGATACTCCACCGTTCTTTATATCACATCACGGGTCCCATCACAGCCACGAGACTCCTGCGCCGGTGGAATTTCAGGGGAAGATTGCGATTAGTCAAACTGCCTTGCTGGATGCTCCTGAAATGGGGGAGATTCTGGCAGTGAATGCCCGTGCACTCAGCGATAGTTCCGGCAATGAATCCGTTTTGATTATTGCACATGGAGCGGGAGATGATACGGTGAATGCGGAGTGGCTTCGGAAGTTGGATCAACTGTCAGATACCGTTCGTGAAACCGGCCTCTTCCGCAACGTTGCAGTTCACAGTTTACGAGAAGACTGGAAAGAGAAACGATCCAAATCCGAGGTGGAGATTCGTGAATATGTAGCGGAGAACTCTAAAGGAGAGGGGCGTGTGATTGTGCTTCCTTTCAGGTTGTTTGGATTTGGCCCGTATGCAGAAGTTCTGGAAGGGTTATCGTATGAATCCAATGGCATTGGATTATTGCCAGACCCGAATGTGAGTGCATGGATTGAGCGAACCGCCAATGAATTATTCATTGAATTGGTGCAGGATCCAGATGTGTAAGTTTGGGTTCTGTTATCGGTGATCAGGTCGTTCACGGAGTCGATGCGGGATTCTGATGGAAGCCACGGGGCGGAGTATTTTGGGATACACGTATTTGCGGGAAGGCGGGTGGCAGCAGGTATCCCTGAACATTTATGCTTTGCCATGCGCAGATCTCAAAAATTCATTCTATCGGTATATCAGATGTGTGGTTTGAACCGACCTTCGAAGGCGGTTGCTACATCCTGGAACAATCCACTTGCAGCAGGGTATGCAGCAATTGAATCTGGAACATCCAAATTCATGACGGAACCTGTCCTTACTCCTGCCATCACGGCGGGAACCCTGTTTGTACTCATCATTGGGACGATGGCCAGCAGTTTCGTACCATTCGTTCGGCAGATTTTGCGGCCATTCAGCTGAGCGAAACCTGAAAAATAGAAGCCATGAAACAAACTGAGGCCCGATTAATAGAGGCCATAAAACAAATTGGTATTCAGGTTCTTCCTCCATCTGTATCCATTTAGAGATGAACATGGTTCAGTCGCGTTCAGGGCAGATAAGGATGCCGGTCTGGATTTGGTTCAGCCTGCAGACCGTAGATACAAAACAGCGATCCTTGAAGAAATAAGTTAAGACTTGGTTATGATGATGATTGGAGACTTCATGTCGTACAGCCGGCCGGGTTTTTCGGCCCTGCAAAAAATGCAGAGGCTCTAATGGAAAAGGCTTCTAAACTTTACTTCTCTATTGGGGAGGTGAGCAAAAAGATTGGAGTGGAAGCGTATGTGCTGCGCTACTGGGAAAGTGAGTTCCATCAGCTCCGCCCACGCAAAAACAGTTCCGGCCGGCGGATCTACACAAAAGATGACATGAAACTGCTGCGTCAGATCTATGATTTGCTGCGTGTGCGGAAATATACGCTTGAGGGAGCCCGGCAGGCACTGCAGGGTGAGCAGGAGAAGTCCGCGGACCGGAAGGCAGAGCGGGATGAGTTGCTCCGGTTACGTTTATTTTTGGAGAACATTCGTCGTCAATTGGCGTAACCATTATATCCGGGACGTAGCGCAGCCAGGTAGCGCACTTCAATGGGGTTGAAGGGGTCGTGAGTTCAAATCTCGCCGTCCCGACGGATACGACGGTTTTAGGAACTGTACTTGCACAGTGGTACCATCGAAAAGCGTTCGGTGCAGACTGGTCGGTGGCACCGTAAAACACGGGGAGCAGGTCATTCCGGTCACCATTTTTATCCGGATCGGTCTTGGTCACAGGGCATAGAGGCGGTTTACTGCTGCCATGAACAGGCCTGGGCAGGTCATGCGTTGCATGTTTTTTCGGAGAATCTTCAAGTTTGATTGTAGTTTCTGTCCGCTAGTTTATATTGTCTCTATGAGCATGTTCTAATTGGATCATACAGGTTCCTTTTCGGGCAATGATGCCATCTGTTGTACAATAGGGTATAGGTTTTAGTAAATGTTAGCCAGCAAACTTGAGCAGTCCAAGCACCAGTATGCACAGGATCTGCGTACTCTCAGGAAGTATCGGGGTGTCTCACTGGAGACGATTTCCACAGAAACCAGAATTATCAAGACCGTACTGGAGGAGTTTGAGAGTAACTGTCTCCATCAAAATATCAGGTTTAACAAGGTCTATCTGTGTTCCCTGTGCAGAGCATATGCAAGGGTCGCAGGATTAGATGTTGATCAGGTCGTGAGTGCGCTGGAGATGGCACTGGAGGGGAAATATGATGGCAGCCTGGATCCGAATTATAAGCCCGAAGAGAAATCCTCCAAACCATCGTCCAAGGGATCCTCCAAGCCCTCTTCTAAACCAGCATCCAAACCGTCTGCCAAAAAATCGGCCAGCACCAGTGCCCCCAGCAAGGGAGCATCTCCCCCCAAACCGGATAAGCGAACACGCGGGGGATAAAGAATGGAGTTTGCCAGTTCCTGACGCATTCGCTCAATAATCTCCGGGCGGGCAAGCCCGATACTTCCGCTCAAAATAATGATCTCCGGATCCAGTACACTCGCTAATCCCACGGTGGCCTGTGCGATGTAGCTGGTTGCAGCGGTAACCAGTTT
This sequence comes from Rhodothermales bacterium, assembly GCA_022820435.1. Classification (GTDB taxonomy): domain Bacteria; phylum Bacteroidota; class Rhodothermia; order Rhodothermales; family Bin80; genus Bin80. Next base: position 3,936 of record JAJEFL010000163.1, read on the forward strand.
TTTTGCATCCGGATTGCCTGCGTCCGCTGCCTGATAGACTTCAACCGTGCGTGCAGGATCGGATGGACCGTTCTGCACGCGGGCCCACTGGGCCGCCAGTCCAATCCCTCCGGCGAGACTTTCCGTACATCCGCCAGGCTTCCAGAGCCGCCCAAGGTGTTCAGGTGCGGGAACCATTTTCCCGATCTCACCGGCAGAATGATTCGCTCCACGCAACACGTTTCCATCCACGAGGATTCCAGCGGCAATCCCGGTACTCACGGTCATATAGACCATTGGTGATCCGACAGGGGAACTACTCAGCGCCGCTTCCGCAATTGCGGCTGCATTGACATCATTCTCTATGACGGTCGGGATTCCTGTTTTGGATTCAAGAAGTGCGCGTAAGGGGACGTTTTGCCAACCATTGAGATTCGCAGCCTCCAGAATCATTCCAGATTCCGGGTCCGTCATGCCGGGCGCAACGCAGCCGGCCGTACACAATTGATCGGGTGCCTCAAGCCCCTGACGAATTAAACCAACCGCCACATCAAGCACCGCTTCAGGTCCCTGCTGCGGGGTCGCAGCAGAGGACCTGAAACAAATTTCCTGAGGATTGTCTTTTTTTGCAAGCGCACACCGGGTTCGTGTTCCCCCAATATCAATCCCTGCAATGAGTTTCATGGAGTGAGTCTACATGTCTGAGTTCAGATCACGAATCCAGATATTGCGAAAGCGTGTAGGTTCATTGTGATCCTGCAGAAACAGCGGTAATGCATCTTCATGGGCTTTATATGGAGGCCGGGACTGATGACCTGTTGGTCCGGTCAAGATCACATTGTCCTGCACAAGCACGCCATTATGAAAAACAGTTACTCTGGCCGGTTGTTTTAAACTGTCATTTTCCTCAAAATGGGGTCTCCGGAAGATAATGTCATACGATTGCCATTCTAAGGGCGGCCGACTTGCATTCACCAGCGGGGGATACTGTCCGTACAAGGATGCCGCCTGTCCATCAGGATAGGTCTTGTTATCGAAGGAGTTCAGTACCTGCACCTCATACGTACTCATAAGATAGACCCCGCTGTTACCACTGTCCTGCCCCTCTCCGCTATTGGGGGTCGCCCACTCAATATGTAGTTGAACATCCCCGAAGGAGCGTTTGGTTTTAATGATTCCGGTGCCGGGCTTGACCTCCATGTAGCCATCTCCTAAATGCCAATCCACGGGGGCGCCATTTGCGTGGGTCCAATGGTCAAAATCGGTACCGTCAAAGAGTACCATCGCATCCGAGGGTGCGGGGGAGGATGTTAATTCTCCGGGTGTAACTATTCGCGGTTGCGGGCGATCTATGTCATGAACTTCCCAGGCATCCAAAGAGGGGACCTGCCCTAGTGTTGGAAACGCCAGGAGGATCAGAGGCAGCAGGATGATTTTTTGCATGAAAATGACAGGTTCGTCTGGTTTTGTAAGGTAAAGTCAGAAAAATAAGGGAATTATATCCATAAGTAACAATGAGGGGAACCTTTCCCATTCAGGTGGATAAAATGGATACAATCGGGAAGGGTAGTGCCTCCCCGATTGTCTACACAATATCATCCGCTTGATGCTATGCCCGTTAAAGATTGTAAGATAAAGTCCCCCGCTGGTTCAAGGACACGGCAGCATGTGACGATCCGCTTTCGTCTGCGAGGCGACAAAAAGACCTGCCGGCTCCTGAATGAACTGGCGGGTG
>JAJEFL010000018.1:0-15777 GCA_022820435.1 Rhodothermales bacterium
ATCTGGTAGCCGATGTGCAGCCCGCCCAGCAGGGTCCGCTCCCGCCCGAACAGAACTTCCTCCCCGGACTCCACGCTCAGATGTCTTCGCGGACCGAACTGTGCAGGATCGAAGAGTCTGGCCGCACTGGACAGGCGGAGCGTGAGCCCCGCTTCGTCCCATTCCATGTCCGCACCGAAGGCGGACTGCAGGGCCTCCATGGTGATCAGCATCTGGTCCGAATCCCCCGACATGGCGAACCCCCCTGCCCAGCGCACTTCGGTGTTGACGGTGATCTGCTCGGCCGCGTAGTCAAAGGTGACGGCCAGATTGCGATCCCGCGCAATGAGCTGCGTGGAGTCGCTCAGAAAAATCTCATATCCCAGACGCTCCATCAGCATCTCCGGCTCCACCCAGAAACCCTTCCCGTCATACCACGCCGGCAGGACCCCCTCGTGACCGGGGGCCTGCAGGACCAGAGGGGCCTCCAGCAGGACCGTCTGCTGCGCATAGAGGAGATGGGGCAGGAGCGTCAGCATGGCAGCCAGCCACCTGGAGGAATGCATCGGGTCATTGTGTAATCAGAAGCGCGGGGGGCGTTCCGAGCCTGGACTGGATCAGGGGCGGCAGCCAGGGCACCTCCTCGTCAAAGATGATCTGGAAGCGCGGGTCCAGAGGAACCTGCAGCGGAATCTCCAGATCCCGCTCGGTAAACAGCGTCAACATCCCCTCGCCATGCATCTGCATCCCGTCCACGCTCGTCAGACGCACCATCCCGCCCCAGGGCCGCCCGCTCCCGTTCTCAAACCGCAGCACCGCTTTGCCCGCATCCCGGGAAACCAGTTCTGCATGGATGCGGGGGGCTCCATCCCCGTGGATCAGCATTAAGGGAATGGCCATCACATACTGGATCTGCACCCCGGCGGCGGATGCCGGCACCTGTCCGCTGCGGACGGGAACCCGCGGGGTTAACCGGCACCGCAGGGTCGCCACATAGCCGGCGGGGGGGAGCGAAGTCGCTTCGCGGACGGAATACCGGACAACCTGTATGGCCCCCGGCTCCAGAATCATTCGCGGAGGGAACACCACCAGATGCGGCGACAGATCCCGCGGCGCGGGCAGATCCTCGGAGATCGCCGGACCGCCCTCTGCAGAAGGCAGGCCGATCCCGTACTCCACCTCAATGATGACCTCGGAGGTGCGTGATCCGGTGTTCGTGATCTGGATGGTGCCGTAGGGTGTGAGTTCCGTGAACCATGCATAGGGCGGAGAGACCGTGAGAGCGAGTTCGCCCTCGTCCTGCGCCAGTACGGCGGCAGCGTGCTGCAGCAGCACCAGCAGAGTCAGAAACAGGCCGGACCGGTATAGGGGGGACGGGGAGATAGACTGCATGGGTGGATTGGGCTATAGCTGTGTGATTTGAATGGTCATGATGCCGGTGTAAACGCCGATGTCCGGCGCGTTCGGGGTCAGTGTGCCTCCGAACTGGAGCCTTGCACATCCGCTCCCGCTCAGGCTCCCCTGCGTAAAGAGAGCCGGGGGAAGGGACGCATACCCGCTGCTGACGCACTCCGGACTCTGTGCCCACTGCAGGGCGAAGGAAGGGGTGGACGAAGCACCGTGCGGAGACATAAGGGTTTCGGGCACCGACACCTCCACCCGGTACGGGCTTCCCGGAGGACCGCTGAGTATCACCCCCGCAACGCTGTGCGTCCCGAACGCCTTCCCTGTGCGCTCCCCCGTGACAGGGTCCAACGTCACCTCCGATGCATTCCGGCTCACCTGCCCGAAATTGATCCGGGACGAGGAGATACTGAGCGTGAACGAGGATGGCAGGATCTCCACCTGGATCGACATGGAGCCCAAAGTCTGGGCGCATGGCTCCAGAGGGAAGAAGAGAAGGATCGGGATAAGGATGCGGAGCATTAGAGGGGAGATAAGGTGATGGTGATGGTGCCCGTGTACGTGGCCGCCGGGGTCGTGCTGGAGATCCCGCTCACCGTTCCGCCCACCCGAAAATGAAGCGTGCCGGTAGAGTGTGCGCCGGACAGTCCGGGCAGGCTGACCGGCCCCCCGTAGGTTCGGGTTGTATAGGTGCCGCCGTCGGTGGACGATGTCGCCCAGGCGGGGGCGAAGGGGAGTTCATTGCTTCCCTGTGCGAGTTTGCCGGGATTCGTCGCGGTCACCGTGGCACTGTTGGCGTGCCGGCATTCCACCTCAAATTTGCCGGCCATATGCCCGGTCGGCGTGTAGCCGGCAGGACTGGAGTCGGCGGAGCCATCGACGGCGCTGACGGTCACGCTCACGGATACGGGGGGCTGCGACAGGGTTCCGAATACCAGATTCTCTGCCACTGCTGCAAAGGAGCAGGTGGGGGTGGGATCCTCAATGGTAAAGGACGCGGTGACGCTCTGTGCGAGGGTCGGGGGGGTAGTCAGGAGCAGCAGGGCGGCCGCCAGAGGGCGCACTGCGTTTGGGGGGACGATCTGCGTCAGCATGTCACCTCCACGGTGATCGTCCCTGTGTACACCCCCAGGGGAGTGGTGCCGGAGATTCCCGCAAGTTCGCCCCCGATCCGGTAATAATAGGTGTCGCCGGCCGGATTGGCAATGGGCCGGGTATTGGCCGGGTTATACTTCACCCCGCCGGGGCCGACCACATAAGAAAAGGTGCTGTTCAGCGCGGAGGCGCGGACGGCCACACGCCCCCGGTACGTGAGTTTTGCGGAGGGGGTGGTTTGATGGGCCAGTTCTCCGGGCCAGGTGAATGTGACCGTGTAATTCGTGGCAACATCCGTCCCGGTCATGGAGAACTCCCCCAGTGTCGCACGGACACCGGGAATCCCCGTGACCGTTTCCGTGACGGGGTCCTGCTCCACCCTGGCCGCCCCTTCCAGCCCCGTCCGTGAGATGTTCGTGAAGGTGACATTGGCGGTCGCAGCGCCAATCGAACACGATGCCGACGGCGGATCAATCGTCATGGAGGCGCTTAGATCCATCGTCTGCGCCAAGGCGAAGAAGGGGATGGCCATTCCCGCCCCAAAAAAAGTAAACCCCCTCCGCAGCATATTTAGTTCGGACAGGAGACGTTCAATGTGACGGTCGCCTCGTAGACGGCAATCACGGTGGAAAGACTCAGGGATGTAAGCGATCCGCCGATCCGATATTGCCGTGCGGCACTTCCTCCCTCTCCGCCGGCATCAGAGACCGTATCGGTTGTCCCGGAGATGGATGTGAAGGAGGCCGGGAGAGGATCCGCACTCTCGGTTGCGCCGGCCCAGGTGAGGGAAAGCGGGAGGGTACAGGATCCCTGGGCATCGCTGGCCTGGGCCGCGTTGCAGCCCGCATCCCCGCTGCGGCGGAGTGCAGTGGGAGGGCTGCTGAGTGTGGCGGTCATCGTACTGGCGTTACTGGAGCTTACCCGTGCGGTCCCCCAACTCGGACTCCCGCTGGTGGTCAGGGCCGCGCCCCCGCCGTCCACATAGGAGAAGGCGGCGGACGATGCCGCGCTTGGGTCAATGGTGGCTGTGCCGGTTCCGCTGGTCGGACGCTGCAGGCCGCCAAAATCCAGACTGGTCAGGCCGCTCACCGAACAGGAGGCATCCACGCGGGTGATTTCTGCGCGGGCGGTCAGACTTCCCGATGCGTCAGGGGGCGTCTGGGCAAACGCGGAAACGGCCGGGAGCAGGATGAAGATGATGAAGAGTGTAGATGCGGGCTTCATAGAACTGTAGGGGAATTGTAGTATGTGTCTGAATATCAGGCGTACGGAATCGCTGGATGGCGAGGTTACTCTGCACATGGTCGCCTCTTTACTTCTCCGTTCTCCCCCCATATCTCCACGCAATCGCCTGCGTCATGGAAGGCGGTGACCACCAGCGGGCGGGCAAATTCAAAGCGTTGCCGGTTGAGTTCGCAGGCAAGCGCATCCGAAGTCCCGCCGTAGCGAAGTTCGGAGGGATCAAACCCCCAGATCTCCACCTGCACCGTTTCGCTATCCCTTGAAAGCAGCAGGTTTAGATCGTCTCCGGCATAGTGCTGGTCAACGGCATTCGCGCACATCCCGGCAATCACGCTCTGGGGATCCTGATTCATGTGCGCGTTGATGAGTTGTCCCTCGCCAGTGCCGCGCTCTGCCTCCATCTGAAAGCCCGCCTCCCGTTCCCACTCGAGAACAATGTTGCGGACGCGCGGCGGGATGGATGCTCCCAGATAGTGCACCTCGGCGGACGGATGCAGGATCAGCATGTCATTCGCCCCGTATCCATCCAGTGTGATGTCTATGAGACTCATGGAGGTCACTTCGCCTCGAGGGAGGATAATGAGGTCCGACAGCATCTGTGAGATTGTGTCCTGATCCGTGAGCGTCACCATCGGCCGTGTCATTTGATCAAAGGACTGCGCTGGTGCGCTCCGCGGGATCCAGAGAGAGACCAGCCAGAACAGCAGCGGGGCAGGATGGAGGTGATGAATTATTCTTGTCATGTGGATTTTGGTCGTACCGTTTCGACCGAAACCGCGATGCGTATTAAAATGTTCCGTTAGCATAAATCACAGGAGAACAAATTCAAGAAAGTAATTCCTGCGCAGTTCCCTGTACTGCCCGTTAAAATTCTGCGCTTTAGAACCTCTTGTGAACCTCTCAGTCTTGAGGATTTTTGTTCACCTAAATGAGCCCAGGCGTGCTTTTTAGCCTGGATTGTCAGTTTTGCAGGAACCTCTTCAGGAGAATATTTTTCGCAGAATAGGGGATTTTGTTGGAAAGTAGTATCTTACCTGTGGCGTTACCATGGTATTGGTAACATTATCACCTTGAATTTTCAACATATTTTCTAAGAGGCTATGCCGAAAAAAACTGATGGGGGGTACCGAAAGCTCGTGAATCTGACGGCTGCAAGCGCGGTTCTTCTAGACGAGAATCGCGGGATTATCCAGTCGATAAAGGGGGGAAATGGGAAGCGGATTGCTGATCGCAGAATTGTAGAGGAGGCACTGATTGAGCATAACCGCGCATTGAATGGAGTTGAGCATAACCTGTATCGGCGGTCGTGGGTGTGGTTGGAACGTTTCGGGATTCTGCTGGAATTCGATGAGGATCAGTCTACATTCAACGTTTGCGTAGATCGGAGTAGACTTGTGGATATCCTGTTTTCACCAGAATACGAAAATGGACTAGGGGATGGAGATGGTGTACGCTTGAAACTGCAACTCACAGAGTCCTGAAACACCAAAACCGGCGGGTAGCCGGCTTTGATCATGATAGGCACCAATCTATCAAAAACACACTCGAACCCATGATACACTCACAACCTCAATTAGTAAATGCACAAAAACGAGTGCGTGAACCGGTGGTACATGCACGCTTGAAGCAAGGTTCCCGTCTAGGCGATAAATTTTTTCTCCTCGCAGGAATTTATCAGGTGAGCGGAGGAGGAACTGCCGGGAAACAGATCCTATTTGGGTCAATAGGATCCGGTAACTGGAATTACCGTACCCTATTTTTCGGCGATTTTCGGCATAAAAAACGGAAGTCTATGCAAGATCAGGAGGCTTCCCCGCATCTGTTCTTCCTTTTCCTTTGGAACAAATTGCCCCTAAAATCATTCTCTGTCCTGTTGATAGGTGCCACTATACATCATGAGCGATTTTGCAGGCCCAAACCCGGATATAGAAGACCGGGGCGAAGCTAAGTATTTCCACGGACGGACGGGAATATTGGATAGTTTCCAGCGCCGCCTGAGGTGGGCGGAGCAGGATCCCAAAAAAGGAACCACCTTCCTGATCCAGGCGGCGCCCGGTGCGGGCAAGAGTGCACTGCTCCATGAATGTGCCCGCCTAGCTGTAATCGAGGGATTTGCAGTGGCAGAGGTGGATCCGCATAAGTTTCTAAACCCAGATGTACTTCACGAGTCTATTGATACATCGTGGATGCGATGGCGTAGATGGCTCACACAGGGATCGGCTAGTATAGATGTTGGTGTATTCAAGGCGGGAGTCGTTGTCGGTGGGGCGGCAAAAACTCCCCTGGGTGTCATCGAGGAGGGAAAAGGAGGGCTGGTTCTGCTGTTGGATGAAGCGCAGTTAATGAACGACCTTGCGGTGGGGACCGGGATTCCGTTTATCGGCGCGAAGGCCCTGCTGACCGCAATCCACAACGGGCGGACGGGACGCCCCGTGATGCTGATCGCCGCCGGGTTGAGTGCAACGAAGCGAGCCTTCAAAGATCTGGGCGTGTCCAGATTTAAGGCGAATTGCTACGTAGAGCTGGGCCCGCTGAAACCGGAAGCGGAACGGAAGGTCATCAGGGACTGGCTCAAGAAAGAGGGGCGGGCGAAGGGGGATCCCGCACTCTGGATTGATGCGATTATGCAGAAGACGCATGGCTGGCCACAGCATGTGGCTGCCTATGCACAGGCTGCTGCCATCCACCTGCAGGCAACGGGGCGGCAGATGACTCCAGCAAAGTTGAAGGATGTACTCGAAGTGGGGGAGATACAACGAACAAAATTTTATAAATCCAGAGCGGAGGGACTGGACGAGGATCACCGCACAGCCATTGCCAGAGCCTTTGCGAGTGCACATGAGGATCAAACACAGACCAGAAAAGAAATTATGACATCTCTATTACAGGTTGCAGGGAAGCAGGATGCATTGGAAATCTTTGAACTAGCGCTTCATAATGGGGTACTAGACAACCGGAATGGGCGCTATGCGATCCCGATCCCGTCCATGTTCGACTGGTTGATCGACAATTACTTTATTGAGCGGGATCCCCCACCCCCTCCTGATCAGAATCCTCCGCCGAATAGTCCGTAAGACTTAACCCTGGGGGAATTCCCTCTTGGCCATCCCCCTCCCCCGAATCCGACCGTAACATAGTGCAATAGCCGCTCCTGTTCCCGTCACCTGCCCCGATCCTTGCCGCACAGTGGATCAATTGTTCGCGTAATCATTCCCTGTCCTATCGAAGTTGACACTATACCTTATGGTAATTTTGCAGACAAATATCCAGATTTAAAAGACCGGGCGAAACTGACTACCGGACAAATCGCAGTATTCAAACGTGTCCGTAAACAACTCCCAGAGGATAGCACATCAACGAAATTGATGCACTGGTAAAGAAGATCCTGCCCCGGCATATATTCCAGTGGTTACCACCTGCCACCAATCCGCGGCTGATTAAGGCCGAACCGCTACTGGATGGCGCGGAACATCCGGTTGCCGCGGATCTGGCCGATCAGAAACGGACTCCCCTGACTGTTCCATGAAAAATAGACGGCAACCGCACGGCCGACCACATGGTCCATCGGGACAAACCCCCAGAAACGGCTGTCCTCGGAATTGTCCCGGTTGTCTCCCATCACGAAATAATAATCCTGACTGAATGTGTAGGAATCCTGCGCCTCGCCGTTAATGAGAATCCGCTCACCGTCCAGAGAGGCGGACTGCCCTTCGTAGTTCGTGATCACAGACCGGTAGACCGGCCAATTTTCTGCAGTCAGATTTATCGTCCTGTCTTTGCCTGGAATCACCAGCGGTGCAAAATTATCTGTGGAATTATTTGCGTTCTCTGGATACAGGGAAAAGCCCTGACTGGCGCTTGCACCTCGAATTACAGGGCGAACCGAAGCTACATATTCCCAGCCTGCAACGACTGCGGCAGCAGAATCTGTCGCCTGGATCCGCTCAATTGCGGGGTTCATCGTGGGAAAAGCTTCGGAAATTCCTAATTCCTGCAACCGGGCACCGGGAAGCCGGACACGTGGATCCTGCTTGTAGACAAACCAGAGGTGCTGCATGGTGTCTTTCAAGGGTTTCGATGTCTCCTTGAAGAACAGCGTATCACGGTTCACATGTACCACCTTATTCACGATTGACAGGGTATCCCCCGGCATCCCGATGATTCGTTTGATGTAGTAGGTCTTTCTGTCCACCGGCTTTCCCTCATCAGCGGGCCAGTTGAAAACAACGGTATCAAAGCGCTTCGGGCTCGTAAACCCTGGAAACCTGGTCCAGGGGAGTTCAAGTCCACGCACATAGATCTGCGTAAACGGAATCCCCAGTGTGATGGGAGATCGCATGCCGTAGTGAATTTTGGACACGGCGATATAATCGCCAACCAGTAGACTTTTCTCCATAGAGGGGGTGGGGATCCGAAATAGATCAAAGAATAGCGCCCGCATAATGACCATGAAGATGATCGCAAATGTAACGGCATCCAGCCACTCACGGACGGGCCCTTTTTTCTTTTTCGTTTTCGGCGTATCGCTGCGCTGATCACGCTGCGCTGCCCGATCTGCACGTCGCTGCCGACGCTGTTTCTTTTGAGATGGTTCAGACATCAACTACTTATTCTTTGTCATTTAATCCGCAATTAACGTAGACTTGGCCTACCTTGTTTAAGATCCGGTGGACGGATTTCCCGCATAAAATACTCCTTACCGTCAAATCCCGTCCGATACCACTTCTCTGCAAGCCGGTGATAATAGTAATCTACATAGGGTTCCGGCACACCTTTCCAGATCGCCGCGCTCAATAATGAGTGCCGCATGTGATAGAGAATTGAACGAAACCGATGATCCGTGGCCACAATCACTCCCCGATCAAATGGTCCGCCTACATCCATGACAATCATCGGGATGGAATCATTGACGACAAACCAGTACTCAAACTGGCTGTAATCATCCCTGAGGACATGAGCATCCTGTTTGATTTCCACCACTGTTTGCGTTGGTGAACCAAAGTACGCTTCCAGATAAGCCCGCAGTTCGGGGGTATTCACGGTGTCCATCGGCGTAAAGAAATTATTCCCCAGATACGACCAATGCACCTCCTCATACTGCCCCAGTATATCCGGCGGATCTGTAAGGGAGATCAGGTCCCACGTATGAATCTCACCTCGGAATAACTCTGGAGAGGATGCTTTCTCCCGCAGCCCCATCGTTTCTGCGATCCACTCCAAAAGGGAATCACTGGCAACCTGGAGCGGAGCGAACCCCAAGGGCGCGACATACTCTCCGTTCATTTCAATGTATGCCTCATAAAGCATCTGAGATCTTGCCTCTGCGTAAACAAACCCAAGTTGATCCCAGGTAATTCGTCTGCTTTGTGCATGAATATGGGATACGCAGATCAAAAGAATTAAGAGTACCGGAGCACTGCGCTTCATTGCACTAATTCTCCATGGAGAGTACAGCCAGAAACGCTTCCTGCGGCACTTCAACACTGCCAACCTGCTTCATGCGCTTTTTTCCCTCTTTCTGCTTTTCTAAAAGTTTGCGCTTTCTTGTAATATCACCTCCATAGCACTTGGCGGTTACATCCTTGCGGACTGCTTTGACCGTCGTCCGTGCAATGATACGGCTTCCAATCGCAGCCTGGATCGCAACCTCAAACATTTGACGAGGGATGAGATCCTTGAGTTTCGCCGTGAGTTTTCTGCCCATCTCGTAAGCTTTGCTCCGGTGAACAATTGCACTGAGTGCATCCACGGCATCCCCATTAATCAGCACATCAAGTTTGACTAGATCGCTGCGCCGGTAACCGGAAAAATCATAGTCGAACGATGCATAGCCCCGGGAAATACTCTTGAGTTTATCATAGAAGTCAAAGACAATTTCTGCCAGTGGCAATTCGTACTCCAGCGTCGCCCGCTCTGTACCGAGATAGGTCTGATTCACGAACTCCCCCCTTCGATCTGTGCACAGATTCATGATATTTCCGATATACGCTGTCGGAGTGATGATCTCCGCCTTTACAAACGGTTCTCGGATATAATCTAGTCTACCTGCTGATGGCACCTTATTGGGATTTTCGATGATTTCGATTTTCCCGTCACTGGTCGCAACCTCATATTTCACATTCGGCAGGGTAGTAATGATATCCAGATTAAATTCCCTGTCTAACCGTTCCTGAACGATTTCCATGTGGAGGAGTCCCAGAAATCCAACCCGAAACCCGAACCCGAGGGCTGCGGACGTTTCCGGTTCATACTCAATCGCTGAATCATTGAGTTGCAATCGTTCCAGGGATGCACGGAGATCTTCAAAATCATCTGTGCTGGTGGGATACACACCTGAGAACACCATTGGCTTTACTTCCCGGAATCCTGCAATTGCAGTATCTGCGGGCTGGCGTGCATGGGTGATCGTATCCCCTACGCGTGTATGTCTGACCTCTTTGATCGACCCGATAACATACCCAACATCTCCGGCACTTAGTTCATCGGTTGGCTGCATCCCGAGTCGGAGCACACCAATTTCTTCCGCCAAATATTCCTGCCCGGTCGCCATAAACCGGATCGGCTCCCGCTTCCGAAGCATTCCCTGGAAGATCCGCACATAGGCGACCGCGCCACGATACTGATTAAAGATTGAATCAAAAATCAATGCCTGCAATGGACCATCGGATTCACCTTCAGGAGATGGAATCCGCTGAATGACTGTTTCCAGAAGTTCCGTAACTCCCTCGCCGGTTTTGGCGCTGATTGATAACACATCCTCCGCCGGTTCACCAATCAGGCTTTCAATGGACATTGCAATCATATCGGGCCGTGCCCCCGGCAGGTCCACTTTATTCAGAACCGGAATAATTTCCAGATCATTATCCAGTGCCAGATACAGATTGCTAATGGTCTGCGCTTCAATTCCCTGTGCTGCATCCACAACCAGAATTGCGCCTTCACAGGCTTTCAGTGCACGGGAAACCTCATAGGTAAAGTCAACATGGCCCGGCGTATCAATCAGATTCAGGATATACGTCACCCCATCCCGGGCCTGATACGTCATTTGAATTGCATGGCTTTTGATCGTAATGCCACGCTCCCGCTCCAGATCCATGGAGTCCAGTACCTGATCCTGCATATCACGCTTTTCCACCGTACCGGTAATTTCAAGGAACCGGTCAGCGAGCGTACTTTTGCCGTGATCAATATGTGCAATAATGCAAAAGTTGCGGATACAACTCCTATTTGAGGTCATACGATTGGTTCGCAACCTAGGGTCGCCACATTAAAGATCAAATAATTTGTGGCGTCAATGCTCAAATATTTATGCAATGATTCGGCCTATGCAGGTATATCCTGCCCGTTTTATGGGTGCCCTGGAGAGGACTCGAACCTCCACGCCCGTATGGGCACAGCATCCTGAATGCTGCGCGTCTACCAGTTCCGCCACCAGGGCTGACAGGCATGATACCCTTTTGCAGAAAAAAGTTTCCCATGAGACTGTAGAAACTGGAACATGATCCCCAGTGAAGTTGTTAACGGCGAAGTTTTCCTCGGTAGCTCAATGGTAGAGCATGCGGCTGTTAACCGCAGGGTTGTAGGTTCGAGTCCTACCCGGGGAGCTTCTTTCTTCGTTATTCCGTTGGTTTTATGCCTCCGCTTTGACGATTTCTCCCTAGGTTAGGCCACATCAGGACACTTGGCCTCCATGTCCATATGGATCTGCCTTACAGTGCCTGCGTCCTGTCGTTGGAGAGACTCACGACAAATTTCTGGAGTCCGGTTACACATCAAGTACTATGAAAAACGTGAACCGCAATAACCTTTCTGAAATGATTGCACTGGGCGAGGGCACGACGCTTGAATTCAAGCGCTCTGGTGCATCTGGACTTGGACAGGAAATCTGTGCGTTCGCCAATTCGTCAGGTGGAAGAATTTTACTGGGGATCACGGATGATGGGGACATTGTCGGAGTATCTGACATCAATCGGTTAAAATCCGACATTCAAAATATTGCCCACACTGCCGACCCGCCTATCCGTGTAGACATTGAACTCTTGGAATCATCGGTACTCTGCGTTAAGATCCCGCCTCAGCGTGAAAAACCTTATGCATTTGGCGGCAGGTTCTATTTCCGGGAAGGTGCCAACAGCCGGAAAATGTCACGGGACGAGATCCTCGGATTTTTTCATCAACAAGGGCTCATCCACTATGATGAAACGATCTGCCATAAATTTTCTTTAGCTGCGGATCTGGACGAAACGAATTGGAACCTATTCAGAACCCGTGCTAATATCCCTGCCGATATGGCACCTGAGATTGCCCTGAAAAATCTACATCTGACCGACCAAAATTCCCAGGTCACGAATGCCGGTGCTTGGCTGCTGGCCAAAGACATTCGCAAATTTCACAGCAGTGCAACTATTTCATGTGCTTTATTTATGGGAACTGAAAAGGTGAAAATACTTGATCGTCGCGATTTTCACGGGGATGTCTATTCTATGATTGACGGGACCATGTCATGGATTCTCTCAAAGATTAATGTGGAATTCATCATAGAAAAACTTAAGCGGGAGGAGCGGCCTGAGCTGCCTGAGAAAGCAATTCGAGAAGCGGTGGTCAATGCTCTTGCCCACCGTGACTATCGTTCAACCGCCAATGTTCAAATCTATCTGTACTCGGATCGCCTTGAGATTGTCAGTCCTGGTGGACTACCTGCCGGCATGACCGAGGCCGATCTGGGCATTAAAAGCGTCCCCCGGAACCCACTATTATTCGATCTTCTGTACCGAATGAATGCCGTTGAACATATTGGATCTGGCATCCTCCGTATTCGCAACCTTTGTGGAGAACACGGGGTGGCTCAGCCAATCATTGAAGTCTCTGAAAACTGGTTTACCACGATATTCCCGCGTCCGAAAATTCCAGATAAGGAACGGAAAGATCCAAGAAGGGAACTCACCCCGAATCGGGACAAAGTCGGGACTAAGTCGGGACTAAGTCAGAGCGAAACCGGGACTAAGTCGGGACTAAGTCAGAATGAAACCGGAACTAAGTCGGGACTAAGTCAGAATGAAACCGGGACTAAGTCGGGACTAAGTCAGAGTGAAACCGGGACTAAGTCGGGACTAAGTCAGAATGAAACCGGGACTAAGTCGGGACTAAGTCAGAATGAAACCGGGACTAAGTCGGGACTAAGTCAGAATGAAACCGGGACTAAGTCGGGACTAAGTCAGAGTGAAACCGGGACTAAGTCGGGACTAAGTCAGAGTGAAACCGGGACTAAGTCGGGACTAAGTCAGGATCAAGTCGAACTCATTCGTAAATGTGATGGGGAAAAGACGGCCAGCGAACTGATAAAGACCTTTGGCAGAAGTAATCGCAGTAAATTTCAGAAAAAAGTCCTCAAGCCACTTATCAAAGCAGGCCTACTGGAAATGACCATTCCCGATAAACCCCAAAGTAGAAACCAAAAATACCGGCTGACCGCCGAGGGGCAGATCTTTCTGGAATCCCTGCAATAATTAGCCGCCATCCGTGCTTAACTCCAGATCGTTCACGCGTGATTACGCCAGTTCACTCTGCAGCATCACATGTGGCTTCGGATTGAGATCACTCGGCAGCATGAGCATACTTGAATGAAAAATCATCGACAATACAAACATGTTCTGCCAAAGGTCACGCGGCAGTGTCAGTGTGACCAACGAATTCAATTCCACCGCTCTGAAGGCCAATCAAATTTTATAATCTATTCCGGTCTGTTTGAGTAGTCCACTGGCCGTGTGACGGTTTTTAGTCTTGGCCGAAACAGTCACTTTTAGTGACCATTACTCCAGATTACATGACTTCCCCTAGGATTACGCTCCACCACAAATCCCACATTTTTTATGCGCTTCCGAACCTCCCTCCCATAGTCTGCCATGGATCACGCATAGACGAGTAAGGAGAGACGCGGGCTATCCTCCCAGCACAACGCAAGCGTTTGATCAGAGCAAGCAGGATGGCTTACCAGATCTGCATCTTCGGACGAGGCATCCTGCAATGAGAGAAGTAGTATCGCATTTGCAATCTCTTCTTCACTCAGTTTATGATTGTCTCGTAACAGTATAGGAACGAGATGGAGCAATTCTGAACGCATCTCGTCAACTGAGTCTACCTCCAAAACTAATCCTCGGAGGTTGTTTCCGTGAACCCCCATCCTGCCGTTTGGATAAGTATATACGGTAGCAGTGTATTTGTGTTGTTCCATAATTTTCATTTCGAAAGGTTGATGTTACAAAACCAACATGGTGTATAGTAAGATAGCATTTTATTTGTTGCCGAAAAACTTTGCCCTCCATACGAACCGTCCTGTATCAGACACTTGTGCCCTGCCCACTCACGAAAACGGGCCTGCTGGAATGACCATTCCCGATAAACCCCAAAGCCAAAAATACCGGCTGACCGCCGAGAGAAGGGCTTCCTGAAATCCCTGCAATAATCGGCATTCGCCATTGCTTTACTCTGGATCGTTCACACGTGATTACGCCAGTTCGCTTTGCGGCATTGCACGAATTGCTCCAATGGACACGCCCCCATCAACCAGATAGGTCTGCCCTGTAACATAACGGCTGGATTCGGACGCAAGGAATACCACCATCCCGTCCAAATCATCTGGATTCCCCGGCCGCCCCAACGGGATCCGCTCCTTGAGCATCGCAAGCCATGTCTCATCCTCGTACAGCATCCTGCTTTGCTCCGTCTTGAACCAGCCTGGAGCCAGACAATTGACGGTGATCCCGTATTCTGCCCAGTCATGTGACAGAGACATAGTCAGTTGCTTCATTCCGCCCCGGCTCGCACAATAAGGCCCCATCCCTGCATAACCCGCAACACAGGTAACCGAACCAATATTGATCACACGTCCTGAATTCTGCATCTTCATGACCTGTGCAGCGGCCTGTGCCACAAAAAAAGCCCCCCGCAGATTCGTGTTCACCACCATATCCCAGTCTTCCTCTGTCACTTCCAGCGCTCTGCGACGGATATTGCACCCGGCATTGTTTACGAGAATATCCAGTTGACCAAAATTCGACTCAATGGCACCAACGGCTGATCGGATACTGGCAGTATCAAGTACATCCAGTTCAAGCGGAAGAACCTTCCGCCCAAGTGACAAAATGTTCTGTTCTGTTTCCGCAAGACGGTCTTTACTTCGACTGGTAATCGCAATATCTGCTCCAGCCCTGGCCAGCGCCCTCGCCATATACTGCCCTAATCCGCGACTGGAGCCGGTAACCAGAGCAACCTGCCCCGAAAGATCAAAAAGCTGCTGTGACATCAAAAATATCTACCCTTGCCTTGACTGAAACAATCACGAATACCCTTTGTGCGACATATCATCCTCAGATTACGTTCAGACACAGAGATACCGGCAAAGCAAGCAATTGAAAACAGAGGCCGGAAACTGGCCTCTGGCAGGCAAATTGACATCAATCATACAAACCGCAAAAGTGTTTGTGTGACCTCAATTACGGGATGCACACAAACGAGCATCCATGAAACGATTCAATATGCCCATTCGTGGATTTTGACAACTTTGCCCCCTGAAACCCAAAAAATAATGGAGCATCCGCAGGCGTAAAACTGCCTGAAAATTGACGCATCTTTGGTCATTGGCAACCTACCCATTATATTTAGGATAAAACAAGCCTAGACTAATTGTCCAACCGCCAAAGTAAAAACAACATCTGCCCATGGTTATCGGTTTACAGTGTGAAGTTACCAGACTGTATCCGACCCTTTTGTTACTTATCTGGGAGGCCCTCCGAATACCAGACAATTCATGACATTCCTGCTGGATGACGTAGTTTCTGCACGCACATTTGCAGATATTGACCTAGGCCTGCATCTGGGACGGGGATGCATACCTGCATCCCCGAAGCGGATATCAACCCTATTGGGAACGCCGACTGACTGTGCGCTATTCTATCTATGACTCCATGATTCCACTCCTTATTTTATTGCTTGGTATTGTCATTGTTGTAGGTCTGATTGTAGGCCTGCGGATCAATGCCTTTGTTGCGCTTATCACCG
>JAJEFL010000070.1:0-29499 GCA_022820435.1 Rhodothermales bacterium
CCCGCAACCACTCCCCCAACCGAGCCTGCTTCAAGATCTGAAAAATCCAGGTATATCAAAGATCCGTTTGGATATCCCGACAAATTTGCGGAGTACTTTGCGGCGGTTGAGGGACTGAATGACGGGTATGCCCCCTATCCGCCGGGACACAAGATGCGGGAATTCCAAAAAGCCGTTGAGGTGAATGCAAAAAACGGTCGCACGGCAACCCCGTTAAACTGGATCGAGCGTGGACCGGGAAATGTGGGCGGAAGAAGCCGGGCAATCATACTGGATCCAGACGATCCCTCCCATGATACATGGTATGTTGCCTCCGTCGGCGGGGGCGTATGGCGCGCCAAGCGCTCGGTATCATTCGGACTGCAAAGGGTTGAATGGACTCCGCTAACCGACGATTTGCCCAGTCTCGCAGCGACCACGCTGGATCTATCCCGAAATAATCCGAATGTGATGTACTTCGGGACGGGAGAAGGATTTTTTAATGTGGATGCCGCCTCTGGAATCGGAATATTCAAGACCACCGATAAAGGGGAAACCTGGACTCACCTGACAGCGTCTGCCGTAACCAATGATCGGGACTGGCGCTATGTAAACCGACTTGCCGTGCATCCAGATAATCCAGATATTGTCGTTGCTGTAACCAACGGTGCGATATTCCGGACAGAAGATGGAGGGCTATCCTTCACAAAAGTCCATGATACAGGTAGATTACGTGTGCAGGACCTGAAAGTGAACCCCAACGATTTTAACATCCAGTTCGCATCGGTTGCAGGAACTTCGATTCTTAAATCAACCGACGGTGGAAAAACATGGCAAAATTCATTCTCTAGTTTTGTACATGGAGCAGCCCGTATTGAACTGGCCATTTCTCCATCCCAGCCGGAAGTCATCTGGGCATCCGTTGAAGGTGCCGGCGGCAGTCGGCAAGATTTAGATCTGTACAATCGACCAGCACCGATCGACGATCTCTACCGCTCAATGGATAACGGGAATACCTGGCAACTTCTGGAATTCTCCAGCAGCGCCGCATCCACCGAAAAAACGTTCCTCGGAAATCAGGGGTGGTTTGATAATTCCATCGCAGTTCATCCTTTTTCATCAGACACGGTTTATGTCGGTGGTGTATTCCGGTGGAAAGCATGGGTTGATAGTGATGGAACGTTTGAATTAGAAGGCCCGTCCCGCTTTTATAACAGTGCTCCATTTGTTGACTTTATAAGTTTCGGAGCCGCCTTTGCAGGGGGACGATTGGATGCAGGTTATCGTCTGGTCGAAGATGGTGAGGCCCAGGATATTACGATCGACGAAATGACCTCCGTTGAAGTTCGATTTGGCCCTGGGCTTACCCAGATGGCACATCGCTATACAGTAGATCCGAATGGTGGCAGAAATGGGAATGGAGGCGCAGGAATTGCTCTTGGAGACTATCTTTATGCGGATTATACTGAGGTGCCCTTTCAGGTTTGGGATACAGATAATAATCGGCAATTGATGGTCTCATTCCGGGATCAGGCACGGGACGGTGAATGGACACTTATTCGTCCAAATACGGATGGGCCTGGAGATACACACAGCAGAGAGTATATATTTATTTCCAAATATGACTATGATGCTTCCGCCCCCCGCTCCGAGTACACCGAAAAAGGGGGATTCACCAAGGGAGTTATGTATTTTTTCTGGCCGGTTCTTAATGCAGCTTCAGATGTAGCCTGGGATCCCGATGCTCCGCAACCTGGAATTTTATATATAGACTTTTCTACATTAGAGGGACGATACCGCACGACGAAACTGTGGGAAAATGGCGATGTGCATGTAGATCACCACGGGTTTACGATTGTGCCCATCAATCAAAGTACGAATGAGTTTCGTATTCTGAATGTGAATGACGGAGGGGTGGCTTATTCACTTGACAGTGGAGAGAACTGGTGGCAGGCAGACGAGACAGCAGGGTACAGTACCGCACAATTTTATGATGCCACCAAACATCCACGCATCGCAAGATATTTGGGGGGAACGCAGGATAATGGTTCCTGGCTTTCTAACTTAAATCCCAGTGACCGTGGTGGATGGCCGGATGAAGAGGTGCTTGGAGGAGATGGATTTGATGTGATCTGGAAGGGAAATGATTCATTGATGGCATCAGCTCAAGGTAATCTGATCGGACAGTCATTTCGCGGCGGGGACTTTCGTTTTGATCAGACGATTACTGATTTCGAAGGGCAATTTCTCACATCAATTGGATGGACACCGGAATCAAAGGAGATCGTCTTTTCCATATCCCCCGAGGATGGCCTGCTGCGATCCCTGGAATTCGGAGATAACTGGCATGCCGTCAAACCGCCCAATATAGCAGCATGGGGAGGCGGCAGTGGTGGAAAAGTGCGCGTTTCGCTTGCAGACCCGAATGTCGTCTGGGCAGGGTATCGACTCACAGCGGCAGGAGGTGGTATTACGCTTCATGTATCCGAAACCGCACGGAACAGCATCTCCACATCTACCTCAGGGGTTGAGGGAGCCGTCACCGTCTTCCTTAACCGTACCTGGCCTTATCTGGACGGGCGGGAAGATGCTGCAGGAGGGGGAGGGGCAATAGAAATTCGCCCCGTCTCCACGCCCAACTTTACACCAATTGCACCCTTTTCGGGATTAGCCACCCATCCCCTTGAGCGTGCGACGGCTTACGTCACGTTTGCAGTTCCATGTCTGCCAAAAGTAGTCCGAACAACAGATATGGGGGATACCTGGGAAGATCTTTCAGGCTTCAGCGACCTCAGCAGTTGTGAAAGTACCAATGGATTTCCGGATGCCAAGGTATGGGATATTGAAGTCTTTCCTGACACACCCCAGATCATTTGGGCAGGAACCGACATGGGGATTTTTGAATCACGTGACGATGGTGAGACCTGGGCCTATCTGGATAGCGGACTGCCTGCTGTCAGCGTATGGCGCATCCGTATTGTTGGGGACGAAGTTGTTCTCGCTACGCACGGTCGCGGGATATGGGCGCTAAATCTTAACCAGGTGCAGAAGACGGATAGAACAAATACCGCCACTGAACTCCCGGATTCTTTTGAGCTTCTAAGTAATTATCCGAATCCATTTAACCCGAGCACCACTGTCAGTTTCAGGGTGGCAGCCGAAAGTCATATCCGCGTGAGCATCTTCGACATGCTCGGACGTAAAGTGGCAACCCTGACGGATCAGCCCTATACCGGCGGAACCCATCAGGTTCAGTGGGATGCCTCAGCAATGGCGAGCGGACAATATATCTACCGGATGGAGGCGAACGGAAAACTGGTCGGCGCCAAATCAATGCTGCTGCTCAAGTAACTGCTCTTATCAGTTGCGCCAGGCTATGTCTGATGGTACGAACCAGACATAGCCTGTCGCCTTTGCCTTCTGTAACTTTACACGAACACTCTTTCATGATTGCAATGATTCTATGAAAAAATCACACCGGGTATCAGTTTTATACAGAGAAACATCCTTTTTCATTCTGACGGCGATGGCCCTGATCATGTTTTCGGTCGGAAATTTACTGCTGCCCGCAATCCCTCCTCCGCTGAACTCTACATCTGGATCCGAAAAATCCAGGTTCATCAAAGATCCATTTGGGTATCCTGACAAATTCGCAGAGTATTTTGCAGCAGTTGAGGGAATCAATAATGGATATGCCCCCTACCCGCCCGGCCACAAAATACGGGAATTTCAAAAAGCCGTTGAAGCGAATGCGAAAAACGGTCGAACTGCAACCCCGTTAAACTGGATTGAGCGCGGCCCAGGGAATGTAGGTGGGAGAAGTCGCGCAATCGTATTGGATCCTGGTGACCCTTCTAGGGACACATGGTACGTCGCTTCCGTCGGCGGGGGGGTATGGAGAGCCAGACGCTCAATGTCCCTCGGAGGACTGCCACAGATTGAATGGACCCCGCTAACCGACGATCTGCCCAGTCTTGCGGCGACCACACTGGATATCTCCCGAAGTAATCCCAGTGTGATGTACTTCGGGACGGGAGAAGGATTCTTTAATCTGGATGCCGCCTCCGGAGTCGGGATGTTTAAGACAACCGATAAAGGGAAAACCTGGACTCATCTGGAGGCATCCTCTGTAGGTGATGATGAAGACTGGCGTTTTATTAACCGGCTTGCCGTACATCCAGACAATCCTGACATCGTCGTTGTGGTGACCAACGGTGCAATATTCCGAACCGGTGATGGCGGACGATCTTTTACAAAGGTCTATGACGCTGATGACCTGCCCGTGCAAGATCTGAAAGTAAACCCCAATAATTTTAACACTCAGTTTGCATCGGTTCGGGGGACTTCAATCCTTAAATCAACCGACGGTGGAGAAACATGGCAAGATTCGTTCACTGATTTTATATACGGAGCAGGTCGCATTGAACTGGCGATTTCCCCATCCCGGCCGGAAGTGATCTGGGCTTCGGTTGAAGGTATTGGAGGGAATCGGATAGAACCGGATGGATCTGGCTTTACGTATCCAATCTCAGACATCTATCGCTCCAGGGATAACGGAAATAGCTGGAATCACATAGAATTTTCCAGTAATGCAGAACCCGCCGAGAAGACTTTTCTCGCCAATCAGGGATGGTATGACAACGCAATTGCGGTTCATCCATTTTCCCCCGACACGATCTATGTCGGTGGAATCGTTCGATGGAAAATGTGGATCAATGACAGTGAAGGATTTCAGAGGGGGCGTATCCTCCGCTTCAATTATGATGACATTCCATTTCTGCGCTTCCAAAATTTTGCAGCAAACGCTTCCAATGGAAGATTGGATATGGGTTATCTCCTGGTTGATGAAGGTAAAGCCCATGATATGGCGCTCAGCGAAATGACATCCGTTGAGGTTCGTTTTGGCCCCGGGCTTACCCAGATGGCACATCGTTTTACGGTAGACCCAAATGGTGGGCGAGACGGAAACGGGAGCGCAGGAGTTGCTTTTGCAGACTATAATTATGCGGATTATGTTGAGGTGCCGTTCCAGGTTTGGGATACAGACAATAACCGGCAGCTCATGGTTTCATTCCGGGATCAGGGACGGGACGGCGAATGGAGCCTCATTCATTCAAATTTTGATGGACCAGGGAATACACACAGCAGGGAGTATATTTTTATTTCCAAATACGATTATGATTCCGTCCCCCACCCCGGGTATACACAGAAAGGAGGCTTCACCAAGGGATTCATGTATTTTTTCTGGCCCTTACGCGCCAGAGGTTCAGATGTACAATGGGATCCTGACTCTCCTCCAGAAGCAATATTGGATATAGACTTTACCATTATAAACGAATATGGTAGAACTACAGAACTGTGGGAAAATACACTTGTCCATGTAGATCACCACGGGTTTACGATTGTTCCAATTGACCAAAGCAGGAATGAATTCATGATTTTGAATGTGAATGACGGCGGGGCTGCCTATTCACCGGACGGCGGAGCGACATGGTACGAGACAGATCTAATCGTCAAGAGCAATACCAATGGATACAGTACAACACAATTTTACGATGCAGTGAAGCATCCAAGATTCGCAAGATATCTGGGGGGAACACAGGATAACGGCGTTTTTATTTCTGACTTGGATCCGACTGGTTCTCGTGGGTGGTCGAATCAACCAACACTTTCCGGTGATGGATTTGATGTGATCTGGAAAGGGAATGATTCCCTGATGGCATCAACCCAGTATAACAGTATCGCGCGCTCGTTTAACAACGGTATGGACTGGACTTCGGATCGCACGATTGATAATTTTACGGGGCAGTTTGTCACCTCTATTGGATGGACCCCCGCATCAAAAGATATAGTCTTTTCTATCTCTCCAAAAGATGGCCTGCTTCGTTCCCTTGAATTCGGAAGGAACTGGCATGCAATCAAGCCGTCTGATGCGGCAATATGGGGAGTAGAAAACGGCGATGGGAAGGTGCGCGTTTCACTTGCTGATCCTAATGTTGTCTGGGCAGGATACACACTCACGGAAGAATTCGCTCAAGGTACACTTCATGTATCCGAAAATGCCCGGAGTCGCATCCCTGGAATCGGGGTGGAGGATGCAATAAAGATCCGGCCGATATCGGGTCCCAGCTTTACACCGGTTGCGCAGTTTTCTGGACTGGCAACCCATCCCTCTGCGCGTGCTACGGCGTATGTCACCTTTGCCGTGCCATGCGAGCCAAAAGTGGTTCGGACCGTGGATATGGGAGAGACCTGGGAAGATCTTTCAGGCTTTCGAGGAGCCGTCAACTGTGAGAGTACCAATGGATTCCCTGATGCCAGAGTGTGGGATATCGCAGTCCTCCCCAAAACCCCACGGGTCATCTGGGCCGCAACGGACATGGGGATCTTTGAATCCCGTGACCATGGCGAGACCTGGGCCTATCTGGACAGCGGATTACCTGCGGTCAGCGTATGGCGGATCCGCATTGTTGAGGATGAAATTGTTCTTGCCACACATGGACGCGGAATATGGACTTTGAATCTCGACCAGATGCAGGCGGATGCAGAACGCGGTGACCGCGAGATTCCGGATGCCTTTGAACTTCTGAGTAATTACCCAAATCCGTTTAATCCGAGTACGACCGTCAGTTTCAAGGTCGCAGCCGAAAGTCATATCCGAGTGACGGTATTTGACATGCTTGGACGTAAAATAGCGACCCTGACCGACCAGCCCTATACCGGCGGAACCCATCAGGTTCAGTGGGATGCCTCGGCAATGGCGAGTGGACAATATATCTACCGGATGGAGGTGAACGGAAAACTGATCGATGCCAAAGCAATGCTGCTGCTCAAGTAATCATCCTTATGGCTGCCTGCGGGCTGCTATGTCTGGCAGTAAAAGACCAGACGCAGCCCGCGACCATGGTCTTCCACATGAACCTCATCGGCCATGGTCTGCATAAAATACTGCCCCCTGCCATGATCGGCCATCCGGTTCGCCTCCGTCAGTGGATTCCGCTGTGTCCAGTAAATCCCATCGCCCTCATCGGTCACCGTTAATTCAACTTGATTTTCCTCCTTCACTAGGCGAATGGTTGCCTTTTTTGTTTGATTCCACTGGTTTCCATGCTCCATTGCGTTGGTCAGTGCCTCACTCGCCAGCAAGATGACCCGGTAAGCTAAATCATCGTCTAAGTCCAGTGTCGGAATAAAATCCTGCAATGTCTCCACGGCATCATCCAAATCCTTGAAGGTGGACGATAAGTTAAGTTCAAGTTTTTTCTGATGCATAATCCCCCCTGCCCTATGGCGTTTCAATGACGGAGTCAAATACTCCAGCTAACTTCTCGGTTAGACGGGCACGACTGAACATAGATACAAACGACTCGTCCGGATTGGGAAAGTTTTGTTTCTCCCAATCGCGGGTTACTTGAGTGAGCACTCGTAGAATTTCAACATCACTCTCCGGCCCGGCAATATATGCCGCCCCGTAACGGAGCAGCGTCTGGTGCGCCGTTCCCGGTGGAACCAGAGCCAGAATCGGTTTTCCCGTGCCCATGTACTCAAATAATTTCCCCGTTGAGATGCCGGATGCACCGGGCCTGGTGCCAATCGTCATCCATAATACATCCGCTTCCCGTTGCAATTCAACAACGCTTGAATGCTGCAAATACCCCGCATATTGAACGACATCAAGTAGTTTCAGTGTCCGTACCAATTCCATAAATCCGCCTGGAACGAGGCCGGCAAAAATAGCGGAAATTTTGGCGCGCATCCTGGGGGTTCTGGCTAAAAATTTGCTGAGTCCCCTTAGAAAATACTCGGGGGTCTGCGCATCATAAAAAACACCGGTATAGACAACCTTCAGCTTCGTTTCGGAATCAACGGATGCCTGCGCTGCAGACTGCTGCCGGTCAAATCCATGCGGAATCACTTCCATCCTCCTTTGAATATCCGGATGTCTCTCATTTAATGCATCCAGGATTGGGCGATTGATGGTAGTGATTGCAGAGGATTGCGCTAAAACCTGCCTCTCCTTCTGAATATGCAGTCTCCGGTGGAGTGCTGTGGGATACATATGCCTCGGATTTTCAACCCAGTCATCACGGAAATCAACCACCAGAGGAAGCTGCAGCCGTCTGGACAATGTCCTCCCGACCAGATGCCCCGTATACGGTGGCGCACTGGAAAAGACAGCATCAAAACGCTGCATCGCCGCCTGACGCAATCCTGCATGTACGGCAAATGGCATCCAACCCAATTTATTGTCAGGGATAAACAGCCAGTTACTGATGTAAGCCAGCGTTTGCCGCTTTGTTTCTCCCGGTAAACGTACCGTAGCACCCGGACGAAATAACCGGGTTGGATCAAGACTTCGGGTGCGGATGACCTCAATACCTGCATCTTCAATCGGAGTCCACAGCGATTCATCATGTGCAAAATACCCTCTGGGTTTCGCTGTTATGACCGTCGGCTGCCATCCATACTTCGGTAAATGGCGGATGAATCCCGCAATCCGCTGCACCCCGCTCAGACCAAGTGGAGGGAAGTAATATGCCACAACCAATACACGCCGCATCCAATATACTCAGACAATGATCAGATCTCGCTCAATATGTGATAACCGTTCACATGCAGATGCACCAATCCCCACCGTATCCTCAATCCGAACTCCAAATTTGCCCGGCAAATAAACCCCCGGCTCAATGGTGATGGTCTGTCCTTTTTCTAAGATCGCCGATGAACTCGCCGAAATACGCGGCCATTCATGAACCTCCAGACCAATACCGTGCCCTGTACTGTGGCTGAAAAAATCCCCAAATCCACGGGAAGCCAAATTGGAGCGGGCCGCGTCATCTACCGCAGATGCATCCACCCCGGCATGCGCCACTTTTACCGCCTGCTCCTGTGCTTCCTGGACGGCTTCATAAACTGCCCGAAACTCTGCACCGGGGGGCTCTCCGCAATGGAGCGTCCGTGTCATGTCTGAGGTATATCCGTCAAAACTACACCCAAAATCTAAAAGCACAGGTTCATCCATGCCTAATGCCCGGTTGCCTGGACGGGCATGCGGGAGTGCACTGTTTGCGCCGAAAGCGACAATGGTTTCAAATGCCATTCCGGATGCTCCGCGGAGCCGGTGCTCATAGTCAATCAGGGCGGCTAGCTCAATTTCCCGGATGCCCGGGGTTATGTGCGGAATAATCTCCTGAAATACAGCATCCGAAATCGACTGTGCCTGTCGCATCTTTGCAATTGCTTCTTCTGATTTTACTGCAACACAACGATTCAGTAAATTCTCCCTCGGAATCAGCGATATGCCGGGGAATGCAGTTTCCCAGCGGTAGAGGTCTGCAACGGCCATATATTCCGGCTGTATCAGCAGCCGGTCCGTCGCACGAATCAAGTCCTCATTTTTTGCCAGGTCAATCAGATTATGGGCGCCAATATGAATCTGTGCGCCATGGACTTCCAGGGTTACCTGCGTTTCGTACCGGCGATCCGTGAACAGATGCAGTTGTTCTTCTTTTACAATCAGAAATCCGTTGGATCCGGTAAACCCGCACGCCCACCGGACATGGGGCAGATGCGTAATCAGAATCCCTGTGGCCTGTTCCGATGTCAGGGTTTCCTGAATCCAGCTGCCTTGAATTCCAACACGGGATGCAGAACTACACATGATCAACTGGCTTTAAGCAGGTTGGATAATCAAAGCCTGCATGGCCCACTTCTTTCGTGACCGGATAGACATCCAGGTCCAGATGATTCCTGTTTCTGATGACCTTGCGGGCGGCATATGCTTCACTCAGATAGGCATCCATTCTTTCTGGAACCACTACCACCGGCATACGGTCATGGATAAAAGAAATGTCTTCCTGTGCATCCTGTGTAAGGATGACACATTCATTTTCGGTATACAGTCCTGCGAGGAAGAGTGGTTCCCCATTTTTGTTTCGTATACAGTAGGGCTGTTTTCCTTGAGGCGTGGTTCGCCATTCATAGTAGGCGGTAACCGGAATCAGACTGCGGCGGGTTTGAAAGGCATCCCGAAACATCGGTTTTTGGAGTACAGTTTCCGCTCGTGCATTGATGATCGGGCGCTTCATCTTCGCCCAGACAGGCCGCATCCCCCATGTAAGTGGCATCCATGATTTGTCCTGATGCTCATTGAGTTGAAATGCATGGATTTTACTTCCAGGTGCGATATTATAGGAAGATGTCGCCCATTCAATAGATTCGGTTTCTCTGCGAATGTCAAACGACTTCCTGACCTTTTCCGGGTCAAAGCATTGTGCGATACGTCCACACATCACAACTCTGATCGTTTAAGATTGAGATCGCCTGCGAGCGGATCTTCCGCCGGTTGCCGCTTCATTGAATGGTCTGAAAAATATTCAGTTCATCATTGTTATTGACCACAATAATACGGTGATCAATCTGAAGAATACGACGCATGTCTGAACGTATCCAGAATTCATCACTTCCACGATCTGTAAAGCCCAGTTCTCCATCTCCAAACAGTAATACTCCCCGTCCGCTGCTCAGGCGGCCTTCTTCTGCGCGATTTGCATAGTCATTGCCTATAAGGAGGAGGTCAAGATGCCTGTCATCATTGATGTCCATCGCAAGTGCGTCCTGAACAACTGAAAACTGTGCAATCAGAGGAAGTGGCTTCGGTTCAAAGACATCTTCGTCTGTGAATTCAAAGATCATGGAAGCACTCAGTTCAGCTTTAAGCATAATATCGGGCGGATCATATCCCGCCATGACCTCCGCTGTCGTTGCAGCCGCATAATCCGCATACGTAGCAAATCGGATTCGTAGATCCGGTAACTGCCGCACTATCTGATCCCGTGAGGCAACCGGGACATCCAGCCCTTTAACAAAGCCACTGTATAGAATATCCCAGGTGCCGGAATCATCAAAATCTCCTGCATATAATGTTGATGGAGTCTGAGCAGAGATCTGGATTTGTGTATTGAGACCTTGATTCCCGGCAATCAGATCAAGATCGCCATCTGCATCCAAATCGGCCGGGATCACCTGATTCCAAAACCCTTCGGAACCCGTAAACCCCAGTTCGTCACCGCAATTCTCCAGAATACCTGAATCGCTTCGACAATACACCTGGATCGGCATCCAGTGCCCTGCAATAAACAGTTCCATTTGGGTATCTCCGATTATATCTGCCCAGACTGCAGTGCGGATCATGCCGGGATATGCTAAATCAGGCCCCCACTCTACAGTCCGATCCACAAAACCATTCGGCGTATTCTCTAACAGATAACTGCGAGGAGACATCCCAAATTGACCAGGGAGATAGAGTCCGCCGATAAAGAGGTCCAGATCCCCATCTGCATCCAGATCATGGGGAGCAACACTGCCGGTCACCGTTTGCATTGGCGGCAGCATGCCCGGGGCATGCACCAGACCGCCAAAGCCTGTATTGAGATAGAGACGATCCTGCCAGTCATCACTGATCGGCCCTGTCCCGCTTGCTACATAAAGATCCAGCAGCCCATCCCCCGAAAAATCCAGCATGACCGCATCTACATCCTCATATGCTGCATGCTCTGCAAAGACGGGGAGCATCACCTCTGTATAGGTACGATCAAGCTGTTGAAGAAATAATGTCCCCGGCTGCCCCCTTGCCCCGCCGATAAAGATATCCGTGAGCCCGTCCCCGTTCAGATCTCCGCTGGCAGCGGCCGGACCTTCCCGCGCCAGATCACGGGGCAGCAGCGGCTGCTGATCCCATTCCGAATAGGTATCCTCCCGATGCTGATAGCGGATCTGCGAAGATAAATCAATGTTAAGAAATCCTTCCGCAGAAGGGGAGTCTGTCCCCTCAGCCGGGGTTGCCTCGCTGTACTTCATCTGAATCGTCTGCCCCGTAGCAATCTCCTCCAGCCGTTGAAATTCGCCGCCCGGCCAATAAATCTCCACATCAACCTCCTCCCAGTCTCCGGTTCCAAAAAAGAGAGCCGGCTCCAGAGATGAGAGATAGCCGCGAACAAAAAAAGCCTCCTGCATGATGGACTGCCCCGCGCCATGAACCATGATTTTTGCCCCAATCCCATACGGATTTCCTGATGGCCCCTCCAGTATGATTCGGAGTGCACTTCCCCTATTCTGTTCCTCGGCTTCATTCCGGTAGAGCAGCGCCTCCTGATTGATATTATTGATAATCAGATCCAAGTCCAGGTCGCCATCCAAATCCGCCAGTGTCATTCCATTGGAATGCGTGGGGAGTTCAAGGCCCCAGGCTTCGGTCATATTCTGGAATCGTATCCCGTCCCGCCCTCGAAACACATAATTTGGAATTCGCGTAGAGGGCATGGCCTGCACCATTTCCAGGCCGGATACCGCCTCTCCCCGCATTTCCGCCTCCCGGGAGGCATTGGGGAGTGTCGTAGACAGAAAGTCTAAATCGGTATAGTCCCTCAGGTATCCGTTCGTCACGATTAAATCCTTCATGCGGTCCCGGTCTAGATCAGAAAAGAGCGCCGCCCAACTCCAGTCCGTGTTCGATACTCCCGCCAGTTGTCCAATCTCTATAAAGTCGGGGCCCCTTCGCAGGTGGAGCATGTTCCGCATGTACTGCTCATGAAAGCCATCCTCCCGCAAGCCTTGATAGAATCGGTAATCCTCTGGACCTTTAAGTACTTTCTGCCGGTAATTATCTTCAGCAAGCATATCCAGCACATAAATGTCCGGTTGCAGATCATTATTGATATCTGCAATATCTGCCCCCATGGAAGCATACGGGGTATGTGTCAGATAGGATCGGATGGATTCACTGAAGGTACCATCCCCCCGGTTGAGATAGAGATAGTCATCCTCAATGTAGTCATTGGATATGTAGAGATCCGGCCATAAATCCCCGTTGAGATCACTCACCGCCACGCTCAGACCGTAACTCAGCGGATTCCCGATGATTCCCGCTTCCTCACTCACATCCACGAACCTTCCATTGTCATTGCGGAAAAGCTTGTCGCCTGCCAGTGAGTCACGCCGTGCACGCATGAGGTCCACAACAAAATGAGAATATCGGCGAATGGAATGATTCAACAGATACATATCCAGATCGCCATCCTGATCATAGTCAAAGAATGCAGCATGATTGGAATAGGCCGCATCATCAAGGCCATAGGCGGCGGCCTCATCCTTAAAGGTCAGATCGCCCTGATTGATGTAGAGGGAATTCCGCCTGCGGTCTGTGGTTACATTCCCGCTCCGGCATACGTAAAGATCAAGGAAGCCGTCTCCATTCACATCCGCCATGGTCACCCCTGTCGTCCAGGTGGGCGCATGGATGATTCCGGCCTGTTCGGTAATGTCTTCAAATGACCAGTTGCCGAGGTTCAGATAGAGACGGTCCGGAGCCATATTGGCGGTAAAGTAGAGGTCCACCCGCCCATCATTATTCAGGTCGCCTGCTGCAACCCCGGCCCCGTTATAAAAGTATTCATACTCCAGCACATTAAATGCATCCTGTTCAACAATTCGGTTTTCAAAGGATATACCCGTTTGCTCCATCCGCGTAAAGAGCGGACGCTCCCGCGTAAAGAGCGGACGCTCCCGTGTACAGCCTGCGAGGATCATCAAACCTAAACCAGTTCCGATGCAGAGCCAGCGACCGATCAGCATTCACGTACCATTTTCCGAGATCTCTAATTGCATCCAACGATAATGAGACGTTTTTTTTCCATATTCTGGCTTCCATGTCTGATCCTCTCCCCGCTTTGGGCACAGGAAGCCGAAATTGCCCGGATTTTTACAGAGGAGGAGGTTGCTTCCTACCCGGAAGCGACACAGTCCTATCTTGAGTGGCTGAAGCAGGCAGCCGATCCCAATGTCGGCGATCCAGAAAAACTGGCGTGGCATCTGCGCTGGATTCTACTGATTACACCGGAGGAATCCGCGGCTCATCAATCGGCCCGTTTACTCCTCACCGATCAGGGAACCCGTGAGGATACAGAAATCATTGTCACCTGGTGGCATCGCCAGGATCCGTTACCTGCTACCTATGATAATGAACGATTGGAAGAGCATTTATATCGAATTTACCATGCACAACAGAACTACTCCTACCGAAGAGATTCATTGGGCGTAGATGATCGCGGCCGGATATTTGTACGCTTCGGGCAGCCCTGGCGCCAGCAGGTGATTACGCTGAAAGATCCCAGCCTTCAGGTTTTGCCACTTCAGTATCGCCTTCCGCGGAATGAGATGTGGGTCTACCGTAATATTCACGATGATGCCCACTATCTGTTTGTGCAGATGTCCCGCAGAAAACCCTATCGTATTGATACCTCCGAATCGTTAATTCCGCCAAATCTTCGCGGAACCCGGCGGAGGGTTGGACTTCTTCTTCTCTGGATTGAGGATGTGTTTGCTCAGTTAGCGCTGGAGCATCCGCACTATGGTACCGTCTATGACGCGGTCACCAGTTATAACACACTCGCAACATCCTCCCCCCTGCGTCCCTATGAATTCTCGCAGAAGGCAATCCAGGATGCCGGAACAAGAGACGATCAGCATCAGCTGAGCCGTGCAAAAACCGTCCCGCACAGTACAACCAAGGCGTATGGTAACGCCATTGAACTTCGTCCCCCGTTACGATTCAGCCGCTTTTTAGAACGCGATGGCACGACGCGGTTAGAGATGTACTGGAGCATTGATGCGGCGGCCGTTCGCCCGAGCCGTCGCATGATCCGCCGAATGCGGCAATTGGAACAGCAGGAATCTCCAGATTATATCTTAAGTGTCGGCTTCACCACGCGAGGGCCCGCATTTGAACCGCAGAATATCCAGATCCGACGCTATCATCTGCCACAGGGTGCCAAGTCAGAGCAACGAATTTATTCCTGGATCACGAAGGAGTACTCCGCATCTCCAATCACGATGCAGTGGTCACTGCACTGGACGATTCCTGATTCGATCCCTCCGCGGCCCGGAGCTGTCTGGGCGATTGGAGTTGCGGATCTGGATACACTGAAGACGCTAAATGGAGACGGCACCTCGCTGGAAGTCAGCGACCTGAAGCCGCTCCGATTAAAATCTGCAGATACTTTCGATAGCGCAGTCCCCTATGTTGAGCGTGAGATCGGCCCCGATACCCCGCTTGCTCTGTACTTTGAAATCTACTTCCTGCGTTTCAACGAGATGGATCAGACCCGCTATACGGTTCAATATACGCTCAGCAGTGAGGGCGCAGATCCGATTACGGCCTCTTTCGACTACACGGGCGATGCGGCGACGGTTCGTGAATTTATGGTGGTTGATATTGGACAATGGAAAAGGTCAGGACAGCTCACACTCACCTTGACCGTCACGGATCAGGTTTCCGGCAGCACAAGATCCAGATCGCTGGACTTCGGCTATGCAGAGTAACGCAGATCGCCGGGTTCGGTGTTCATTTAGATGCGTACGTTCGCATCCTGTAACCGGCACAAAATAAAACGGGGGCATCCGCGTTTGCGAATGCCCCCGTTTTGTGAGTAAGCAGAGATCAATTATTTATCCCACCACATGCGTGTGGTTAATTCATCGGCTCCCTGCGCATTCACCGCCGCAGAGTAATTCTCTGGATTCGCGACTGCTTCATTCGCCCGGTAGCGTAAACGGCGAGGAATCGTACCTCCGGTTACATTCCCAGGATAGTTAACCGGCGTGAGTTCGGGATAACCGGTTCGCCGCCAGTTTGCATACGCTTCATACTCATTCAAGAGAACAGCCGCCCAGAGCTGCTCGTTAATCATTTTCAATCCCTGCGCGGGATCGTAAGGATTCGCATCCAGATAAGCGTCAATGTCTGCACCCGGAATCACTGCTGAATCGCCGTACATTGCAAGATATTCCATGGCGGCGCGAACCCCGTTTGCATAATGCATTGCAGCATCTCCACTGTACCAGCCGCGCACTGCGGCCTCGGCCTTCAGGAGTTCCACCTCGGCGTAGGTCATGAAGAACATCGGATCATCCTGTCCCTTGATCACATCATTGGGAACCAGATACACATCCATCCCGCAGGGTGTCACACCGGAATCACAATCCACCCAGGTGGAATGATTTTCAATGCCATGATCCAGATCGGATCCACCTTCAGTTTTGCCATTCGGGAGCCCAATCGGCGCAGAACCCGCCACCGGGCTTTGAGCATAGACATACAGTCTGGGGTCATCATGGGCAACCATCCAGTTGGCAAATGTTTCACTGATGCGCGGGTTACCATCGGAGGTGAACACCTGCCCGTTGCCATTTTGCCAGCCGGACGGGTCGTTATGAGGAACATAGGCAATGTCATCATTGCTATCCATGGTTCCACCGGCAATGGCTTTCTGGACCCAGCTTTGCGCAGCACCAGGGTCTATTTTGACAAGACGCATTCCCAGCCGCAACATCAGGGAGTTCGCAAACTTTTTCCACTTCTCTACATCGCCCTGATACATCAGATCACCATTACCAAACGATGGACTGCTACCATTCAGCGCTGTTGCTGCCGCTTCAAGCTTTTGCAGCATGTCTGGATAGATCGTGGACTGCGCATCATACTTGGGCTGGGTAATTCCTTCCGTGAATCCCTTCCCTGCCTCCGAATATGGAATGTCTCCATAGAGATCGGTCAGCCGATGATACATGACCACGCGAAGGATCTGCGTGATATGATGCATGTTGGTCATTTCCGGGTCTTCGGCGGTCTGTACAAGAAGGTCCTCCATATTCCGTGCAACGTTGGAATAAATTCTATCCCACATTGCGGAGGAATAGGATGGATTGTAAAAGTACTTGTCCCCTGACCAATAACCCGGTAAGGCCGCAAAATGCTGAATCATCGTGGAACTGTAGATCAGGTTGGTCCGCCAATTCTCGTACCGCTCACCACTAATCCGAACCTGAAGATTGGTCAGCTTAAAATTAGGATCAATCTGATCGGCCTGCGTCGGATTGACATTCATCTCTTCAAAACCTGAATCACAGGAGGCAAGCAGGAGAGACAAACACAAGGCCGTCGCTATAGAGAGTTTATTCAATTTAGTCATTGTATTCGAGTTTTTCAAGTGATTAGAGGCTACAGACGAACATTGAGGTTAATGCCAATGCTTCGCGTCTGCGGCACCCCTGAATGCTCTAGTCCAATACCGCGATTTGTACTGTTGTACAGGGATTCCGGATCAAGATTGTCTACGTTGCTGTGGATCAGCCAGAGATTTCTGGCCACCAGAGAAACGGAAGCATATTTGATTGGCGTGCGAGCAAATAAACGGGCTGGCAGATTATAACTGACCATCATCTCCCGAAGCTTTACAAAACTTGCATCATAGATGAATTCTTCCCCAATCGTTCCTCCGCCAATCCTCTGGAAGTAATCCTGCGGGTTAACCTGAACAGTATTTGCCGATCCATCTGCCGTGACACCATCCCCGACAATATAGCCGACATCACGGCCCTGAAGGGTGTTTTTGTGGAGTCCATTGCTGTATCCTGCACTGTTGGTCACCGAGAACATGTCACCACCAAAGCGCATGTCAAAAAGCAAGTTCAGGGTAAGATTCCGCCAACGTAATGAACTCCGAATACCACCACTCAGGTCGGGAGTGCCATTACCCAGGACGCACAGATCCGTAGTCCGCATCGGGAGTCCATCCGCGTCATGCACAACGGGGCCGGTTGCGTCACAATCCGAAGCATCTTCCCCGGTGGGAACATTCTGGCGAAGATATTTTCGCCCCTTAATAGAACCGTAGGGTTCGCCTACATCTGCGGTCACGTAATTTCCTCTGTGTCGACTTTCTGCAAGCACCAGAGAAGTCTGGCCTTCCACCAGTTCAACCACCTCATTCTGGTTGCGCGACAGGTTCAAATCCAGATTCCACCGCCAGTCTCCCTGACGAACCGGGGTCGTGGTGATCAGCAGTTCAACTCCCTGATTGGAAATTTCGCCCGCATTAATCACCTGACTCCCAAATCCTGATGCATTCGAGATGGTGGTAGACAGAATCTGGTCGGTAGCCGTTTCCGTGTAGTACGTAAAGTCAATTCCAAAACGATTCTCAATAAAGCGTATATCAAAGCCGCCTTCAATCCCAACCGTCTGGGAAGGCTTAAGATCTGCCAGAGGGATACTCCCCTGTGCAATGTTTCCGCGCGGCTGTCCAAGGTGACTTCCACTGAGTCCGTAGGTGAGCGCAAGTTGATAGGGGTTCGTATCTCCACCGACTTGAGCCCATGAGGCACGGAGTTTGGCAAAACTGACCCAACCGGGAAGTTCCAGTGCATCCGTCAAAACCAGGCTGCCGCTGATGGATGGGTAGAAGTAACTGTTGTTTTCTATCGGAAGCGTGGATGACCAGTCATTCCGGGCGGTCAGCGTGAGATAGAAGAAATCGTTATACGCCAACTCGGCAGATCCGTACAGCGAGTTAATCTGCTTCTCATTGAAGCCGTAACCATGGGATCGGGTGTTCTGGTTGGTGACCACTTCCAGCCCCGGTACACTGTACCCGCCTCCACCTGAAAGTATCAGACTTTCACTTTGACGGTAGAGGATATTTCCTCCCGCGGTTGCCTGCAATCCAATGGAACTGGTCAAACTGCGATCAATCGTTAAGAGGAAGTCCGTATTGATCTCGGTGACTTCAATATTTCTCTCAGACTGAGAGCCGTTTCGCTGATATGCCGTCCCCCAGGGGGTGAGCCCCGTCCGGCGGATATCATAGGTGTCGCCGCCAAAGCGGCCTCTCAGATTGATCCCGTCTGCAAACTTATAGGACAATGACACAAATCCGAGTACACGAAAATCTTTGTCCTGATTCTTGTACTGATGGGCGGCCCAGTAGGGGTTCTGCTGGAACGTATTCCCAAACAGTCCCCGATGCAATTCACGGCCATCCACATCCGTCCCCGGCTCTGCACAGTTTGCGTCTTCCGGCGGGCACCGCAGGGATTCCACATCTACATTCCGGGCCAGCTGATAGACCGAATAGTTTGCATTCCCCGGTGAGTCGCTCAGTCTTGGCCGATTCACCACAAATTCCCGTATCAGATTAACTTTTGCATCTGCGCTCAGACGTTCACCAAACTGTGAAGTTCCCCGCACAGAAAGTGTCGTACGCTCTAGTCCCGAATTGGGGCTGATCCCTTCATTTTGTAAATGCGAGAACCCGATCCGCAGTGAACTGGCTTCATTTGCGGTCGTCAGGGCCAAACTGTTGGTACTGGTCAGTCCGGTATTGTAAAAGGACGTAACCGGATCGGAAGCCAGACTATACGGCTGCTCACTGCCATCCCAGCTGATCGTCGGTGCACCATCTAGTTTGGGTCCCCAGGAATCGTCCGCAGTTGAGAGGGCCTCTTCAGCCGAAGTAGGTTTGGCACCGCGAGTTCCCTGACCATATTCGGTCTGCCAGTCGGTGTTCACCAAGACATTTTCAAAGGTGGTGTTACTGGAAAACTCAATTCCTAGGCCCATGCCGGGGGATGCTTTTTTGGTCGTAATGAGAATCACGCCATTTTTGGCACGGGTCCCATAGAGTGCAGCCGCCGACGGGCCCTTCAGGACCGTCATCTTTTCGATGTCATCGGGGTTAATGGAACCGATACCGTCCCCGCCGTCACTGCCGCCCCACATACCGGCACTCCCCTGGGTGGTGTTGTCAATGGGGACACCGTCTACCACATAGAGCGGCTGACTGTCTTCGCCAAGCGAAGAGGCCCCGCGTATGATTACACGGCTGGAGCCTGCCGGCCCTGTGGCAGGTTTCGTCACAATGACACCGGCGACTTTACCCGACAATGCGTTCGCAACATTGTTTTCACGCACCTCACGCAGATCCTCACCGCCAACCTCTGTAACCGAGTATCCAACTGCACGCTCTCTTCGCTCAATGCCGCCCGCCGTCACAACAACTTCCTCTAAAAGGCCGGTATCTTCTTCCAGAGCAATGGTAATTTCATCCCGGCCCTCTATGGCAATGGTCTGGCTTACAAAGCCGATGAAAGTGACCGAGAGGGATGCGTCCGGACTGGATACTTCCAGTGAAAATGACCCATCCACATCGGCAGCGGTGCCATTCAAAGTGCCCGTCTCTACGACCGAGGCACCGGGCAATGGCGAGTTGTCCACTGCAGAGACCACTGTACCCTGGACAGAATGATCCTGAGCATGTACGAACTGATCTGCCGACACGATAGATGTCAGTAAGATACAGAGGCTACACACATAGATTCTGAGTATGTTTTTAAGCATGATTGTTCTATTTGATGATTTTGTTGCTACAAGAAAGATGCTCCCCAATCTAGAGATGGCATCGCTTCGGTGTACGAACCGCTCAAACCTCATCCACGGTTACGATCCAAAGCACAGTGAGTATAAGCATCACGGTTTACTTAGTTCCTAGATTGCGCTTAAAGTTCCATAAACTGTATTTGAAATTCTGCTTTGTCCGGTTACCGAAGCAGGTCATGTCTATTCAGAGTATCTGACTTTGTTCCATGAAGGATAGCCGCCTATACGGTGAAATGGATGCGAGGTTCCAGAAAGGCAGGCTGAGCGACGTTATTTCTCAGATCCAACCCGTGGAACTCTGGAGATCATACAATGGCCCAGCGCCAAATCGCAACCGGTATTTTTCTTGATCAATCGTGACACCATTGATTTTTAATTTCGATGGAATCCACTTTGGAGATGTCTTTCAAATCAGCCGGTCCCGACAGAGATACTGAATATCTCATGGATGAGGCGATATCTGGGGTGCGGACTGCAGCGCTTTCCCCGCGGTGAAATAATCTTCGTGCAAATCAATATGATGAACAAGAACTCCCGCTCTTGTCATCCGGACCATCATGCGGGATGCCCGGCCGGGATGGATGTTGGCATACCGTGCAAAACGGGAGACCGTTACCCTGCCCTTTTCTTCAAGGAACTTCAGGAGCAGACGCTCTTTCTCGCCAAGCTGGATCAATACATTCTCGGTATCCGGCCGCCGCCGCATCAATTTTTGCGCTTCACGGCTCGCCGCAATGCACATATCCTGATATCGAACAAAGACGGATCTCTGACGGGTTGAAGGATCCTGAACATAGTGGGGACGGACCTCGCTGACCGGAATCCGGATCACGACCACCGTACGGGTTCGACTGATCTTGATATACTCTGAGCGCAGATTGATCTCGGGTGTACAGTGCTCCGCAAGTGCATGGCGGAGTGCATACATTTCCTCTTCAGGATCCTTCACCCCGCTCAGATTCCTGTTATCGGTCACCCCGATTAACAGATACCCCCCGCTGGTATTTGCGAGTGCCGTCACTTCGCGGGCAATCCGCTCGCTATCGGGCAGGCGATGTTTAAATTCAAGCAGAAGCCCCTCACCCTCTGCCACAATTCGCTCCAGATGTTTCTTGGTCATGGCTGCGAGTCACTGTTTTGAATCAATGATTCAATGGAGAACGAACAATTCCCAATCCCGCTGCGCACCACCTCCAGATGGTACGTATCACAGTAAATAGGGTGTCAATTGGAAGCAGGCACAGGTGTACCTGTACGCATCCGGGTTCCTAAACCTGCAGCCATTCTTCTTGTTTTGCGGATCGTGTCATTAACTGTTGAACCATATCACGGGGCCGCTTCCCCTCAAAAAGAATCCCGTATACCGCCGCTGTGATCGGCATCTCAATGCCAAGGTGCCGTGCCATCCGGTGTACCGCTTCGGTAGTCCTGACCCCTTCTGCGACCATGCTCATGGAGTTTGTCACCTCAGCGAGATTTGCTCCACGCCCGATTTTTTCTCCAAGGTCACGATTCCGACTGTGTCGACTGGTACATGTGACGACCAGATCGCCCAGACCGGTCAAACCGGTAAAGGTCTGGGGGTTGGCCCCCAGTGCGTTTCCCAGACGCTGGATCTCCGCAATTCCCCGGGTGATGAGCGCCGCTCTGGCATTATCTCCATAGCCCACCCCGTCACTGATTCCCGATGCAATCGCCATGATATTTTTCACACTTCCCCCAATCTCAACTCCCTTCACATCACTGTTCACGTAAATCCTGAGCCGGTCCGTCATAAACATTTCCTGCACTGCTTCGGCCTGTCGCATATCGGTGGATGCAGCAACCAGGGCGGTTGGTTTCCGGGTGCCAACTTCTTCGGCATGACTCGGCCCGTACAGCACTACCAGATTCCCCGGGGGAACAGGCGGACTGACGACATCGGAGAGCACCGCGGTGGTCGTCTGTCCCGTCCCGGACTCAATTCCCTTGGCAACCGAAATCAGCAAAGTCTCCGGAGTACAGAAAGGGCGCAGATCGGTCGCAATCCTGCGCACGGCATGGGACGGCGTTGCAATTACCCAGCAGTCTGCCCGCTGCGCCGCGAATGCAAGATCCGAGGTTGCAGTTATCGATGCCGGAACAGAGATTTCCGGCAGATATTCGGGGTTGCCCCCCTCACGCTGAATCGCACTCGCCAACTCCTGTCTCCGTGCCCAGAGTGTGACTGCGTGTCCCCCGCCAGATAGACTCACCGACAGCGCGGTGCCCCAGCTGCCCGCACCAAAAACAGAGATTGCACGTGACATGCAACAAGTTGCGACTACAATTCACCCCGCCCGCGCATGCCATGGGCCAGCCGAAAATTCTGCACCTTATTCTCCGTGCCGGCAAGAAGTCGCTGGATATTGCTCCGGTGTGCATAAACAATGGCAAGTGCGAAGATACTGCCAAACAGGAGCAGACTCCGGTCCAGTGCCTCAATATCAAAAATAAACATTCGGATGGCCACGGTTGCCGGGAACGTCAATGCTGCAATCATACTTGCCAGAGACACATACCTTGATCCGAACAGAACCAGCATGAAAATTCCGATCACAATCCACATCGTCTTCGGGGTAATTGCAAATAGAACCCCCGCGGCGGTGTTGACCCCTTTGCCGCCTTGAAAACGGGCCCAGACCGGAAGCATATGGCCAATGATCGCCGCGATTCCGGCCAACAGGCGAATGACCGATTCCACCTGCCAGAATGCGAATCCTGACGGAAGTTCATCAATACGGATGGTTGCAATCACACCGGCGGCCAGTAATCCCTTCCCGACATCAATGACGGTTGACAGGACGCCTGCTTTCCAGCCCAGTACCCGGAAGACATTCGTTGCCCCTGCATTCAGGCTTCCATGCCTGCGCACATCCACCCCGTAGAGCAATTGTCCCACCCATACACTGCCGGGAATGGATCCCGCAAGATAACTCAGTACCAAGATCAGAGTAAGCGATCCCATGAAAAATCAAATATTTATGGCGGTTACAGCACTGTAACCGTCCGCTAAGAGATGAACTAATATACGGTTCCCACTGCGATGATCCTCTCATGATGCACCGCTGCAATCCGCCGGATCTCCTCTTCGGCGGATGGAGGTGCAATCACAATCAACCCAATTCCCAGGTTAAAGGTCTCCCGCATGTCGTCTTCGGGAACTGCTCCCCGCTTCTGAATAAGTCTGAAGACAGGCGGACGCTCCCAATTTTCATAATCCACCCGAATCTGGAGTCCACCGGGAAGCAGGCGACGTGTGTTGCCCTCAATGCCGCCGCCGGTCACATGAACAAAGGCATGTGCATCCTCTTTCAGATCACGGATCAAATGTAGATAACACCTGTGGATGCTCAATAATTCTTCCTGAATATTTTTCCCTTCCAGTTCCTGGGGCCGTTCGTCCAGCCGGTATCCTGACAGGGTTCCCAGGAGCACCTTGCGTGCAAGGGAATAACCGTTGGTATGAAGCCCGGAGGAGGGGATCCCCCAGAGCAGGTCCCCCTTCTGAATCCTGCTCCCGTCGATGATTGCCTCCTTGTCCACCAGACCTACGATGACCCCCGCCAGATCGTAGTCGGTGAGCGAGTACAAGTCGGGCATCTCCGCTGTCTCACCTCCAATCAAGGCGATACCGGCATGTTTGCATCCCCTGACCATCCCCTTAACCACAGCCTCCAAAATTTCAGCAGATAGTTCCCCCGCCGCAAAATAATCAAGAAAATACATCGGTTCTGCCCCGCACACCGCAATATCGTTGATGCAGTGATTCACTAAATCTTCTCCCACCGTGTCATGCACGCCTGCTTTGACCGCCACCTTCACCTTTGTCCCCACCCCGTCAATAGAGGAA
This sequence comes from Rhodothermales bacterium, assembly GCA_022820435.1. Classification (GTDB taxonomy): domain Bacteria; phylum Bacteroidota; class Rhodothermia; order Rhodothermales; family Bin80; genus Bin80. The sequence continues at coordinate 24,123 of JAJEFL010000070.1, forward strand.
ACCAGTATGGGCTGCCGGTACGCGGAAATGTCGAGTTGAAAGAATCCGCCAAACGCCCCGACATCCCGGATTACTCCGGGAGTGTGCGTTGAGCGGATGAGTGGTTTCAAGCGCTTTAGCGCCTCATCCGCCGCCTGAATATCCACACCTGCATCCTTATAGACTGTCATCAAATTATTTTCCCTGTATGGGCCCTTAAATATATGCGTGTTTTGTGTAGCAAGGTAAGTTTGACCGGCTTTGACCAGACATCAAACTTTCGTGATTCAATAAGTGCCAGGAGGTGGAGTCCGCCTGCCCAGTAAATCCGGAACCGCCGTCTGCACCATCCACCGAGGTCATGGTTTAGTGCTCTGCATGAAGCATAGGCATCTCTCGCATAAACGACCTGCTTCCACAATACGGATCGAAGTCCATCCGAAAGCCGCCCGTGCATCAGATCTGCATGGGCTACATGCTTATTGTGCAGTCCATCCAGCGGGATAAAATGCCGTCCTGACTGAAGATCCTCTTTGAGCATGCAAAGGGAGCGTGTCAGAAAGATGGCCCGCCCAAACTGCCGGACTGGATCCTCAATCCAGTTTGCAGTATATCCCGCCAACTTGGCCAAAAGCAGTGCATGACTGCCTGCCAGGCGGTCCCCATAGTCAAAAAGATCGGTCATGGCCCGGATCACAGGAAATCCGTCCTCACGAAACTGCGCATCCACCAGATGAACCGGCAATTTGAACGTCTCGCACACACGGTGGGCACAACTGCGATGGATCTGCGACGGTGCGCCGGCCTGCACGGCATAATGCCAGCGCCAAAGCACCTCTGCTGCCTCTCGCAATTCATTCCGCGGCCAGTCCGATGGAGCAAAAGGGGGCATTCCGTTAATTCCATGATTCCAGACTCAAACGGAGTGCATCCGGTGTTGGTTCAAGGGATTGAACCCGAATCGGCATGGACTCCAGCCTCCTCAATGCAGGGACGGAACGGGGAGCATGCCCTAATGCACGCTTTACGGTATCTGGAAATTTAGCAGGATGCGCCGTTGACAGAACGACCACCGGATCCGTCTGATCTCCTGCAGCGGCAAGTGCCACCGCGGTATGCGGGTCCGCCATATAGCCGGTTTCCTCGTAGACGCGCCGGATGGAGGTCAGCGTATTCTCATCCGAACATGAACTGCCTTGAATTCTGCAGCGCATTTCATCTTCGGGCAATAAAAATTTGAGGCGCTCAAAGTTACTCGGCCGGCCTACATCCATCGCATTCGACAAGGTCCGGATAGATTCCCCAAATGCATCCCGGTGCCCGGCCAGGAATTTTGGATATCCATCATTTGCATTATGGGCAGCCATGAATTTACGTACGGGAAGCCCGCAAAGCGAAGCAAGTACCCCTGCCGTCAGATTTCCAAGGTTGCCACAGGGAACACATACATCTGCCGCATTCCACTGCCCTTGGGCAAACGCCCAGTAATAGTAGAGCATCTGAGGCAAAAGACGCCCTACATTGATGGAGTTTGCAGCAGACAGGCGCAGCCTGCCGGGGGAAACAAGAAGTGCCTTGACCATTGCCTGACAGTCGTCAAAGGTGCCACTGACCGCAAAGGTGCGTACTCCCTTGCGTCGTACAATGAGTTGTTTCTCCTGGGTCGCACTGACCTGGCCTTTCGGGTACAGCACCGCGACCCGCAGATTCGGAAGATTCCCAAAGCCGTCTGCCACCGCACTTCCGGTATCCCCCGAGGTGGCAACCAGTATCGTAAGCGGATCCTCCTTAACGAAGTGATTCATGAGACGTGACATCGTACGTGCACCAAAATCCTTGAACGAAAGGGTCGGGCCGTGAAAGAGCTCCAGAACCCATGCACGGCCCACTTTGACCAGAGGCACAGGAAAACTAAGTGCCTGATCAAGTACCGATGCCAGTGTCCTATCAGGAATTTCATCGGCCAGCCATGGCGTGAGTATGCGGGCTGCCATCGCCGGGAAATCTGTTGCGGATTTCCATGCCTGCGGCTCAATTGCCGGGAGTTTTTCCGGAACATAGAGTCCGCCATCAGGGGCCAGCCCCTGCAATAAGGCCGTCGAAAAGTCAACGGCCTGTACGTTCCCCCGCGTACTTAGGTATCTCATGTGTTCAGCTGCACGGTCGGACACCATGCATATCTGCCTGCGTAACGATCCCTTTTGCGCCCTCTCCCGCCGCTTCCACCATTGCACTGCAGATGGCGGATCCCGCCCCGGCATCTTTCATAATCGCAAACATCGCAGGTCCGGATCCGGTTAATGCCACCGCGCATGCGCCGGCATCCAGTGCAGCTTTACGCACCTTCGTATAGCAGGGAACGAGGCTTGCCCGCGCCGGCTCTACGATACGATCCCGCATCATGTAGGGGGCAAGTGTATCCCAGTCTCCCGTCATTAACGAATGCAGCATAAATGCCAGATCACTCGCATTATGCACGGCCTCCAGCCTTGGCACCACCCGGGGCAGGATCGTTCGTGCATCTGCTGTGAGGATCGTTCTTTTCGGCAGGACAACCACCAGATGCATGGGGCTTGTTAACTCAATACGCCGGTAGTCCAGCGGTTTGACGGGAGAAGTCAGGATGAGTCCTCCCAGCAGGGACGGCAGGGCGTTATCTCCATGAAGCGTTCCACCGCTGGCGAGGCGCTCCGCTTCCAGCACCTCATACGCCAGTTCATTTTTGGTAAATGGCTTGCCTAAAAGAAGGTTTGCCGCCCATGCGCCTGCGGAAGCACTGGCCGCAGATCCCCCGATGCCCGATCCAATCGGGATCCCTTTTCTGATATGCAGATGCAGTCCCCGCTTATCCGCAGCTTTGGTCATCACCAGATGCGCTGCACGGCCTGCCGTATTGTTTTTGGCTTCCAGAGGAATGGGGGCCTCGGAGGTGATCGTGATTCCCGGCTCCGCGGAAAACCGTGCATCAATGATATCTCCGATCCCCTTGATGCACAGCCCCAGCGTGTCAAAGCCCGGCCCCAGATTAGATAATGAGGCGGATCCAAAAACGCTAACCGTATGATTATGCGAATGATTCACGGATCAGAGCGGATCTTTTATTTTTAGATTGCTGCATCTGCACTTAAGCCGCCAAGCACCTAGATGTCGTATTTTACCTTTAACTGCTTTAGGATATTCAGCGTATTCACGGGCACGGTTTTTTCGTCTGAAGCCAGTCGGCGCAAGTCATCCGGTGTATCTACATCGTACCAGTTCGGCAGTTGAACGACGTTCGCCCCGGATTGATACATCCGCATCAAGGTCTGCTCAAAAACATCCGGCCGGCTGTAGGTGATCCCGTCAAATAAGCCGTCAATCAGTGGATTCATCCCTAAAAGATAATACCCCCCGTCCTCTGCAGGACCAATGCACACCGCCGGCGGACTGGATAATGCCTGAAACGCATCATAAAGAAATGCATCCGGCAGGGTCGGATGATCCGTTCCGATAATGACCATTTGCCGGTATCCCGCTTCGGCGGTCTCCCGGAAAGCATGCTGCATACGCGGCCCGAGTCCGTTTCCGCGCTGTTGATGGAGCGTTGCCCCGCAAACAGGCACATCGGGAGGGATGCCATCTGACATATAGAGACGCACCGCTACATTCAGAGATGCATACTGCTCCAGGCTATCCATCAAAAACATCTGATAGAGTTCAGCTGCCTCTTCCCCTGAGATCAGTCTGGTCAGCCTGGATTTTACGGGACCGGAACGGGGAGATCGGGCAAAGACAATCAGCGCCTTACCCTTCATGCTGCCTCCGTGCCTGCATATGTTTTACCACCTTATCAATACACTCCACGGTCCTGCGGATGTCTTCTGCACCGGTTGGACGGCCAAGTGACAGCCGTAATGATGCGCGGGCAGTAACTTCAGGGATCCCCAGTTCAAGCAGGACATGGCTTGGGGTAATTGCCCCGCTGGTGCAGGCAGAACCGGCAGAAGCATAAACGCCTTCTAAATCCATATTCAGAAGCAGCATCTCCCCATCCATTGGATGTCCATTTGCCGGCTTGAATGCAACACTGAGGATGTGAGGCGCGGCATTGGCCGGTGTGCTGATGACCAGTTGATCTCCAATTGCAGCAAGCAGCTGTGCCTGCAGATCCTGCCGGAGTTGCCGGATGCGAGCTGCATGTGTATCCCTGTTTTTTTCAATCAGGCCCATGGCCGCTGCCATTCCAATCACGGCGGCAACATTTTCAGTCCCCCCTCTGCGCCCCCGTTCCTGTGGGCCGCCAAGAATCTGCGGGATGAGTTGCACACGGTCCCGGACATAGAGGAGCCCCGCCCCTTTGGGGCCATACATCTTGTGGGCCGAAAGGGACATCAGGTCCACTCCGAGTTGATCCACATTGAGCGGCAGCCATGCTGCCGCCTGTGCTGCATCGGTATGCAGAAGGAGGTCATGCTCATCACGGAGCGTGGAGATCTCTTCCAGCGGTGTCACCGCGCCGGTTTCGTTATTCACATACATGACCGAGATCATGCGCGTATCCGGGCCGACGGCATCAGCAATCTGGCACCGCGTCAGGGATCCTGTTTCTGGATCAGGCACCAGACGGGTTACCCGAACTCCACAAGCCTCCAGTACTTTCACCGGTTCCAGGACCGCTTTATGTTCAATACTTGATGTGATCAGGTGTTCTTGTGCTCCCAACAGATTGCATGCGAGGTTATTCGCTTCGGTGGCCCCGCTGGTGAAGATAATTTCTTCCGGTTTTGCATGGAGATATGCGGCAATCCTCTCACGGCTCTCCTCAATGGCGCCTCGCACAGATCTGCCAAGAGAATGTACCGAGGATGCATTGCCAAAATTGTGCGTATAATACGGCTGCATCGCGGCCATGACCGCGGGATCCAGGGGGGTAGTCGCCGCATAGTCCATGTAGACGGGCGCAGGTTTGGAATCACTTCGTTTCATCGTTGGATCCGTTGCTCCATGAACCCATTACAAAATGCGTCCCCATCGTATCTCAACATCTTTGTTCCACCCGGGAAGTATCTGCACGGGTCCGTACCGATTGATTAAAAATCAGGTTCATCCAGCGAATTTCCTCTACCCGGCCGGGTGGTCATTTCCCATTTTACGGTGAACCGGGAATTCGATTCAAATGCCATCGTATCCGACTTTAATAAAATGCCACCCGAATGTGCACTCAATTGCTTTGAACAGCGTTGAACGGGAGAATTTGGAATGAATACCGAATCGGAACCAACTCCCCGATACGGACTGTAACGGATGTGCACACGGAAATATCCCGTGAAGATGTTGCGAATCTTTCCGGGACGGTAATTTCAATGGACATTCTGAGCATATAATTTAAGGGAATTATATACATGAGTGCTCATGGGCA
>JAJEFL010000038.1:0-34032 GCA_022820435.1 Rhodothermales bacterium
CGCATTTTCGTATCGTCTGTCACACTATTCATTTAACCTCAATTCACATGTACAAAAAGGTTTATTTCGGGCTGGATGCCCACAATCATAATTGCGTTCTCGCAATAATGGATCAGGATGGAGTCCTGATCTCTAACGAGGGGTTCGGAACCTCGGAAGCTCGGCTGATTCACGCCGTGTCTTCAATCCGGGCTCACCACAAACTCTTAGCCGTGGAAGAATCTTCTCTGGCGGGTTGGATCGCGACGACGCTGCGCCCCTATGTGACGGAGTTAATCGTTTGCGATCCCCGACAAAATGCGCTGATCAGCCGTAGCGGGCACAAGGATGACTTCGCGGATGCGTTTAATCTCTGTCGGCTGCTTCGCCTGGACGAATTGTCTCCGGTCTATCACGCCGATGAGTCCCACCGTATAGATTTTAAAATTGCGGTGCAGCAGTATTTATCGTTCCGGGAGGAGCATGCCAGGCTGAAACGGCAGATCAAGGCGAAATTCCAGCAGGCTGGAATTGTTCGTACGGCGGGCATCAAAATTTATAACAAGACGCATCGGGATCATTATCTCAATCAGTTATCGACGGATACGCGGCGAGAAATCGTTCTGAACCTGTATGAATGTCTGGATGCAACGGGCAAAATGCGAAAAAAGGCTCGTGAATCCATGATCAAACTGGGGAAACGCTATCCGGAGATCCAGCAATTCATGTGCGTGCCCGGTGTTGGAATTGTCGGAGCTCATGTATTCAGTGCATTTATTCAGACCCCGCACCGGTTTGCGACCAAACAGCGACTGTGGAAATATTGCAGGCTTGGCATTCGTGAACAGAGCAGTGCCGGGAAGCCATTGGCGTATAAACGACTGGATTCTTCTGGATCAGGAATCCTGAAGTCCATCAGTTATCAGTGCTGTCTGTCTGCGCTGCGCACGAAGGATCCGAACGAAGTTTCATTATTCTACGAAGCTTCCTTCCAACGCACGGGGAACAAAACCCACGCGCGGCTCAATACACAGCGCAAGGTACTGGCGGTTCTTTGGACCATCTGGAAAAACAATGTAGATTATAACCCCAAACTTTTTTATTCACCACCTAAATCCGCGGTGACCGCGCAGTCTGTGACGAATTCATAGTGCTTTGCAACGGATGCTTGCGGATCCGGGTAGCCGGGATATGCTCCAACTGGGATTTTAACTCCAATCTATGGAAGTTCTGTACGAGGTTAGCAGCCCGGCCTTTTTGCCCCATAAGACATTAGAGCCCAAATTGGGACTCTCCCAAACGAGTCTGGCAATCGTATGAATGCTTTTTTTACCCGTCTAAGAAGATTCGCATCAAAGCAGACCTTAAGTTCAGCACAGACATGAATTCCCCCTGGTAACCGGCTACACGAAAATATCATCACGGAGGATGCGCCCTGTAAAATTTCGTTCATTTTGCAGTAGAGGGGGAGGTGTGTACGAAACTTATCTTTTCAAACGAGTTCTCGGTGTTCCTGTAGCTGACCAGACTGCTTCCCCAGTATTTGCGCCTCGTCCAGAAATAGCAGGAGTGGGTCCTTTCCCCGTTCGATGATACTCTGAGGAGAGTGACCGGGGAGCTTAAACTTCGCGGCCCCCTGGATTTGAATCCATTTATCAAATCCACCCTGCACGGCAATCTCGTCAAGAAGATGTGTCCATCCATCCCCTAGCTTCTGGCACATAGTGTCCGTGTCCCAGAGTGCCCGTGTGTTTACCCGTACCGCCTCCCAGCCTGTGTTCTCCGCCAGTTTCGTGCACTCATGGAGCAGCGCGGTCTTGCCTGCACCGGGTGCGGCCTGAATCAGGAAGGTGGTTCCTTTTTTGGGATCCTTCTCCGCCCACTTCATGCGGCGCTGGAAACTATCCAGTATTCCCTTCCGGCCGTGGAAATACTTGGCTTCGCCCCGGTCTTCTACATCCGGGTTTGAGTCTGCGAAATCACTCATTGAGGTATAGTGGCATCCATCGTCAGGACAGGGAATGATTTTGGGGGCAATTTGTTCCATAGGAAAAGGAAGAACAGAGACGGTGGCCCATCTTGATCGTGCATAGACTTCCGTTTTTTATGCCAAAAAACAGGGGGCGTTAATTTCATTTATCCTCCAATATCCCCGGCGATCTCACAACCTCTGCTCATGAATGCCGAATGCCACAAAATAAATATGCCAATCCCCCGGCTAAACAACAAAAGCCTCCGAATTGAGTTCGCATGAAAGTCATCTGCAATTTTCCCGATGGGAATCCAGGCTAACGATTCGAAAAAACGCTGGAAGATCATGATGCCCCCTTCTACATGAACCGCAAGAGTGCTTCCCCGTCCGAAAAGCAGTATTTTAAGGCAGGCAGAGGCCTTCAACCCTATATCCTTGCTATGATGCATATTTCTACAACAACTTCCCCGAGATTCCAGATCTGCGATCAGAAAAAAATTCTGCATTTCGGCGTACTGCTCTTCGGTGCATCCATTCTCTTAACCACAGCTTCATCGGCGCAGCAGACGGCAAAGTTCTATGTCGGCGGCTCTGCCGGGCTCTCCCGGTCCCCTGATGTTACGATGATCGGGGACGGGAATGATCGCAGCAGTGTCTGTGATGAGTTTATTAACCCGCTGTATGCTGCGCTGCCGGAATGCACGGCCCCCAATCGCGGGGAAGGAGACAGTTGGGCCGTACCTTTTGATGCCGCATGGGGCACATTTGGAAGTGCTTTTGCCGGGTATCGGTTTACATCCCTTATTCGTGCAGAACTGGAGTATGTCCTGCGGATCAATAACTATGGCGAACGATCTCCGGTCACCACTGCACAGGGCGTGAATGCAGACAAACTCAGCGATGAACTTTTTCTCGCGGAAGAATGGCTGGGCACCGTATCATCGCTCGGACTCCTTGCAAATGTGCACTTTGATCTGAACCTGACTGAAGGCCCGATTTTTCCCTACCTGGGAGGCGGGATTGGATTCGGAGACACCAAAGCTGACTATGGCAGCGTATGGTCCAGGAGTCCGGACCCTGATGATATCCGTACCGGACAGGACCAGCCCAATGCAGAAGAGATTGCGATGAATCTAGCCGGTGTAGCCAGCAGTGGACACGCTACAATGCGGGAGACCCTGCTTGTATTTCAGGTGATCGCAGGGGCGGAGTATTTTGTTCAGGAAAAAATCGCCTTTGATCTGCGGGCCCGCCTGATGCTGTCGCAGGAGTTCCGTGGAATCATCGTCTGGGATCCACTGCGGAGCCATGTCCCGAATATACGAAAAGATGGAAGCGAACCCGTCCGCGGCGTAATGACCACAGACGATCTCTCAGCGCTGGTGCTCAGCTTCGGGATGAAATATTATTTCTGACACAAACATGAATCAGGGAATCACGGGATGTGTTGATCATTATCCGTTCGCATTGAACCCGGATTCACGCATTCTGTATCCCGGAGGGATGGGTGATTTCAGAACTGCGTGTGCGCCAGGAGAAATCCGTCTTCCCGGATAGGCATGCTGCAACGTACCAAAGGCATTGTACTCCGATCCGTTCCCTACAAGGAAACCAGCCGACTTGCAACACTCTACACAAGAGACCTTGGGAAACTGACGGTCATTGCACATGGTGCCCAGTCGCTCAAGGGCCGCTATGGGTCCACCCTGCAGATCCTGTCGCATGTTCAGGCGGTCATCTATACCCGCCCGACACGATCAATCCAGATCCTGTCAGACTGCTCACATGTGCGGATCTACAAAGGGATTGCGAAAGATCTGAAGAAATTGGCCATTGGGCAGCGCATGTGTGAACTTGTGCTGTCCCTCACCGAGGAGGGACAAAGTTTTCCAGACATCTTTGAACTGATCGTCCGCGTACTGAACGCTCTGGAGAACCCGGAGGTGGATGCAGTCCTGCTGAAATTGTATTTTCAACTCCAATTGACGGCGCTGCTGGGATTCGCGCCTGCCTTCAGCCGGGAATCCGTGGAGAGCATTGACCATGCCGGAGGATACCTTACACTGGAGGATGGAACGATCTCGACACAGGTGCAGGATGAAGCCACCGCATTGTTTGCATCCAGAGGCGCACTGCGATCCTTTGCAATCCTCCATCGGGCGGACTTTGATTTTATCCTGCGCTTTAAAATTACCGCAGCACAGCGCAGGGAACTCCATACACTGATCACGAATTTTACGCGATATCATGTGCCGGATACCTACCCGGAACGTGGACAGAACGTCATTGAGCAACTGCTGGACTCGTCATAAAACGATGGCCCGGTGCCCAGTTTCAATGTGCCTCGCCCCATCCCCGTCCAAGGCCGGTCACCGGCCCGGGCGTGCCGCCTGCTGGTACCTCCGAAAATACACCTCTGCATTCAAGGTATCCCCGGTCTGGACCAGATAACGGGCCATGTTGTACAGCATCACCGGAGATTCAGGATACGAAGTTTCAATCTCCTGTAACAGGATCTTCGAAACCCGGAACGCTCTCTGGCGGAGCCTTAGCGCGGCCAGAATGTTCAGGTTCATCTCCGAAGGGGCTCTGGCAACCACCAGCTGCATGACCTCTCCGGCCAGATTATCTGACTGCCTTGCGGCAAGTTCCGCCGCCTGCGTGTGCAGACGTTCATTGAACGGCTGCCAATACAACAGGGCACGCATGTGGGACAATGCCTGCAGCGTATCCAGAACTGCAAGGTATTGTGTCTTGGCTTCCAGCAGCGCTTCATAGATGGGAACCTGAAGCATCACCGCCAGCGCCGCGAGAGAATCCGCAGGCCTTCCCGACTCCCGGTGAACATCCACGATCCGCTCAAACCGACGCATTTCTTCGTCTTCCGTGAGCCCCTCCGTGAACGGAAAACCCAAACGGAGCCTGGCAATCAGCAATCTGGCATATGCGGCATCCAACGGAGACGGTTCCGGGTGCATCAAATCCAGTCCACCTTCCTCCCTGTTCTTATCCATTGCCGAGACAAACGCCGCTGCAATCAGATCATAGCCCCGTGCCGTCGGATGAAGATGGTCGGTGAAGAGCGAATCGGTGTGCGCCGAATCAAAGAACGGCCCCGTATTCACCAGAGTTGCACCATGCCCCGCTGTCAGACGCTGGATCACCTGATTGATTGCCTCTGGAGCACGAAACCGGACCGGATCATGCTCTTTTGCCTCCACGAACGCATCCATCGCGGCGACGGTATCCCCTGCTGCCCAGCGCTCCGTGCCGCGCTCCCATGCGCGACGGGCAGCGGAACTGGTTCCCAGAGGCGGCTGGCCACGAAGATTGGCAGCCAGTGTGCCAACATAAGTCTGAATTCCTGCATGCCCCAGTGACCGGAGAACGGCCGCCAGATTTTCTTCAAAATTCTCTATGCCCGCATCGTACACCGGACCATCCCGGTCAATGGAAACATCCGTAGTCGACTGCGCCATCATCGTCCGGCTGGACCGGTTCGGGGGTGAAATAATCCGCTCAAACCTTCGGAACAGAACACTTTTCTTGAACCAGAAAAGCACCCGAACCAACCTGCGGTTCCGAGTTGCGCCCCCTGCGCCATATGCTCCATAGTATTCATTATGCCCTGCATAGATCAAGACAATATCCGGCTCCATCCGGATTACATGAGGCATGAGGTCTCGCAGTACATGACTGCTGAGAGCCGTCATGCCCAGATTGATCATTTCAATCTGGCGCGTCGACTCCGCTGCACGCAGCCGTGCGGCAACCCGCTCTGGAAATCCAACATAAAACGGGTAGGGATAGCCTGCGGTTGAGGATCCGCCAAGCGTCACAATACGAAGTGCGGTATCGGGCTTCTGCTTCAAAAAAGGATTATAGGCAACCTGCGGTACAAACCCCCGAAAATAGCGACCCGCATAAGCCGGATTCACAGTCTGGTATCCGGGTTCACCCGGTACAGGAATAAGAAACGGTTCATTCCCGAAAAGGCGAACGCCCCCCTCCGCTGCGACCAGAAGTGCCAGCGGAAGCAGGACTGCGAAACCCTTGAACAGCGTTGTTCGCATTTTTTAAACCACCAATGCCTGACAGGATTCCAGCTCTACCTCTGATGCCAGAGATGACCGAACCAGATTAAGAGAATGTACATCGAACTCTGAACATGACTTCGGTATAAAAATTAAGCAACCCGGACGAATCGCGAGAAAATCAATTGCATCGGCAGGATAACCGGGGTCACAGCTTCAGACTGATCCCATGTTACAGGTCCATCCTGGCTCTAAAAAAAAACATTACAGATCAGGGGATTCAAACCGGAATTTCCCGCAAACTGCGGGGGGCTCATTGAGTATTTTCCGGAGATCCGCCACCGAACAGAAAAATACGCCCCGACCCGATTACCTGAACGGATCAATCCTGCGGCAGGACCGATTCCGCCCGCCAAATACACAATGGAGCGTAACCCTGTACCGCCTTGTGCGTTATATGTCCAAGTTTGGCTATCTTTACCCGGCTCACAGGCGCTCCGCTTGCATGATCTGTCCTTTATCACCTACTATTTTTGACCCTATCAGGATTTATGTCCAATAAAGCCGATTCCCGTTCCCGTATTTATAATGCTCCCGAAGAAGTAAATCCTGTGGTGACGCGCTATAAAGATATTCACGAGACTGAACTTGAAGAGCGACAGGAAAAGTACAAGATCCTAGTCAATGACTACTACGACCTCGTAACAGATTTCTTTGAATGGGGATGGGGGCAATCTTTTCACTTTGCGCCCCGCCGCCGAGGCGAATCCTTCAAAGAATCGCTGCTCCGGCATCAGCGCTTCCTTGCCAGCCAGTTATCTCTAAAGCCGGGCATGCAGGTACTGGATGCAGGTTGCGGTGTGGGGGGGCCTATGGGGAATTTTGCCCGATGGTTCGGGGCCAGTTTTGTCGGAGTCAACATCAATCAATACCAGATTGAGCGCGCCAAAAAGCATACCCGGGATGTCCATGAACTCTGCCGCTTCCTCCACACAAGCTATATGCAGATTCCCGAGGAAAACGACCGATATGATGCTGCATTTGCCATCGAATCCATGCCGCATGCCCCGGACAAGACGGGAGCATTCCAGGAGATTTGTCGTGTGCTTCGGCCAGGAGCCTGTTTTGCAGGCTATGAATGGTGCATCACCGATGACTTTGACCCCGGAAACAGTGAGCACCTGCACATCAAACAGGATATCATGGTGGGCAATGGACTCCCCGACATTGCTTCCACCCACGAGATCCGAAACGCGCTGCGTGATGCCGGTTTTGAGATTCTTGAAGCCCGGGACATGGCCGCCGATTCGGACCCGGAAACCCCGTGGTATCACGCTCTCCAGGGAAGAGATTTCACGCTCTCCAGCATCCCGCGTACCCCGATTGGCCGATTCCTGACGAATCTGACCTTGCGGGTTGGCGAATGGTTGCGGCTGGTGCCGAAAGGATCAAGGGCCGTCAGTACATTTTTGAATACAGGAGCAGATGCTCTGGTCAAAGGCGGAGAATCCGGTGTATTTACGCCAATGTTTTTCTTTCTGGCCCGGAAACCCGAACAGACGTAGCGTCCAGAGATGTAGATGCAGCCCTGGGAGTCTGGGGGGGAATCACACCATTGGACACATGAGTAGGTTTCAGTTCCAGACGGTCCCGATGCCGCTCGGCATAGAGCCCAAGTGCATGCAGCGGGAAGTACTGCCGGTATAAGGTATAATCCAATAATGCCGTGCGAAAAAAGACCCCTGCCATGTCCTGCTTCGGCCAGGTTCCATCCTCGTTCTGCATATCCATTAAAAACTGAACCCCCCGCGTAATTGCAGTCCAGTTTGAGTCATATGCCTCAAAAAGTGCAATGAGCGCCCATGCCGTGTGAATGACCTGACTCTCCGGATGCGGTACATATTTTCCTGACAGGCTGCCGCTGTAATGCTCTCCCCATCCGCCATCTGATCGCTGCTGTTCCAAAAGCCACTGACAGGACAACCGAACCGCTGAATCGCCCGGGGCAGCGCCGGCGGCGAGAAGGCCTCTGACCCCGAACAAGGTGCCATAAATGTACTGGATCCCCCATACCCCCCGCCATCTTCCATCCATCATCTGGACAAAGCGAAGCCAATTCTCCCCTCTTAAGATTGCTCTGTCCACCTCCCTGCCCACAACCTGCGGGAAGTGCGTCCTGCACGCGGCAAGGGCCGCAAGGCACGACGCCGTGCATTCAACATAGGAATGCTCCGTCATGGATTCCCCAAACATTTCTGCGGGATTTAACCATTCGAGGCCCACCCTGGATCGCCTGGGTTCATAGCTGCCAAAGCCGCCATCACGATTCTGTCGAAGCAGGATGAACCGGACTGCGTCACGGACCGCTGATGCACGGATTGCATTGGGGTCCGCGGCAAAAATCCCCAGAAGCGCTTCCGCCGTACAGTCAGATACCGGCCAGCCATGCCATGCTCCGGGGAAACACCAGCCACCTTGAGGATCCGTCCGAAACGCCTCCTCAAATCCCTCAAAACTCTCCGAGATCTGCTGCTCTACCAGAAAGTTGGCCCCACGCTGAAGCGAGCGCCTCACACCATCCATCTCACGCACAGTCGCCAGCGCCTGCAAAGAAAAACCCGTGTCCCATGAGGAACTCCTGGCCCCCGTCACGCGAACACCATGCTCCTCGTCTTCCCAAATCCAATCCTCCAGCCTTTCAAATGCCTTCCAGCAATCTTCATCGTCCGGATCATGGAGCCATAAAGCAAGAATATTCAGAAAACCACTGACTGGAGAAATATTCGTATGGCTGGTCGTCTGCAATTCCCAGCGGATACGCCGAAGCATCTCTTCCAGACAGCGTGCGCGTAATTTTTTACTGTGAAACCGTTCAATCATCTGCGCCAGCCCGTACCCGCCCCGCAGCCAAAGGCTCGGCGGCGCAAAAAGATCCTTCTGCCGCAAACGATTGCGCCCCGCTGAAAAATTCACACGATCATAGCCCTCAGGAAATAATTCTTCCCGCAGAGATGCGATCACAGGCTTTACCGGAACCTGATGCCGATGCTCATAAACCGAGGCGACTCCCATGTAAATAAGCCGGGTATGGCAATACCAGTTTGCGGGGTGCAATGGAATCCGGCGGGGCAGGATCCACAGTTCGGGGAGCATTGCATTGACCCCTTTCCAGCTGTACAGGTTCAGAATTGCCAGCCAGAACTTGCCCCATGTCGGAATATTGATGACTTCCTCGGTTTGCAGAAACTCTCTGGCCGGCCGGATCAGTGGATCCTCCCGGTCTACGCCAAGCAGCCGGGCTGCAACATACACCAGTGTGGTCACAAAGAGATGAGACTCGGAATGCGCATGCATCCCCCAGGCCCCCCCTGAAAGGCGGGTATGTGCAAAAGAACGAAGAATACGGCGGCAGCGGTCAGCATCTATCGGACGGCCCAGAACATAATGGAGCAGCACATACTGCGCAGTAAGCATTGGACACCAGACCATCTCCCCCTCCCATTCCCCCTTTTCTCCCTGAAGATGCATCAGACAGTTCCCCGCACGATCCAGCGCCGCGCTCACCTCCAGAGATGCCGGTTTGCCAGAACCGTTCCGGTTTGCCTTATTCACACCGGATGGCATCGAGACCAGAAGCGTACGGGAAAGGGAATCCCAAATCCGACCCTCATCACGATACTGATCCGCGTTTTTGAGTTTATTGAGTCTCCATACTGCACGGGCGAGCCAGTTCAGCCGAACTGCAAGCGAATGAGTCAACCCCCATGTCCGGCGCCAGGCAAACCGGTTGAACGACCGGGGCAACTCAGATCCCAAAGTCCGAAACACAATTCCTCCCCCCTCAAACGCCATCAGGGTTGACGACTTTGCCTCACAGGCAAGTAAACGCATCGTATTGTCCCGGAACGAAGCACTCGCACGCCAACGACGATAAACCGCGTGGCGGACCGAAGCCGCCTCCGTCCGGTAGTCTGCAAATACCTCGTAGATCTCCATTGCAAGGATTTCCGGAGTTCGCACCTCCTTGAATCGCCTGGCGACAAAGTCATGAAAATTATCCGCCTCTGCAAGAGCTAATGCATCCCCAAACCCAAGCGTCATTCCCACGGCAGTCAGAGGGTGATAATACCCCGCTGCATCGCCAATGATGACATGATCCGAGGTGCCGTAGGTAATACGCGGACTCAATGCGTTTGCAGCACTGTGAAATTCTCCCTCACGGATGGATGCGTTAAATGCCTCCCGAATGGATTCCGGCAAAAACCGGGCAGATACATCGAACAGAAAACCAACCCGGTCCTTGGGATTCCAGTAATGAAGCGGGATGTCAACGATGACCCGAATCTGCTCCTCTCCCAAACGGTACATAAAAATCGGACCGGGGGCTCCGCACAACAGATGTCCGTAACCTTCCTCGGGCAGGGCGGCCCCCTTCACGGTAACCCCTACCATCCGGGAAGAACTCGTTTGCTTTATTTTTACCGGCAATCCCAATGATCGGCGTACAACCGAACCCCGCCCGTCAGCACCCACAATACGATCCGCAACCAGAGAATACATATCACCATTCCGGGAGTATTCAACACGATGACTGGCAACGGACCGGACCCGGGCCGTGATAAAATCAATCCCCGGTTCTTTCTGTACGGCGGCCCGCATCGCTGCGACAATCTCAGCATGTTCACATGCCAATCCGTAGTCTCCGTTCGCGTACGGAAGGACAATGGAATCCGACCTGTCTTCCGGCAACACCACAAATCCCCTGCCCCGGGAGCTGTGCGGCTGTGCTTCAAGTTGAATGCCCAGATCTTGTAAAATTTTCACTGCCGGAGGATGAAGCCATTCCCCGGCCATCCGTCTGGTAGATCCAGGATTCGCTTCAAGCAGTGCAACACGCGCACCTCTGCGTGCATGAGCAACCGCACACAGGCTGCCTACAGGCCCGGCACCAACGATTGCGATATCATAGTGAGGGGCCGCCATGGAACTCACGGGAAGATGACCGGCTCTGACCGGCGTTTGTACGCAAGTGTGCAGGGCAGTTCAGGGCCGGTCACCCAGCTTCCGTAGTGCGGGGCGGGAACCCCGTTCGTCTGAAAATCAAACCGATTAATGAACACCGTCCAGATTGCCTTAAGCTGTAAGTACGCAAAATGCTTTCCCATACACCGGTGCTTTCCTCCCCCAAATCCGATGAGTGCATAATGATGTTGCCTGTGCTGGTTACGGGGCGGCAAAAACCGCTCCGGTAAAAATTCATCCGGACGGTCGAAAAATTCGGCTAACCGATGCGACACCGCCGGCGAAACCATCGCAAGCGAGCCTGGACGGATTTCCTGATTCTGATAGCAGATGGGCTGAAGGACTTTGCGGATCAGCAGGATTAACGGCGGATGCATTCGCTCATTTTCCCGAACAACACTCTCCAGGATCACCTGTTTTTTGAGTGTTTCAAAACCAACGATCGAATCCGGGTCACGGTAGATCTGCTGCATTTCGCTGCGCACCTCCTGAAGATGGGAGGGAGAATTGAGCAGCTCCAATCCCGTCCAGGTTGCCAACACCGCACTGGTATGCTGACCTGCAAAAAGCAGTGTCAGCAGAATTCCTGCAATCTCCTGATCGGTCAGTGCCCGCCCCTGTTTATAACGAACATGCATCAGTTTCTGCATAAAATCATCCGGGTTCGCACCGGACTTTCTGCGTCCCTCCATGATCCGGTTAAAAATACGGGAGATCCTGCGGCGGGCACGATCCCGCTTGCGGTGGGCTTTGGTGGGGAGTTTGGGAAGAAAAAATCCAAGAAGGTTGATTCCATTCTCCAGATCATGATACGCTTCGGCAAACCCTTCATCGACCTGCGCACGTACTTCCTCACCAATAAGACAGTGGCTGGCAATCCTGACGGTGAGTTCATTCATCGCCTTCGGCAAATCCAGCACCCCCTCATCCCCAAGCTCATCTGCAAACTGATTTGCCTCCTGACACATGATTTTCGCAAATCGGTGCATGGCGGCCTCCCGCAGCAGCGGCACCAGAAACCCCAGTTGCTCGGACATAATCTCCGGCTCCACATCATAGGCAACTCCCTTGCCAAAGATCGGAACGGTAAACCGGTACACAGATCTGGCATCCAGATACTGATCGGATGCCTTAAAGTAAACATCATGGGCATCCGGACCGGAAAAAAGTACACATTCCCTGGGGCCCAGCCGAAATCGGGTCAGATCGCCATGTTCACGCCAGCCGCGTCCCATGGTTAAAACGGGATCCTTTATAAACTCCATAAGATGCCCAAGCACCGGCCTTCCGCCTGCGAGTTCCGGCACCGGTATGGAGGTGCCCCCATTTACAGATTCATTCGCCATAGCTCCACTTAATAGATGAACGGGATCATGGAAAACCGTGCACGCTGCTTATACTGCTCCCATAATGCCCCATACTTCGCACTGCACCGACGCTCATCACGCCATGAGCGGTGCAGTAACAGCCCCATCAGCCATGCAGTCAAAAGAAACGGCACCCACGAGGTAAAGCCAGTCGTGAGCACAAAAGCAAAATAGACGCAAATTTCGCCGGTATAATTCAAATGCCGCCCAATCCCCCAAAATCCCGATACCAACAAGCGTCCCTGAATGGTCTGGACAGGTTTTCCCCAGATTGAGATCTGCGGATCGCGCCTGAAGCGATGTTTTTGCTGGTTCGCCCCCCGAAAAAGCCAGAATCCAAACACAAACAACAGAACGAGTGCAGCCGCGGCGGGAGCGGGCAGCGGGGAGGGCGACTGAAGCAGCCACCACCCCGATATACAGTAAAAGAAGGGCACCAGCACATAATCCCCCCAGATCAGCATCCAGCCAAAACGCTCACTCACCAGATCCCAGGTATGAATCATTCCATACTCAAACTGGAAATAATTGAACACATACAGAAAGGTAAACCCCTGGTACAGTATCATCGCCAGGGTGAGCTGCCCGTTGGCCTCATACTGGGTCACCGCGAAGGAGACATTAAACAGTGCCAGTGCAATGAGCGATGGGCGGTAACTGAAGAGTTTTAGATTGACTCCAAACCAGACCGGACTATGCTCCACCCCAAAAAAATATCCCCCGAAAAATCCCCGGGGAGAATCCTCTGTACGGGTTCCACGCCAATAAAGCCAACCCGCAAGCAGGAAGGCAAACAGATTCGTCACCACAAACAGCGCAGCAAAATGGGTCTGCAGCGTGGACAGCGAAAACAGCCCCGTGAATTGCGCAGACCCTGCCAGCAGCATGGTGAGCACGAACAACAAAAGTCCGTTCAGTTTGTAGGCGGGGACATGTCCATTCACTGCCGGCCCCTCAAGGACACGCCCGGGCAGCACCATAGAACCCAGAAACAGAAGCAGAATGAAACCGCTCATCATCGCCGCCGCCTCTATCAAAGAGGTGGTGGATAATTGAGCAGCTATGGACGGAAACGCAGGCACGGCACTTACCCCTTTTTCTCCTTTTCGCGTTCTAGATACTCTCTCCACTTGCGTACCGTCACTTTTTGAAATGACCGTACCACGGGATTCACCTCAATGGGGGCAGAGTCCCAGAATTTGTCGTAGCCTGCCTGTTCGGCTTCCACCGCTACACGGTCCTCCGAAAGCAGTGGTGTAATCAGTTGACGATTCGCAATCTTTAAGACCGTGATCATTGCCCAGCGCGGAATACGGACGGGTAAAAGCGGAATCTTCAAGGACTTAAAATAAAACAGGAAAAATGCACGCGTCGTCCGTTCATCCACCGGAAGCACGAAGAGCCAGTGCTTAATCTCATTATCGGTGTTGGACCACTGATAGGGATACTCATAACAGAGTTCCATGGAGTTCGTATCAATCCGGTCATGCTCAACAAACAGGCCGGAAATTTTCCCGCGCCCGACCTTCGTATTATAGGAAAGGTGCACATTGTCCCCGACAATCTCGTGATGGAGCAGGTCTGCACCTTCGAACGGGCGGTATTTCCGGTGCAGGTAGGCATGTGAAAAATCACTGACATTATCGATCACCATGGAGTGGTGTGCACAGCAGTCCATGGTAAGCGGCACGCAGGCCCACCGATCCGGCCCTTCCAGTTCGGGAATGTCCGGAATCTGGCGCGTCTCCGCCAATTCCGGATCCCCGGGAA
Organism: Rhodothermales bacterium; assembly: GCA_022820435.1. Taxonomy (GTDB): domain Bacteria; phylum Bacteroidota; class Rhodothermia; order Rhodothermales; family Bin80; genus Bin80. The sequence continues at coordinate 14,145 of JAJEFL010000038.1, forward strand.
AGAGCCATACCAACCCGTATCGCACCTTAACCGGATAACTGCGAATTCCCAGTCTGGGGACTTTTTTACGTCCAAAGAGATCCGGAATGCCGACGACGCGGCCCTCCCCGTTATATTCCCATCCATGGTATTCACACACCAGATTACACCCTTCCACATTCCCAAGAGAAAGTTTGAGTTGTCGGTGCAGACAGCGATTCTCCAGTGCATGGAATGATCCGTCTTCCCCGCGATAAAGGGCAATGGAGCGCTTCCAGAAGACGACTTCGGTCGCGGTACCCGGCTTCATCTTACACACCTCCTCCACCGCATACCAATAATTGGGATCCATGCCTGCGGCGCGTGCCTGCTGGCGCAGATTGCCCCCCTCTTCAAAGAGGGGCGGCGGATTCGGGGGAGGAGTTGCCTCAGGTATGGACTGGGATTTTCTCATTTGCCTTGATGTCTAAGGGATTGGGGATCTGTCATCCGTGCGCGGAGGTTTTGCACGGGGATTCGTGATGGCCTTGCGTCTGCAGTGAAACGCATACGCATCATGGACGGCATCACGGATCGCGGTTGGCTTGAAACCGAGCTCCCGCTGTGCCTTCGCGGTATCTGCATGGCGGCATTGTCGAAGCAGGCGAATGGCCCCCGGCGTAAACCGCTGCGGAACCTGTGGATGAAATTTGCTCAGGTAGGCACTTATGACCTCCGAGAGCAGCAGCATCAGTTTGGAGGGAATCCGCCGGCTTGACCGCCTGATACCGGTTACTTCCTCGAACAGGTCCAGAATTTCGGAGATCGTTTTATACTCACTGCTAAAGATGTATTTCTCACCGGAACGCCCCTTGTGCATACACAGGAGGTGCCCTTCCACAATATCTCGTACCGCAACAAAGTCAAACCCGCCGTCCACATACGCACGAATCTTACCTTTGGTATGATCACACAGGGTTCTGCCCATCCGTGAAGGTAAATAGTCATGACCGCCAATGACTGCGCAGCAGGTTGCGACAATCACATCCTGTCCCTTGGATGCCGCCTTCCAGCACTCCATCTCCACCAGCGACTTGCTGCGCTCATAGGGCATCATCCGTTCCATAGGATAAAACAGCATCTCCTCGTTACTCGGGGCCGATGGATCATCCAGATCATATCCGACCGCACTGAATGACCCCGTCACGACAACCCGCCCCGCATCTACTTCTCTGGCAGCCTGCAGCACATTGCGGGTTCCCACCACATTACATTCAAATACTTCTCTGCGATGTGCCCGATTGCCCTCAATCGTTGAAATCTTGGCCGCCACATGGTAGACTCCCTGACAGCCTTCCATCGCCCCTCTGGTCGCCTCCAGATCCCGAATATCCCCGTAAACACGCTCCACCTCAAGCCCCTCCACCCCTTCATTGTTATCCTCACTGCGCAATAACACCCGTACCCGCACCCCGTCTTTCAGAAGCCGGCGTACCAGATTTGCACCTACATGCCCTGCCGATCCCGTCAGAAAAACGGGCGGTAACAACGAGCCATCCATCCTCAAATTTTCCAGATCATTTTTCGGAAGAGTAGATCAACAATACTCCGCTTAAACGAACTCCTCAGATAATTGTTCTCAAAGCGCCTGTCATCCCATGTCCAAGGGCACGACGGCACCAATCAGATCAAGGGAACCATGTACCATGACCGCTTAGGAGACAGGCCGGGCTCAACCCTGATGCTCCATGTCCGCCCCGAAAGCCCCCTGCGGGACATCTAGCCGCCCGCGGATCCAACGGCAGAGGATCTGCAAGAACTGAATTTGAAGTGGATCCTGTCTTAAGCTGTGCAGAGCAAGATTTTTTTCATCACTGCTTGAAAGACTGCGCCGCGTCCATTCAGCGATACAACCCGCCCCTGGAAGGAACCGGAACCGCATCTCCCCGCAATCGCATGCCGCTAATTTAAACCCAATCCTCGCATGTCGAATTAACCTGTAATGATACTTATTAAAGTGTTGCAAGGCTGGCTTTCCAGAACTCCTGACACATCCTGAACTGATTGGCAGAGATTCTGACACGGGTCTGAATGATCGCGGTCTTGACCGCAAATGCCATTAATTAACGCAGTTTTAAGTATTATTATTCTTGTTGCTTTGTGTTTTTCTTGCTTTAATGGACTCAACTGTTCGTGATGTAGCACGCCGTGCTAACGTATCTATTTCCACCGTATCCCGTGTACTCAATAATTCCGCCCCCGTCAGTGAAGACAAAAAGAGACGGGTATTGAAGGCCGTCAAGGAACTGCAATTTACCCCCAACCCGGCGGCCCGGAGCCTCTTAGGACAAGCTACGGGCACGATTGGAGCGATCCTCCCCCATATTACCGGGGAGTTTTTTGCCGATCTGCTGAGCGGACTTGACGGGGCAATCAAAAAGCATGACTATCTGTTAATGGTCAGCGCCTCCAGACGCCTGGAGCGTGATTTTATTACTGCACTTCGCGGAATGTATAAACGGGTTGACGGACTGATCATTATGGCCCCTGAACTTTCCGCTGAAAGGGTGCTTACACTGATCGACTCTACGGTCCCCGTCGTATTTCTCAACACACACTCCGCCACCGATGGAATGTTCTCGATAAATTTCGACAACCGTGACGGAATGGTGAAAATTGCGCGGCATGTTGCCGACCGCGGACATACACTTGCTGCATTTATCGGGGGCCCGAGCGATGCATTTGATGCACAGGAACGCCAGCAGGGATTCCTGGAAACCGTCCCGGACGGACTCAGGGTAATCTGCTATCCCGGCGATTTCACCTTTGAATCCGGTTACAAAAGCGGGCAGAAAATTCTCAGTCTGTTCCCGCGACCGACCGTGATTGTCGCGGCCAATGATCTGAGTGCGCTTGGGGCAATGCGGGCGCTCCTGGAAAATGGAGTCAGCGTACCCGGTGAAATGGCCGTAACCGGCTTTGACGGAACCAGAGGGGCGCATTTTTCCACTCCTTCGCTCACAACCGTGAATGTTCCGATTGGAGAATTAGCCGCCAATGCCGTCAGGATTCTGGTAAGTCAACTCTCGGAGGAGCCAATGGAAACTCCTCCCGAAATCACCGCAGATCTGGAACTGATCGTCAGGGAATCTTCCCTGAAGCAGTACCATCCTGATTCGCATGCAGTCGTTTAACCCATGCGGTCAGGACTAGCAGACAGATCCTCAAATCAACCTCTGCATCAAATGTGTGGAGTCGTCGTACCGGGAGCCCCTTCGCGACGGTCTGAAGCCCTGTAAGATGCACTTTCGCATCCCCCGGTGCTGTACATATTCCGCCCGCAATCTCAGGAGGCACCGAATGGCATCATGCTCCTGTTATTCTGCAGCGCACGGATGAGAGCATGTGGACACCTTCTGACACATCCCCGCAGGCAAACCGTTCACTGCAGAGCGCAGCAGCGCCGCGCCTGAATCCGCCGTCCGACTGATTTGTCCCTGACGTGAAGCACACATCTACCCATCGTTGTAACCATCTGCAGCAGCTGCCCGGAAACTGTCCCCCTGCTCCGCTCCTCCGACTGCCGACCATGCATCCACCCAAATACCTGATCTGCGTACTGGCGTGCTGGGGATTGCTGTACACAGGCTGCACCTCCCCGGAACCGGAATGGACATTCACCGAAATCACCCGGCAGGCCGGACTCGGCGAATTCAAACATATCAATGGCGCACAGGGCAACTGGTATATGCCGGAAACTTTCGGCCCCGGCGGAGCATTCCTGGACTATAATCAGGACGGTCTTGTTGACCTTGCACTGGTCGGGGGACAAGCCTGGCATGATTCCGCGGGCCGTGGAGTCTGGCTGTATCAGGGCACGGGCGGTGGAACCTTCACAGATGTGACCGATGCCATGCACCTCTCCTCCATCACGGGCTACGGGATGGGGATTATCGCAGGGGATATGGACCGGGACGGGGATGAGGATCTCTATCTCACAAACCTTGAAACGAATTATCTGCTGATCAACGAGGGAGACAGATTTCGGGATGCAACGCTGGAATCCGGTCTGGGCACGACCTCGGAATGGAATGTGGCGGCAATTTTTCTGGATGCCAACCGGGACGGATGGCTGGACCTGTATGTGACCGGGTACGTTGACTGGTCCGTCAGCGCGGATCTGACCTGTACCCGTGACGGCGTACAAAAACGCTATTGTACCCCTGAACTCTATACCGGCACCCCCGGGCGCTTCTACCTCAACCGGGGGGATGGTACATTCATGGAACAAACCCATACCTCCGGGCTTTCGGGATCCGGAAAGACCTTAGGGGGCATCACGATGGATATAAACCGGGATCAGTGGCCGGATATTGTCCTTGCAAACGACACAGATCCTGATCAATTATTCCTGAATCTTCAGGATGGTTCGTTTGAGGAAGTAGGGCTTTCCCGCGGGATGGCACTGGATTCCCGGGGACGCGCGAGAGCCGGGATGGGCATCGATGCAGGGGTTGTAGATTCCACGGGACAGCCAACCCTTTTTATTGGCCACTTTTCGGACCAGATGAACGGTGTATACCGATACACCACCGCAGGTTTTTTTGAAGAAAGGAGCGGCAGCAGCGGGATCGGCCCTTTGAGCCTTCCTGCACTCACCTTCGGGATGGCGTTACTGGATGCAGATCTGGATGGCGATCTGGACCTGCTGGCCGCAAACGGTCATATCAATCCCCGGGCGGGCGAGCGAAGCGATAGAGAGAGTTACAAACAACTCCCGCAGCTTTTCCTGAATGACGGTCACGGAGGGTTTACCGACGAGGCCCAAAGACTCGGGCTGACACTTCCGATGGTCGGACGGGGTGCGCTCACCGCAGATATTGATCTGGACGGGGATGTAGATCTCCTGATCACAGAAAACAACGGGGGTGTCCGATTGTTTCGAAATGATCTGCCGCCTGAAACGAACTATCTGCGCGTCCATCTAGAAGGCATGTCCATTGATGCAGCCATCACCCTGCAAACGGGATCCCAGAAACAGTTCCGCCGGATTCGGGCCGGCCACAGCTATGCATCGCAGTCCGAAAAGGCAGTCACCTTTGGGCTGGGGAACGTCCAGTATATTGATACGCTCACCGTATTCTGGCCAAGCGGCACCGTTACGCGGCAAACCGGTGTTGCGACGAACCAGACCCTCCGGTTACGGGAACCGATCCAATGAGAATTTTTGTGCCGACCATCCTGCTGATCCTCTTTGGCTGTACCCCGTCAGACACGCAGAAGCCCGATGTCTCTCAGTTTATTCACCGGAGCAATGAAGCATTTCAGGCGGGCAATTACGCGGATGTGCTGCGACTGACCGACCACGCACTGGCACACAATTCAAATTCCGCGGACGCATACTTCCTGCGCGGACGGGTTTACTTTGAACTGGAGCAGTGGCAGAAGGCAGAAGCCGCCTATCTCTCTGTGATGGATCTTGAACCGGCTTACCCGGGAGTCCTGCACAATCTTGGGAATGTCTACTATTTTCAGAGGCAGTACCGAAACGCACTGGCACAATTTCTTCAGGCCGTAAAAGCCGATGCCGCCCCGAACTCATGGCATGCAGTCGGAGCCGTGTACAATGCCCTGTCCCGACCCGACAGCGCGGCCGCTGCATTTGAGCAGGCCATCCGTCTGGATTCCTCGTACGCGCCGGTGCACAGCAGTTTTGCCGATTTCCTGGAGGAGCAGGGACACTATTCCGAGGCCCTGACCCGTAATCAGGCTGCCCTGACACTGCGCCCCGTCCATCTTCCTGATCTGCTCCGGCAGGGAAGACTTCTGTTACGGATGGGACATTTTGAGGAAACCATTGCATTTTTGCAGCCGATCCGCGCCGAATATCCGCACCATGCCGAGCCCCGGTTTCTTCTGGCGCAGGCATTACAGCAGTCCGGCCGGCTGGATCTGTCGGCAAAACTCTTTTCGGAGGCAGACTCGCTGCGGAAAATTGCGCAAAGGCGCGGACAACTGGCCAATGCTGCAGAATCCCGGCCGGATCATTTTCAGATCCAGGTGGACTATGCCGCTTCACTTCGCCGCTCCGGCCTTCATGAAGAAGCCATGAAGCGATACCTCATTGCGCAGGCACTCCGCCCGGAAAACCTGAACCTGCAATTTCATATTGCAACCCTGGAGATTGACCTTGAACGGCTTGCGACTGCCGAAAAACGGTTACGGCGGATTTTAGCGGCCGACTCGAACTATGTACTTGCCTGGCTGAGCTTAGGCACCGTGTACGAAAAAACAAACCGCGCAGACCTGGCCACGGATGCCTACGGGCAGGCCGCCCGTATCAACCCGAATCACCCGGCAGTGCGACAATTCCTTCCCCGAACGCCATCCCCGTGATTGTTACGCAGGCATGACTGCCGGTGATCTACCGGCCATTCCATTTTCCCGGACAGACCGTGTTGATCTCCAGGGGGATGAAGGACCCAAAGAGATCAATCACCGGACGCAATCCCTCATTATTCCCCTTGAGCTGCCGTAAAATCACCCGTCTGATCTGTTGCATGAAAAGGTTTTCTTACGTATATTACCGGTTCGCTGGAGTATCTCAGTCTGTTTCGTTGTAAATTTACTCGCAGTCTGCTCTACTCTGGAGGATTTTTTTGCAAAACCAAATTGGGAAACCCATGAAACATTCACTTACCCTATTCCTCATACTTGCACTCGTACCTGCAGGAGTTACGAGTGCCTACGCACAGGATGCCGGCCCGCCGCTTGGCGACGACTTCATCTTCTTTGTCAACGAGGTGAGCACGATGGTGCCGATGGCAGACGGCAATGTCGTTGATGACCCCACGGATGCTGCGAACAAGGTCATTGAATATCCATACAGCGACTATTTCTTCGGTGCATTCCGCTTTCCCTCGGATGTGGGCGTGGATATGTCTCAGAACCGCATGGACAAAGATGTCCTTCATGCCCGAATCTGGGTCCATCCCGACAATGCCGGCAAAGGGAGAGTTCATATCATGTTTGAAGACAAAACGGATGGCAGCGGTGCAAACGACGGTTCCGCAGACCTGCCCTTTCGTCTGGTCTGGCAGATCCCCGAAAGCATGCGCAATGGCATGTGGCACGAAATCTCTGTCCCATTCCCACCGGCTACCTACGCCGAACTGGAAGCTGCGAAAGCCGCCAAAGAACTGGATGGTCTGGACAGCCTGTGGGTTTACGCCGGTGCCTGGTCCAGCGGAGGATTTGGAGTTGGACTTACCAATAGATTAGGCCCCGACGGAGAAAATTCTGATCTCTGGAAAGAATTCGAGTGGACGAATGTGCAGAACCTTGGGGTGCAGTTTGACCATAATACAGGTGGAGGACCGATTTATATAGACGATGTCTATATCGGAAATAAAGGTCTGGATCTTTCTGCGACCCCCGGTCCGGCGCTTGGCGACGATTTCATCTTCTTTGTGGAAGGAGTCAATACCATGGTTCCGGAATTCACCGGAGAGGTTATTGACGATCCCACGGATCCTGACAATAAGGTGATGCAGTACAACTACGAAAACTGGTCCTTCCAGGCATTCCGCTTTCCCCCAACGGTCGGAGTGGATATGTCACAAAACCGGATGGACGGGGATGTGCTTCACGCCCGAATCTGGGTTGACCCCGCAAATGCAGGCCAGGAAAGGGTACAACTGATGATGGAGGATAAAGCGGATGACAACGGATTGATGGACGGCACCTCCGACTTTCCCTTTCGCCTAGTCTGGCGGATTCCAGAGAACATGCGTGATGGCCAGTGGCATGAGATCTCTGTGCCCCTTCCCCCGGCTACCTACACCGAACTGGAGGAGGCCAAAGCCGCCAATGAACTGGATGGTCTGGACAGTCTCTGGAAATATGCGGGAGCATGGTCTACCGGCAGTTTTGGAGTCGGAGTTTCGGATGAACTAGGCCCCAATACCGCAGACAATCCCGATCTCTGGAAAGAATACGAATGGACAAATGTGCAGAATCTCGGGGTCCACTTTGACAATAACACGGGCGGTGGACCGATTTATCTGGATGATGTCTACATCGGAGCAAAGGATCTGGATCTGTCCGGCAATATTGCACCGCCACCACCGGCAATGGGCGTATCTGCGACGGCAATGGCCGACAGTAATGTCGTTTCCTGGGCAAGTGTCGAAGGCGCAGGCGGATACAAAATCTATTACAGCCTGACAGCAATCACAGATGTGGAAGCCGCCAGTGTCGGACTTGTGGCACAGGTTGACGGCAATACCACCTCCGCCTCCCATAAATTCAAACTGCCCCATTCATCGCTCGGACCGCTTACGCTGCATTATGCCGTCACTACACTGAATGACTCGGGCGTTGAGAACAGCGACATTTCCATGAGTACCGCCAGCGTTGCAAATGAGAACCTTCCGACGCAGGGCTACATAACGGAACTCACCGAGGATCAGGCAAATCACCTCAGTGATCTGCTGTTTGACGATTCCTTTGAGGATATTGCGGACGGGTTTCCCGAGGATTATAAGCCCATTGTCATCAACATGGAAAACTCGAAACCTGGCGATGGCGGCAGGCTCAGTGAGGATGACGACCTGAGCGGAAAACTGTGGGCAGGCTACAGTGCGGATCCTCCGGAACTCTATCTCTATGTGGAGGTCACCGATGATCAGATCTCGCTGCAGGCGGCCGGCGGGGATCCCGCTGACGGCTGGCAGCATGACAGTATTGAATTCGGATGGGGCAATTACGACGTGCGAAAGGTGCCACTCGGTGGAATCTTTACCGGCTCCCCGCACACGGATATTGCACGTGGAGAGTTCGCAGACTACCAATTCCGTATCGGTGGACTCGGAGATGGGACCAAGGCAGGCACAGAAGCCTATGCATATGTCGGCTGGAGTATTGATGCAGCTCCGCAGGGCGGAGGGGCAATCTATGATCAACGCATGGATGCAAGCGGGGCGGTCACGGGATACAAAATCCTTTCCCTGTTCCCTCTGGATCAGATCCAACTTGTAGACAGCATGGATGCCGTCACCCCCCTGCCTACCGGAGATGAAATTGGCTATTATCCCTTCAACTTCGTCCTGAATGACGGGGACGGAGGAAACCGGGATAATCAGATCCAGTGGTCCATCAAAGCCAATGCCGATGGCCAATGGTGGAATACGCCAGCACAGTGGCCCGCGGTCGCACTGGTGGGCATGGAAGACGAGGATCCCAGCCGGGTGGATATTGCGGTTGAAGAACTCCCGGGAGAGATTGTTCTGGATCAGAATTATCCGAACCCGTTTAATCCAACCACATCCATTCAATTCTCGCTTCCCGCGGCCGAAACCGTCACCCTGCGCGTATTTGATTCGCTGGGACGAACCGTGACAACGCTGCTGGATCGAAAACCGCACATGGCCGGAAAACACATGGTTCAGTTTGATGCAGAGGGACTGGCCTCCGGTGTCTACTTCTACCGGCTTGAAGCAGGTTCGTCGGTACTGATGACCCGGCGCATGCTCCTGCTCAAATAATGCAGACTCTACCGGGGCACAGGCATACTGGATTCAGCATAATCCTGCTGTTGCTTTGTATTGGCGGGGCAGGCAGTCTATCTGCCCGCCCCGCCAGCGGCCCGACCGGCAAGATTGCCGGGAGAGTTCTTGAAGCAGGCACCGACCTGGGATTGCCCGGGGTGAATGTGGTCATTGAGGGGACATCCATCGGCGGGGTCACCGATGTAGACGGGTATTATCATATCCTGAATGTCCCGCCCGGTACCTACAGCGTTCAGGCCTCTTTCATCGGGTTTGCAACGGTGACCACACAGAATGTGCGCGTCGTTCAGGACCAGACATCCACCGTAAACTTTGAATTGCGGGAGGAGACCATTGAAGGGGAAGAACTGGTCGTGGTGGCCGAACGCCCCATTGTCGAAATGGACCGCACCACAACCACCTCAGTGATTGATGCCGAGCAACTTGAGGTGCTGCCCGTTACCAATGTGCAGGATGCCATCAACCTGCAGGCGGGGGTTGTGGACGGGCACTTTCGGGGCGGGCGCACCGGCGAGGTGACCTATCTGGTCAATGGTGTCCCCATTACCAATGCCTTCAGTAAGGATGCCGCATTTGATATTGAGCAGAATATGGTGGAAAGCCTGGAAGTGATCAGCGGGGTCTTCAATGCGGAATATGGTCAGGCCACCAGCGGTGTCGTGAATATCGTCACCAAAGATGTCCCCGACAAATGGAGCGGCTCCCTGCTTGCCTATGCCGGGGCAATCGCAAGCAGCCGGAATCTGGAATTTGTCAATCGTACAACATCCCCCGGAAATGCACTCTCCTATTCCGACTTCGCCGCAGACACAATCTCCTATGCCGATGCCGCCAGCCTTCCCAATCTGGTGGATGTCCAGGCATCTCTCGGAGGCCCCGTCATTCGTGACCGTTTCGGGATTCAGGGAACCGTTCGATACCTTCAGGATAACTCTCACTTTATCGGACGAAATTTATTCGCCCCGTCAGATTCATCCCAAAACCTGAATACCGGATTACCTCCGGAGACATGGATCATTGCCTCCTCGGGGGACGGAGACTTTGTGCCCCGGAACCGTACAGACCGCGTATCCGTGAATGCGACCCTCGGCTATTCCCTGACCTCCCGGCTGAAGTTTGACTACAATGTGTTCCTTCAGTCCGGCACCTTTAAGCCGTACAGTCATTTTCGAAAGTACACACCGGACGGGATTAATACCGTTCACTTTTTTAATCAGACACACATTCTGGGAGTCCGCTACACCATTGGCAATAGTGCATTTGCCAATCTGTCCTACAGTTATCTGCATGACAAGACGGATGTCTATCTCTATGAATCGCCCTTTGATGAACGCCATGTGAGCAGTGATTTTGGGTTTTTGCAGGGAGCCAATGCATTTGCGGTGGGCGGCAATGATCTCTCCAACAGCGACCAGCTTACAGCAACGCATACGATTGTCGCCGACTACTCCCATCAACTCAACCGGGTACATCTGGTCAAAATCGGTGTCCAGACCCGCTGGCATACACTGGATAACCGGGATTTTGGCATTGAACGCTCCTTCCGGACCGGAAACCTGCCGCAGCCCTCCCCGGACCAGTTCGCGGACAATCTCCTTCAGGCAAAGCCGGTGGAGATGTCCGCATACATCCAGGATAAAATGGAGTTTACAGGGCTGATCGTGAATGCAGGCCTGCGTTTGGACTACTTTGATCCGGATTATTTATCTCCCATTGACTGGGGACAGGGAGAACTTGCGGAGATCCCCGATCCGGATAATCCGGGCAGCACACGCTCCAACCGCGAACCCGCCAAAGTGGACATGCAGCTTAGCCCGCGCCTCGGGGTGGCATTCCCGATTTCGGAGACAGGTGTGATGCGTTTTTCCGCGGGACTCTTCTTCCAGATCCCCTCATTCGGACTCCTCTACACCAACCCCGAATATGAGGTCAATCCCGCCTCTCTCTCGAACTCATTCGGTAACCCCGGTATTAATCCTGAACGCACCCTCTCGTTTGAGATCGGATTACAGCAGGGATTCACCAGCCGCATCGGGATGGAGATCACCATTTTTTCCAAGGATGTTCGGAACCTGACCGGGCAGGAAATCTCCCGAACTCCGCAGGGCGACTTCGTGATCCGGTGGATCAACCGGGATTACGGGACAATCCGGGGCCTCACCTTTTCTCTGTTCCAGCGGCCGGGCGGCCGCCTGAGCTGGACCATTGACTATACCCTGCAGTTTGCAGAGGGAACCTCCTCCAGCCCCGGAGAGGCGTTCGGCCGCCAGCAGGCCGGACTGGATGAAATTCTCTCTCTGGTTCGACTGGACTGGGACCGCAGACATGTACTCAACAATACGATCACACTGGAACCTGTCTCCGGGCTCTCCATCACGTTCATCAACCGGCTGCAGAGTGGCACCCCTTACACAACGGTGCGGGAATTTATCCGCTCCGTAAAAAAGAATAACGCGACCAAACCGCTCATCTTCGGGACAGACGTACGCATGTACTACCGTATTCCCGGAATCGGCCCGAACGTACAGTTATTCCTGCAGGCACAGAATGTCTTTGATACCGTTCAGGAAGTTGGCGTATACGAAGATACCGGCCGGGCCGATGAATCCGTTACTCTGGAACTCTTCCGGCGGACCGGTGCACAGGTCGGCGGACTCAACAGTCTGGACGAATTCTATTATCGGCAGGAAAATTTCGGGGCACCCCGCAAGGTCAGTATTGGACTCAACTACCGTTTCTGATGCAGTGCACAAAACTTCAATACCTCCTGATTGGTCTGGGCTTGCTCTCTATCCTGCCCGCGGTCACGCAGGGGCAGAATATTCCTGCTGACCTCAGGGGAGACGAAGATCTGATTGCACGCGGGGTACTGGACGGAAACCTGATTGAAACCAACTTCCGGAATCACGGCGAACTTGCGCGATGGAATGACATCCCGTGGGGGATCTGGCCGCGCGGCATCGGCGGGCGCCATATTGATGGCGTGGGGATCATGGTCGCCGGGCAGGTTCCCGGGGAGCGCCTCAAATGGCCGGATTTTTTTCCCGGAGCCCGAAGCGATACCATCCTGAATCCGGTCATCCTGACATACCGGGACTTTGGCAAACGGTTAAGCCCGGATGGCTCGCTCTGGGGATGGACACCGCTCCCGGGGTTCATGAATGAGAATCGTCTGGATCCAATTACCGGTCAGCGAACGCCAACCCCCGCCCTTAGCGATGACCCCACCTCCTGGCCCCAATTCTGGCCCGACCGGCTGAACAACCCGGATGATCCCGGCTGGCCGGGAAACTGGAACGGCTTCTTTGGACGGAGCGTCTTCAATGCTGATCTGGAAAGTTTCTATGTGATGGATGACTTTACAGATCTTGAGTATGCCATTGATTCCGAAACCCGGCGCCCGAACAGTGAATACGGCGTGTATTATGCAAGCAGCGCAGACTCCACCATCGGAGGAATGGGATTGCAGACCCAGGTTCGTCTGTTTCAGTGGGCGAATGTGCTGGCCGAAGATCTCATGTTCATTCTCTACCGGATCTCAAACGTCACCAATAAAACGCATACGGATCTTTATCTGGGACAAATCATGGATTATGGCCTCGGCAATGAGGAAGGCGACGAGAATGCGGCATTTAACCCGCAGCAGGATGTTGCCTACGGATGGGATCAGGACGGGATTGGCACACGCCCGACGGGAGGCAACTACGATCTGGGATACACCGGGTTTGCATTCCTTGAGAGCCCGGCCCGGGCGAGTGATGCACTGGATAATGACGAAGACGGCATGACCGATGAATCCCGGTTCAACGGACCCGGCACCCTTGTGGAGGGGCAGCAGCAGATCCTGGGAGTGGCCAACTCCATGTACAACACGGCAGATTTTGAGGCCTATTACGGCCCCATTGAGTCCCGCCCGGCCTATATTGCCGGACGCTGGTGGACCGGAGATGAGAACATGGACTGGGTTGGCTTTTCCGATGAAAATGACAACGGAGTTCTGGATCCCGGCGAAGCGCTCAATAATGATGTAGGCCGGGATGGCCAGGGACCCTTTGATCTGGGATACCCCGGTCCGGATGACGGAGAGGCGGACGGGATTCCAACACTTGGAGAGCCCAATTTTGATGAACTGGATGTAGACGAGTCTGATCAGGTTGGCCTGACCGGGTTTGATCTGCAGACCCGTCCCTTTTATGAAAGCGGAGACAACCTGCGTGATGACGCATGGATGTGGGATCGAATTATTAATAATGCCCAGTTCCCCCTGGGAACCAAACCCGAAGAGTTCAAAGCAGATCTGGAACCCTTCATCCTGTTCTCGTCCGGCCCGATCGGCCTTGAGTCCGGCGGAACCGACTTCTTCTCCACGGCATGGATCTTTGGAGAGGATGAGCGTGACTTCTTTAAAAACCGTCGTACCGCCCAAAGCATCTTTAACGCGGACTATACGTTTGCCCAGCCCCCTTTCCTGCCCGCACTGACCGCCGTTCCCGGTGACGGACGCGTTGTGCTTAGCTGGGACACCGTAGCCGTCCGAAGCTTTGACCGCTTTACCCAGGAATTTGACTTTGAGGGATTCAAACTCTACAAAGGGACCGACCCTCTGCTCTTTGATGCACGCACCATTACCGACATAGACGGTACCGCCACCTTCTTTAAGCCCATTGCTCAATGGGACCTCGAGAATGATATCCAGGGGCCCGTCACCGTTCTGGAAGGCGAGGCGGTCTACAATCTAGGGGACAATACCGGACTTCAGTTTTATTACATTGACGAAGATGTCACCAACGGGATTACCTACTATTATGCGCTCGTTGCCTATGATCGGGGATTTCGGGATCCTGATGATCTGTCAAAAGAATCCATTGATCCGCAGGAGAACTCCTTCAATGTCAGTGTAAATCAGGCAGGACGCTTAACCGGGTTCTCGCGCAATGCGGCCGTTGTTGTCCCGCGATCCGCCCCGGTCGGATATGTTGAGGGCGGCGCAAATGAGGATCTGAGCCGCGTGACCCAGGGGCTTGGATCCGGATCCATTCATGTGCGGGTGATCCAGGAACTGCAAGCTGACTTTGACGGGATCTACCGGATTTCTTTCTTTAGCGAACCCGTATCCGAAGTTTCTGATCTGTATCAGACAAGGGCCTACGAGGTGGTCAATATCGTTTCGGGAGAAACCCTCATTGATTCCTCCCCAATCATTGATGCGACCCCTCCCGCGGGCGGATTTATCATTGACATCAACAACGTTGAGTGCCCTGCCCCGCTGGGCTGCGAACTGGATGTACTTCGGACGGGATTTCTGGCCAATGAAAGGACCGAAAATGAAATTTACGACCTGGATCCGCGCACTTTGGACGGATACTCCACCAACTGGATTGCCTCGGTAGACCGGGATACCACATCGGCCTTCAGTGCCTCGCCGGACGACTATCAGCTCATCTGGGTTTCCCCCAGTGATTCTCTTTATCGTCCGCCGCGATTCTTCGGTTACCTGCGGGATGAAGTTCCTGTTTTCACCATCAACAAAACCAAAAACACCCCTGCAGAACTCTTTATGCAGGACACGAATGACAGCGGAGTGTTTGATGCCGGAGATCAGGCGATTATTGCGGAGCGGCCCGGAAACCGCGGCCCCTGGCGTTTTCGTTACCGGATCAAATTCAACTCTCCTGACGGGAGTTCCAATCCTCCTTCTGCCGGAAATTCCTTTCATATCAGCAGCAGAAAGCCGTTCGCAACTGGAGATTTCTTCCAGTTCACCCTGCGTTCATCACAGATTGATACGGACCTGGCACGCAGCGAGCTGGACCGGATTGCCGTGGTTCCCAACCCCTATGTAGGCACCTCTTCGTTTGAGCCAAGGAGCCAGATTGAAGGCCGGGGGGAACGGCGAATACAGTTTATTAACCTTCCGCCCCGGTGCACCATACGCATCTTTAACATCCGTGGAGAACTGATTCGCACCCTCCACCATGACGGGGGCACCAGTGATGGGGCCGAGTGGTGGGATCTCCGGACGGAAGAGCAGCAGGATATTGCCTACGGCGTGTATGTGTTCCATGTTGAAGCCCCCAATATTGGTGAGCATGTGGGAAAATTCGCCCTTGTTAAATGATCCCTGTCATCCGCATCCTGATCCGCCAGTTTGTACTGCCGATACTCCTGCTCATCGGCAGTTCAGATCTCGTGTCTGCACAAAGCCGTACGGGAACCACTGCCGCCAGTTTCCTGACGCTTGGAACCGGTGCACGTGGACAGGCGCTAGGGCATGCCTACACCGCGGTCGCAACCGGTGCAGACGCACTTTTCTGGAATCCTGCCGGTGCAGCCCGTTCCTACGGGAATCATGGTTCGGGAAGCGTATTCCTCTCCCATTCGCGCTGGTTTGCAGACATTGACTACAATGCTGCAGGAGTGGTTGTGCCGGTATTTGGGGATCGGATCCTGGGACTGAGCGTCGCCGCCGTGAACTACGGCGACATGATCGTACGGACCGTCGCACTGCCTGAAGGAACCGGGGAAACCTTCCGTGCAGGCGATTTCAGTTTAGGTCTCACCTACGCACAGCCGCTCACCCAATCCTTCTACTTTGGCGGGACAGCCAAGTATGTGCGCCAGCAGATCCGGGACATGACCGCCAGTACGATCGGTTTTGACTTCGGATTTGTGCTGCAGTCCGAATATCTGCGCGGGTTGATTATTGCAGCCTCTATCCAGAATTTTGGCGGAAAGATGCAGATGACCGGTGTCAACAGCATTGTATTTGTTGACATTGACGCGACAATCAGCGGGAATAACCCCGATATCCCGGCCCGCATTGAGATGGATTCCTGGGACTTGCCGCTCTCTTTCAAGTTTGGCATTGCCATGCCTGTTGTAAAGGCCGGCATGATTGAGTTATCTGCGCTGGCGGATATACAGCAGAGTAACGACAACAGTTTGAACGCAGATGCGGGAGCACAGTTACGTGTTCACAACCGAACTTTTAATTTTGATCTCCGGGGTGGATACAAGGATCTGTTTCTGGACAATGTAGACAGTCACCTGACGTTTGGCGCCGGGGTAGATGTGCGCACCTTCGGTGTCCGGCTTGGATTTGATTATGCATATACGCCATTTGATCTTCTTGGGCAAACGCAGGTGGTGGATTTTCGTGTCTACTTCTGAGTGCCGGGGGATTTTTCCGCTCTTAATTTTACTTGCCGGCTGCTCCACGCCGCTTCGCGAACAGGATCAGGCACTGGCACACATTAACGGGCATACGATCACGGTCGGCGATTTTGAGCGTTCCTATGTTCAGGATCTGATTCAGCGCGGCCACAATGATACCCCGGAAGCCCGTTATGTCCATCTTGACCTGCTCATTGAACAACACCTCTGGTATGAAGAGGCTTTGCGCCGCAATCTGGACTCCGACTCCCTGCTCTCTGCATTCACCGACCTCGCCCGTAAGCGTGCAATCGGCGGGCGTTACTATGAACTTGAATTTCTGGAACAGCTTCCAGCGTTAACGGACACAGAAATTCGTCAGGCCTTTGCCCGGTACAAGCAGCCGGTGATGGCACGTCACCTCTTTTATCGAAATGAAACAGATGCCCGTGCCGCGCATGCACGAATAGAGAGCGGTACCCCGTTCCTTGACGAGGCACAGGTTACCTTTGGAACCGAACATTTTGATTCCACCGCAGGCTGGCTCGGCGAAATAGGATACTTCCAGGTGGATGATGCCTTTGCAGAGGCCGCGTTTGCATTATCGGTCGGGGACTACTCCGAACCTGTTCGGAGCCGGCAGGGCTGGCATATCATCCGGGTTGAGAACCGCTTAAGTGCGCCCATTCTCACGGAATCGGAGTTCCAGAATCGGAAAAACGGAATTGCAGGCCTCTTGCGGATCCGCCGAAGACGACTGGAGGGGGACCAGTTTGTTCGCACCTTCATGGAAACCCGAAATGTGCAAATCAACCCCGAAGGAGTCCGTTCACTGCAAGCCGCACTAGGCCGGATCACAGGTAGGTCCGTCTCTCTGAACCACATGTATGATACGGCGGCTTTCCCTCTTTCACCTGATACGCCGCTTGCGACCTTTACTCTGAATGGGCGTACCCATACCTTTACCGGTGATGACTATTTCTTCTGGTTCTCTGAACTTCCGCGATCAGAAATGACCTCCAATACAGCGGCCTCACTTGGACGTGCACTCCGCAATGAAGCGTTTGCACTGGCAGGATTGGAATCAGGACTTGAGGAGGATCCACTTGTTCAGGAAAATACTTCCGAGGCTATCCGAGTCCACCTTGCGAACTCTATGCAACAACGGCACCCCGACAGTACACGATTGCCGGCGCTCAAATCCGTTGCGTCTATCCGCGTAGACACCCTCCTCTTTCAGCAAATTATGGTCAACTGACGGTTATGTGCACAGCATCCGGTGTGCATCCAGGTGAATTCAACCTTCTTCTTCGTTGCACCTCACGCTACACATAGGATCTTGGTACTACGTTGGATCCGGTTCCCTTATGTCAGCATCCACCCTGATGCATTCATGTCGTTTTGGCCGTGTAAATGGTCAGTAAGAGTTCAGCATCATCAATGAGTTCATACGTTGGCTTTTTTTTCGAAAGTCTTTCGCTCTCATCCAGTATGGTTGGAACCCCATCCCCCCGTTTTTCTATGTAGGAACTACGCCCTATATCCCCAACTGCCTCTGTGATCGGTGTTTCTGAAAGCAAACTGGCAATCAATTCATTCCGCGTTGACTGACGAAGGTGTATGTTGTCAACCGTCAACGTATTGGGAAGAGCACCCGGTGAATAGATTTCCAGCCGATCATCAAACATGAAGAACCGTATCTTGGACCCATATACCGAATAGTCCCGATGGGCTACGGCATTAACCACAGCTTCGAATACGGCTCGTTCGCTGAACTGAGGCTTTTCAACACGATGAGGCGGTTTAATGGTACCAACCGTCTGATTCTTTCTCAAAAAAATCATGGTATCCCTGATCTGACGATCAAGAGGTCCACAAATCTTTTCCGCATCCATCTGATAATTGGAATCCTGCCTTGTTCCCCTGTACCGCACAGCCTCAATAAACGCGTTGGGCAAAAATCTCTCTGGGTGTTCACAGCAAGACAATATGCCTGCTACCGAGGCAGCCAGATTCCCGTTTGCCTCTTCGACCAGCAACGAACGTTTGAAGAGAACGACATCAGGCCTTTCATTGGAACGTGTGATGTATCTGCTCCGTAGTTCCGTGTGCAAATTATCAATGCTTGACCAGGGAACCGATTGTTCCTCAAATCTGATCAACCGGGCCTGGCTTCGCTGCTGAAACAGGCGGGCAAGGACTTCCGGCGACATTTTTCGTACTGAACTCCCCCGGCGCAAAAAATAGCCGCCCGAACTTTCGTGAACAAAAAGGCTGCGCGGAATCTCAATCTTGAGAATAATCTTTGAAGCACCCATGCTGTCAGGGAGTTCCATTCGGAATGAATGAAAAAAAACAGGAGGGGTAATGCTTTCGTCACAAATTTCGCACACATAGCGCTCAACAACATCCAAACGTTCTAACGGGATGCCGATGATTTCACGAGTTTTGTCATCCACGCCTAGAACAAGCACGCCGCCTTTTGCATTGGCCATGGAGGCAAGTTCGTTGGCTAGTCTGTCTTGCTCTGGACCAATAACCCGCTCTCCTCTGAACCTGACAGTTTCAAGCGTAAGCGGACTGTCCTCCCCGAGACGTATTTCTCGCAGCAGTTGTTCCGGGCGGTTAAACATCATCTTTTCCGGGTGCAATGCGACGGGAACGGTCTTCAAATGTTTTACTTCCTCCCTTCATAATCGTGCAGATACGTTTCCTCCTTTTTTCGTCTGAAGATGTCCGTCATAATCTTTTTTGTTCCCCCGCAATGCGGAGGAAGAGCCGTAACCAGTTCCGAATTACCATTAACAACTATGTTAGCCTTGGGAATATAGTCATATTCACTCAGAATCCCCGCACTTCGGAGCGCTGTCTTTGGATAAAGATCCATCTTTCTCTTTGGCCAGCGCATACGAACCAAACCTGCCTTTCATCCGTTCACACCACTGATTTCTCCTCCATTCCATCCGATCCGGCATTTCCATGAGTTCTATGCGGACGATCCCGCGTCCTGTTCGGTGTCCACAAACCGCTGTACACGTCTTATTTTGACGGAATCCATGCCGACGAACACAGAAAAGACGGTCAACGCCAAACTCGCCGAATGCCTGCGCAGCAAGCATCCAGGCTGGACGGTTGGTGCAGAGCAGACCGGCGTATTTGTGGAAAAACTGAAGCAGCCGGATATTGTCATCTCGCATGAGAATGGATTG
>JAJEFL010000019.1:0-32861 GCA_022820435.1 Rhodothermales bacterium
GCATCTTCGTCCACGCTATTTGAAGCCGAAGCGAACGTGATCTCCGGCGCAGCAACCACCGTTCCATCATTATCGGTAATCGTCAAGGTATGGACGTTTGCACCCCCCACCGTATATCCCGTACCGCCTGTCAGGGTCAGAATGATGGTTTCGCTCCCCTCGTCAGCATTGTCATCAATAATCGCAACCGGAATATTCACCGAAGTTGCTCCCGCGGTCACCGAAACCGTCCCTGAACTGGTGTAATCCGTATTTCTTGTTGCCGTTCCGCCTAGACCGTAATTCAGGGTTAACCCTCCGGAAGGCGCAGCAGAGCTCAGATTTACTGCTACGTTGTGGTTTCCCGCATCTTCGGCTGCGCTGCTTGAGGTTGAAACGAAAACTACTTCGGGGATATTCGGTGGAGGATACCAAGGTAGTAGTGGCTCTGGTAAATCATCCTTCGTATCGACAATATGTACATCAACACAGAGAATTGCATTATAATCACATTTCAAAAAGTCAGCATCTCCAAAATGGAAAGCTTGTGGCTTAAATCCAGTGGTAACATAATCGTCCGATTCCACCACAGCAAGCCAGCCGATTACGTCCTGTCCACAAGGTTTTGTTCCGGCGTAAGATTCATTTGCAAAAGTAATCTTTGTTGTGCGAAGCACCCATTCAGTTTCCAGTGGAATTA
Source organism: Rhodothermales bacterium (assembly GCA_022820435.1). Lineage (GTDB taxonomy): Bacteria > Bacteroidota > Rhodothermia > Rhodothermales > Bin80 > Bin80. Next base: position 680 of record JAJEFL010000019.1, read on the forward strand.
GTGGATCCTGACACTGGGTAAGTCCGCCCGGCACGTTTGGATCTCCTACATCATTAATACCCTTGACCAGCCACAATACACCCGTGGACTCTGTAACATCTGTCCAGACCGCATCGTCACGCGACTGGTATTCCCACCAAGTCTGCCCATAAACAGAACTCGGAATGCCAGTCACAGAAATAAACATCACCAGTAGAGAAAAACTAAAGATGCAAAAATTTGTGTCCCGGCCCATAACTCATGTCTCCTAATCTTCCAAGGTTCCTAAAAAACCAACAATTGGCTCTTTGATTATTTTAGTGAAACGCCTCGTTTTTGGACTCCATCTGGATAGAGGTCAAGGCCTCCGAGATGGAAGTAGATTGCGGTGGCGAGGCGTTTTTTATTTCGGAAGCCGCGGCTACAGATTTTGACGGTTTTGATTCGGCTGTTAATGCTTTCAGCGGGGCCATTACCGCCCTCCAGAACGATGGCATTAATGATTCCCCAGAGATGTTATTTGACGGTTTTGCCGGCTTGTCTCATGGGTTCCAACCGGTAGCGCATGGCCCAGGACAGCCACCGGTCCCAGCCTTTTTTTGCCCAGATGCGGCAGACACCCGACTCCAGACCCTCTAAAAACCCCACCGGCAACATCCGAAAATACACACCTGGACGACCTTTACCGTCCGCATAAAATGGCGCACAAAGGTCCTCCACATACGCGTCAAATCCGTTCTTGCTAAGCATTTTGTTGAAGGACTCATAGAAAGGGTTGGGCGAAGAACGGATCTCGTGAGCACACAAAAACAGCTCCCCCTGTCTACACTTCTTTCGCTTTCCTACAGCCATGAATTGGTATGGTTGAATTTGAAATTAGAGACACAACCGTAATATACCACTCCATATCTTAGAATTCCTAGAATCCCAGACTTCATCCACAGACTGCTAGTTTATCCATACTCCATGAAAGTGTCATCGCTCCATGGCGGCTCACCAATCCATAGGTGGGACGGTGTCAGTCACGCCGTTTCTGGTTGAAGGAGATACGATGGACCCCAGAGTTCGGATCCGATTGCAACCCCGACGAGCCCTGTTGCGACTGCCGCCCCTGGACCTGCACTTGACCCGCTGGATCCCTGCTTGATATTCCATGGGTTCCGGGTTTTCCCCCCATACCACACATCCCCCCAGACAAGAGCGCCAAGCGAAACTTTGCAATCAAAACGGCACCGGCAGCCTCTAAACAATCCACCGCCGCCTTGGTATCCAAAACCTGATCCTTGAACAGCATTGCTCCCCAGGTCATCGGATAACCGGGAACACTGAGTAAATCTTTAGCCCCCGGGGGATGCCATGTAAGGGCCCCGTCAAATTCCGGCATCCAGTTCCATGTCCGCATGAACGGCCCGTCTGTGTGCCAGATCTTCCGTCAATGTAATGACGGAATGGAGGAGACTGTCTATTTCTTCAACCGTTCAATTCTGTCAGTTCAACCAATAAAACAACTCTGGATTTGAGTAGATATGCCAGTTCTGCGACCTGCATAAAAGCAAGGTCATCTGCTTTGACTGAACGATCTACAGGAGTGGGATCCCCATTCAACCCCTGCCCGCTGGATCCAACCTGCACCTCCGATCTACTCGGATCAAAGATGAGTGCAGGATGCACATCATTCGGCAATGCCAGTTGACGGATGGAAGCATAACGCAGGCATGCTGCTCCAGATCCTCAACCGCTGTTCCCGCGTGAGTTCAATCCCGGCGATCTCCTCTGCTCATGCAGCCGTCTCTACCGTGATCGGCCCTCTATGCCGGGCCAGGACATCGGAAAATGCCCCGCCCACAGCCCCGATAGAGGCACAGACAGTCATAAAATGGCGCCGGGTCAGGGACATCTGGATGGTCCGTTAAAGAACTGCATCCTTTCGTTTGCGCGAGTGATCTTGTAATTCCTCACTCCAATTGCACCGAGTGAGCGCTCATCGTCAAAGGGAACCCAGAACAGTCCATCTGCATCTCCGGTTTTCATTTCCAGCGGTTCCAGAGAACCTTCGGCATCCGCAGACACTTCCCCCTCCGGGGATTCAAAAACAATCGTAAATCTGTAACGGACACGGTATTCATTCTGATTCTGGAGCATCACCACTACCCCGTCATTGACGGCATCCGCCTTGGGGTAGAACACATACAGGAACCGGACTCCCTCGTGCTCAAAGAGAACTTTCCATGCTTCCTCTCCCGCAAATTGTTGCGCTGCACCCGTATGAGCAAGAAGCATGACTGCGCAGCCGGTTACCATACGCAGCATACTTATGCATCCGCTAAAGCCTGCCGTGCCACTTCGGCGACTCGTTCCGCATGAAAGCCAAACTGTTCAAAGAGATCCTTCCCCGGTGCAGACGCTCCAAACCGGTCTATACATACGGTGTGACTGGCATAGCGTTGCCAGCCAAGCGATATGCCTGCCTCAACGGCAACACGAACCGGTACTGAGTTCGGGAAAATTTTTTCCTGATAGGAGTCGGACTGCAGTGCAAATAATTCCCAGGAGGGCATACTCACCACGCGCGTGACAATTCCCTCAGATTGCAGGATTGATGCGGCGGCAACCGCATACTGTAACTCGCTCCCGGTTCCGATCAGGACCACATGAGGGGCAGTTCCCTGCTCCCCTTCCACAATATATGCACCCTTGTCGACCTCATCTAGTCCTCCCGTGACCGGGGGAACGCCCTGCCGTGTCAAGATCAGGGCCGTCGGGCCGTCGTTCCTCTGGATTGCTTCACGCCATGCGTATCGGACCTCATTGGCATCCGCAGGCCGCAAAACAACCAGATTGGGAATCGCCCGCAAAGACATTACCTGCTCTATGCCCTGATGCGTCGGTCCATCTTCACCGGTTCCAATGGAATCATGCGTAAACACATAGATCACAGGAAGTCCCATCAGCGCACTAAGACGCAAGGACGGACGAAGGTAATCACTGAATACCAGAAACGTACCACAATACGGACGCAAGCCACCGTGCAATGCGAGTCCATTGCTGATCGCAGCCATTGCATGTTCCCGAACCCCGTAATAGAGATAACTTCCCGATGAATCATTCCCGGTGAGGACGCTTTGGGCCTTGCCCCTGGTCTTATTGGATCCTGTCAAATCCGCGGAACCTCCGATCAGGCCGGGGACGTTGGCAAGAAGCACCTCTAATACCGTCCCACTTGCAGCTCTGGTCGCCATCGCATGCTCCATACTGAGATTTTCAACATCCTCAAACCAATCCGATGGCAGTTCTCTCGTATGCAATGCATCGAATTCTGCCGAATTTTCCGGGTGCAGATTTGCATACGCAGATCGCCGTGCAATCCATTCCTGCTCCTGCTCCGCCCCGGATGCAGTACAATTCATCACTGTCTTCACCTCCACCGGGACATAAAACTGCGGATCAGCCGGCCATCCCTGAGCCTGCTTTGTTAACGCAACTTCATCAGGGCCAAGCGGGGCTCCGTGTGCAGCAGCAGTCCCACCCTTATTGGGACTTCCATGTCCAATCGTGGTGCGAACACAAATCAGAGATGGCATGCCTGTGCACTCCTGAGCTTCCTGGAGCGCCTCCCGGATTGCTCCCGTGTCTTCGCCATCAATCCCCTGAACCACATGCCATCCGCAGGATGCAAACCGGCCCGGTATATTCTCGGAGGACGATAACTCCAGGCCACCATCAATCGTGATCCGGTTATCATCCCACAGATAAATCAATTTCCCCAGTCCAAGATGTCCGGCCAGAGAGGCGGCCTCGTGAGAAATTCCCTCCATGAGGTCCCCATCGGATACAATCCCGTAGGTGTGATGGTCGATGATTGCGGCCCCGTCATGATTAAAGCGTGCGGCAAGATGTGCTTCCGCAATCGCCATACCGACCCCGTTCCCAAATCCCTGTCCCAAGGGGCCGGTTGTCGTCTCAACCCCGGGAGTTAAACCATGCTCGGGATGCCCCGGTGTTCGGCTCCCCCACTGCCGAAAATTTTTAATCTCCTCCAGAGGAAGATCATATCCGGTCAAATGCAGCAATGCATAAAGGAGCATAGAACCGTGCCCGGCCGACAGAACAAAGCGGTCACGGTTCACCCAGTCTGGATTCCGGGGATTATGTCGCATAAACTCAGTCCATAATACATACGCCATGGGAGCAGCCCCCATCGGCATACCCGGATGCCCGCTCCGGGCACGCTCAACTGCATCCACCGCCAGCATCCGTATCGTATTGATGCAGCGAGATTCAAGTTCTTTTGATTTCATCAATACTATAATTGAAGTTTGGCCCGCTCAACGAAATGCTTGAGACATGCTACACTGCGACTTGCACTGCTGATACGCTGCCCCTGAACAATGATGACCGGAACCCCTGTAAACCCCATCCCTGAGAAAAACTGGCGGGTCTGAACCGTCCTGGATGCAAATTCCCGCTCCCTCAACGCCCTGCGAAAATCCCCGTCATCCAACCCAAGATCCTTTGCAAAACCTGCCAGAATATCTACCGATAAACCGGTTGCCGGAGATTGATGCCGGAAGACTAAATCCAGCATCTCCGTAAATACCCCGTGGTCATTCGCATAATAAAGTGCCGCAATTTCATCCATGGAATGGGTCGGACCTCCAACGATGGCCACCGGTTTGAATACGACACGGACCGAGTCAGGATATGCTTCCGCCAATGCCTTTAAATGTGGATGCACCGTCTTACAGTGGTTGCAATTGGGGTCAAGAAACTCCATCACAATGATTGGGGCATCTGCCGGCCCAAAGACGGGATCATAATCCATGACAATCTGCTCCAGATTGTCAAAGGTCGGAGAATCCGGGGCGTAGGTGCACAAGGCGGAATCTATGTCTGTTTCGTTCAAAGCCGTAAGCGGCGGTGTCACTTCATTCCGGGGAGCATTCGAATAGTCCCACAGAAGAAGCCCAAGCAGCACTGCCGCTGCAACACCATGGAATTTCGCCTCCCCCGCTGGAGCGCTGCGCAGAGAGCGTGCATTGGATTTTTTCAAAAACGAATAGAACGTAACGCCTGCAATCAGGGTGACAATAGAGAACGAGTAGAGGCAAAGCTGGCACCACCCCTCAATGGCCGTTGCCTGCAAAATCGTCAGAAACAACGAATATATCCAGCCAAATCCAACGATGACCGCCCGCCCCTTTGTAAATTGGCTCCCCCATCCGCCGGCATTTCTTGCAATCAGGATACTGCCAATGGCCACCACCGCATAAAACAGGAATCCCCACCACGCACTTGGAATGCCAAATGGAGCTGGATCACTGGCGATGACACCGGTACAGTCCGAGCCAATCCCGCACAGTGGATCCTCACCGGCACTCCCCCCTTCGGTGTACCAGAGCGCAATATGAAGCGTTAAACCCATTCCGGCAAGCGCCAGCACATAAAGGAATCGTTCAAGATTCTTACGGTATGCAAAAAAAGCCATCACTCTTGTGTTTTGATTCTCCCAAAATTAATGAATTTTACCCGATCCATCTGCCAAATGTGCGCCAAAATACGTACCGAAATCCATCTCGCCAGATTATATGGCATTGAATTGCCGGATTGTGCGTATAAGCAAGTATGACACGCCATGAATTCTACTCAGTGGTTGAACGAGAGCATGCAAAGGGGCTTCAGCGCTTTGTGGTTCCGGTAAACCGTCGCTTAAGCGCGGATCTGCTTACTCCGGTGAGTGCTCTTCTGGCTCTGCGGCAGCACAGCCATCATGCATTCCTGCTGGAAAGTGTTGAAGGAGGCGATCACATGGCCCGCTATTCGTTCCTGGGCCGAAACCCCTATCGGATTGTACGGTCTTCGGGAAGAAAAGTCACCATAGAACATGTTCGCAGGAAGGAGACGGTAACGACTCCGGATACGGATATATTTGATGTCCTTCATCGCTTTATGGATGAGTTTGTCGAGGTTAAGTTATCTGGACTGCCCCGGTTCCGGTGTGGCGCAGTCGGTTATCTGGGGTACGATAATGTACGTCTTATTGAACATTTGCCGGATCCGCCAGCCGACGACCTGAACCTTCCTGATGCAATCTGGTGCTTTTACGACAGTCTGGCCGCCTTTGATCGTTTAAAGCATCAGATTGTACTGATTGCAAATGTGTTTATTACGCCGGACTCGGATCTTGACGAAGAATACACCCAGGCAGCCGAGCGCATCCAGGATCTGGAACGTGATCTGCAAACTCCGTTTCGCAGCCCGGACCCGGTCAAGCTGGGCTCCGGAGAGCTAACGTCAAATTTCGCCCGTGAGGACTTTGAAGCGGTCGTTACCGAGGCAAAGCAGCGGATCTATGAGGGGGACATTTTTCAGGTTGTGCTCTCCCAGCGATTCTCTCTCTCCTTTGAAGGCGACCCGTTCAATCTCTACCGTGCACTTCGCCAGGTCAATCCTTCGCCCTATCTTTTTTATCTTGACCTGGGGGAGGTCTCACTCATTGGCAGTTCTCCTGAAGTTCTGGTACGTGTGGAGGAAAAACATGCCGAGTTACTCCCTATCGCAGGGACACGCCCCCGCGGGGAAACGCCGGAAGAAGATGAACAGCTTGCCCGGGACCTTCTTGAAGATGCAAAAGAGAGAGCGGAACATCTGATGCTGGTCGACCTCGGTCGCAATGATCTCGGGCGGATCAGTAAACTGGGGAGTGTAACCGTGGACCGTTATGCGTATGTGGAGCGTTACTCGCATGTTATGCATATTGTAAGTGCGGTTTCCGGACTGCTAAGGGATAACATGACCACCATGGATGTACTCCGGGCCTGTTTTCCTGCCGGAACCGTCAGCGGCGCCCCCAAAGTAAAAGCCATGGAAATTATTGATGAACTTGAGCCGACACGCCGGGGCATTTACGCCGGCGCGGTAGGATACATTGACTTTTCTGGAAATATGGATATGTGCATTGCCATTCGCACCATGGTTGTTCAAGAGAATCATATCTTTATTCAGGCAGGTGCAGGGATCGTTGCAGACAGCATGCCCGCACTGGAATACGAAGAAACAAAAAACAAGGCCCGGGCACTCCGGCAGGCCCTGTTCATTGCAGCCCAGGGACTCTTATAGGTACCCCCATTTACTTTGTACCGCACAACCGATTCATGACCGTTAAAGAAATCAAATCCGCTTTACTCAAAAAAGGCTGGGCAGGAAAAACCATCAGCCGTAAAGAAACAGCTGAACGACTCAATCCGCTGATTGAAGCACATGTGAAACTGAAACTTTCCTACGCCAACTTCCTGCCGCTTCTTGCATCCGATACAGAGCAGCAGGAACTGGAGCGTATTCTGAAGACGCTCCGACTGGATGTGGGGAAACTCAAAGAACTTGTATTCAGCTGCGGGGAACCGGCATTCAACGGCACCTCACTGGAACCCGGGTCCTTCAAATTGGCCAGTGATGACGCACTTTCCGACTTGCGGGAACGTGAGCAGATATTCCGCGAACGGTTGGAAAGAGAGCGTCCGGTTCAACACCAGATCCGCAGCGAAGCGGTCATGGTGCGCCTGCGGGAGAACAGCGACAACCGACTGGCTTTTCTGCGAAAGTGTGCACACCGTGCACTCACAGCCGCGTAAGACTCCCGATGGCACAGTATCCCTTTTCCCCCGGTGAAACTATTGTCGTATCCGGTATCCAGTCTTCCGGTGCATTGCACCTGGGGAACTACTTCGGTGCGCTGCGGCAACATATTGCGCTCCATCACAAACACCCATCCTACTACTTCATCGTAAATTATCATGCGATGACAACGGTTCGGGATCCGGATGCACTTTACGCACATACTCTGGATGCGGCAGTCACTTATCTGTCCCTCGGATTTGATCCATCCAAGGGAAATCTTTTTGTGCAGAGTGATGTGCCACTTCTGAATGAGTTGACCTGGATTTTCTTCTGCCTCACACCGGTATCCCTACTGGAAAAAGCCACCTCATATAAAGATAAAGTGGCCCAGGGGCTTTCAGCGAACTGCGGCCTGTTCAATTATCCCATTCTACAGGCCTCCGATATTCTCATTTACGGGGGAACCATCGTTCCTGTGGGGGCCGATCAGAAACAGCATATTGAAATCTGCCGGGATACGGCGCAGCGCTTTAACCGGATCTGGTCACCTGACCGGCCGCTGTTCCCTGTACCTCATGCGCACATTACGGAACAAGTAGCGATTGTTCCTGGAATTGACGGACGCAAGATGTCCAAAAGCTACGACAATACGATTGGAATTTTTGACGAAGGCAAGGTGTTAAACCGTCGGATCAAACGGATTGTCACGGACTCCACCCCCCTGGAAGATCCCAAAGATCCGGACCAAGACAATGTGTTCGCCCTGATTCGGCTGTTTGCCTCGGACGAGCAGCAGCAGGAAATCAGAGAAGCCTACCAGCGTGGAGGATATGGCTATGGACACGCCAAAAACGTATTGACGGAACTGATTACGGACTACTTCGCGGAAGCGCGTGAACGAAGACGGGAACTGCTGAAACAGCCTGACTATATTCGGGATGTACTTCGGCAGGGAGGTATCCATGCGCGGGAACGGGCCGAAGCGTGTATGGATAAGGTCCGGGAACTGACCGGCCTCATAACGACGTACAGGGTTTGATTTTAGTTATTGACAATTACGACTCCTTTACCTACAACCTGGTGCAGCTTATCGGCTGTACTACGGAGGAGATTCGGGTAGAGCGGAATGATGTGCTGACTCCGAAAGACATTCGGAGCATGAAGCCGGACGGGATTGTGATTTCTCCCGGGCCGGGTCGACCCGCAGATGCAGGCATCTGCAACGAGGTCGTTGCCAAACTTGGCCCCAGGATCCCGATCCTTGGAATTTGTCTTGGACATCAGGTGATCGGAGATGTGTACGGAGCCGAAGTAACGTATGCTCCCACACTGATGCATGGAAAGACCAGTACGGTCTGCCATCACGGGAATCAACTCTTTAAGGGGGTTCCCCCGCAATTTGAGGCAACACGTTATCACTCTCTGGTCTTAGATCCCCAAACCATTCCTGACTGTCTTCAGGTCACCGCTGCAACTCCGGACGGGGTCATCATGGGTGTGCAGCACAGGACCCACCCCGTAGAGGGGGTGCAGTTCCATCCGGAAAGTGTGATGACCCGTGACGGCCCTACATTAGTGAATAATTGGCTCGCACGCCTCGGATTTTTATCATGACCGAATATCTGCAAATTCTTGCGCAGGGAAAATCCCTCTCGGCAGCGCAGGCCGCCGGTGCAATGCATCAGATCATGCAAGGCAAAGCCGATCCCGTTCAGATTGCCGGTTTACTGATGGGGATGCGGTCCCGCGGAGAGTCGGTTGAAGAGTTGACGGCATTCGTGCAGGTCATGCGGACCTATTTTGTCCCGGTCATATGCGAAGATCCGCATGCAATTGATGTATGCGGGACGGGCGGAGACGGCAGTCATACCTTCAATATCTCCACGGCGGCGGCACTCGTGTGCGCGGGTGCGGGCGTGACCGTTGCGAAGCATGGCAACCGGAGCGTATCCTCCAGATCCGGCAGTACAGATGTGCTTGAGGCCCTAGGCGTAAATGTGGATCTTAACGCAGACGAAGTTGCCTCCTGTCTCAAAAAAGCGGGGATCGGATTTATCTTTGCCCGACACTATCATCCGGCAATGCGTCATGTAATGCCGGTTCGCACGACCCTCCGGTCACGCACCGCCTTCAACATCCTGGGACCGCTTTGCAATCCCGCAGGCGTAAAGCGGCAGGTGATTGGTGCCTTTGATCTGGAGACCGCACGGATGATTGCCGCAATCATGCACAGACTTGGAGCCGAACATATCCTGACCCTTCATTCCGAAGATGGTCTGGATGAAGCCTCCATCTCCGCCCCCACCGTGCTCATTGAGTATAAAAGAACCGGGATGGAGCCAAGAGAAACTCGCATTGAGCCGGAGACCTACGGCTTCAAGCGGACAGATCCCGCCAGCCTTGCCGGCGGGGATGCAGAAGAGAATGCTGCAATCCTTCGTGCCGTCCTGCACGGCGACCACGGGCCGGGCCGGGATGTCGTACTCCTCAACAGTGCACTGGGATTGCGGGTGTCGGGCCGTTATGCCGGGATGGAAAACTGTATTGAAGCTGCACGGGCAAGTATTGATTCGGGAGCAGCACTCACGCGCCTTCAAATGCTCTGCAAAATCAGTAACGGTCATGACGGTTCTTGATCGTATTGTCACCGATGTTCGGGCACAACTGAGCACTCGAAAGCGGTCCATTTCGGTGCATGAACTCGAGTCACACATCTGCACGGCTGCGCCGCCGAGGGATTTTCGGGCCGCACTTCAGACACCCGGGCTCTCAATCATCGCAGAAATCAAACAGCGCTCCCCCTCAAAAGGATGTTTGAGGAAACCATTTGATGTCCCCTTTCTGGCCCGGCAGTATTCAAATGCGCCTGCAGATGCAATCAGCGTTCTCACGGAAGAAGCACATTTTTCCGGATCCCTCGCAGACCTCACAACGGTGGTTAAGCATACACATCTTCCGGTCTTGCGGAAAGACTTTATCATTGATCCCTATCAACTCTACGAAGCCCGTGCTGCCGGGGCAGATGCGGTGCTTTTAATTGCCGCCATCCTTGACCGTCCCCTGCTTGGTGACCTGCTCCGCCTTGCTGCTGAACTGAATCTGGATTGTCTTGTTGAGATCTATGATCCGATTGAGTTGGATAAACTTGACTTTACACAAATTTCCATCCTTGGAGTCAACAACAGAAACCTGCACACGTTTGATGTGGATATTGAGCATTCGCTTCGAATTTTCAGGATGGTTGACAAGAATCTGGTGAGAGTTTCGGAGAGCGGACTTCAGTCGGCGGATGATTTGGCCTACCTGCATCAGAAAGATGTGGATGCCGTCCTGATCGGCGAAACCTTCATGCGTGCCGATGCTCCAGGGATGGCCCTGCAGCGGCTTCGCAGGGAAACCAGTACGCTCCTTCCATCAATGCAGACCGAATGCTGTGCAGAGTAAAAATCTGTGGCATCACCACGCTGGCGGATGCACGATTTTGTGCCGGTTCCGGCGCGGACTACCTGGGTTTCATTCAACATCCCCCCAGCCCGCGATACCTTACGCCCGAACAGGTCAGAGAGATCAAAGCATGGATCTACGGCCCTCAAACTGTCGGTGTATTTGTGAATGTGGATGCAGAAACGGTGAATCGAAGCAGCGAAACTGCCGGTTTTGATCTGATCCAGCTGCATGGAGACGAATCGCCGGCCTACTGCAGACGTATGGTCCGCCCGATTATTAAGTCCTTTGCGGTCCGTCCCAGCAGCACTGCCCGCTCGCTTTCAAGGATTCTGGCCGCCTACGAGAACTGTGTTGACACCTTTCTATTGGACACCTGGCACCCGGCCCTGTCTGGAGGAACAGGAATGTCTTTTGACTGGAGCATTGCAAAACAGCTGGCATCCGATTATCCCATTATCCTGGCAGGAGGACTCCACCCCGATAATATAAAAGAGGCCGTGGAGACCGTCTCGCCCCGGGGCGTTGATGTGTCCAGTGGACTGGAGGATGCCCCTGGACGTAAAAACTTTGATCTGGTAACAAAATTTTTTGAATCCATCTCGGAGGATGAACTTGAATTATAACGCACCGGATGAAAACGGGCGCTTTGGACCCTACGGAGGTGCATTCGTACCTGAGATCCTGATCCCCGAATTGCGAGCTGTTCAGACGGCCTTTGAACAGTTCTGGCCGGATGCAGAATTCCAGAATCAGTATCTGAATTTACTGAAGACCTATGTCGGGCGCCCCACGGCGCTGACCGATGCCGAACGGTTGAGTGAGGAACTCGGTGCAGGACGAATCTTCCTGAAACGGGAAGATCTATGCCATACCGGGGCGCACAAGATTAATAATACCATTGGGCAGATCTTACTTGCCCGCCGAATGGGAAAAACCCGGATCATTGCGGAGACGGGGGCTGGACAACATGGGGTTGCAACCGCGACGGTTGCCGCCCGGTTCGGGCTCCAGTGCGTGGTCTATATGGGGGCGGAAGATATGAAGCGTCAGGCCCTGAATGTGGCTCGCATGCAGCTGCTGGGCGCAGAAGTCCGCCCGGCAACGAGCGGGAGCCAGACACTCAAGGATGCAACCAATGAAGCAATCCGTGACTGGGTATCCAATCCATCCGACACCTTCTACATCATCGGCTCTGTCGTTGGCCCCCATCCGTATCCCATGATGGTGCGCACGTTTCATCAGGTGATCGGTGAAGAAGTTCAATTGCAGTTAAAGGACAAGACCGGCAGAAGCCTCCCTGATGTGCTCATCGCCTGTGTCGGAGGCGGATCCAATGCGATCGGGATGTTTTATCCATTCATTCCTCATCCTGAGGTGAAGATGTTTGGGGTGGAAGCGGCAGGAGAAGGGCTAGATGGACAGCATGCCGCCACACTGTCAAAAGGTTCAATGGGCGTTCTGCATGGTGCCATGAGCTACCTGCTGCAGGACCATGAAGGACAGATCTCGCTTGCACATTCAATTTCTGCGGGACTGGACTATCCCGGGGTTGGTCCGGAACATTCGTGGCTGATGGACCTTGGCCGGGTAACCTACCTTGCTGAAACCGACGAGGCGGCGCTGCGAGGTGTGATCCTGTTATCGAAAACAGAAGGAATTATCCCTGCACTTGAAACTGCGCACGCAATTGCGGCGCTTGAGAAAATTTTGCCGGAGGTGGCCTCCGATTCTGTTATTGTGGTGAACTGTTCCGGGCGCGGGGACAAGGACATGCAAACGATCATGGATCATCTATGAGTTCCAGGCTGACAACCACATTGCATGCGCTTCAGGCAAAAGGCGAGAAGGCCATGGGGATCTTTCTCACCAGCGGATTCCCTCACCCTTCGGTCACCAACCTGCTTCTGGACGCGGTTGACCGGGGAGGAGCGGACTTTATTGAATTGGGGATGCCGCACAGTGATCCGCTTGCCGAAGGCGTGCCGATCCAGCACTCCAGCACCTGTGCACTGCAGGCGGGAGTCACGATGCAGAATACGCTGAACGCGGTGATCACCTTCAGGAAACACAGCGACACTCCACTCCTGCTGATGGGCTACATCAACCCGATTCTCCGCTTTGGCGTGGAAGAATTTTGCAGACAGGCTGCCGATGCAGGAGTGGATGGATTCATTATCCCGGACCTGCCCCCGCTGGAATCCGATCTGCTACGCACCCATGCACAGGAAAAGGGGCTGGATCTAGTATTTCTGGTTGCGCCGAATACGCCGGCTGAGCGCATGAAGGAGATTGACCGCATCTCGAACGGATTTGTCTACTGCGTATCAATTACCGGATTAACAGGAACCGGGATCACCGAGCGGATGGCGGCCATCAATACCTATCTCAAACAGGCGCGTCAGTTGATCACCAACAACCCGCTTCTGGTGGGATTTGGGATTCAGACAAAGGAGGATGCGCAGCGTCTGTCAAAACATACGGATGGCTTTATTGTCGGATCTGCCGTAATCAAACAGATTGAACAGCTCTGGGCACGCCCTGACCTCTCATTAACCGAGCGGGGCACGCTTCTTGCCCAATTCGTACACTCCCTCAAATAATCGGTTTTGATCATGGACAGCGGACAGGGATGCATTGGTGATTGTCCTGATTCAGGTAGGGATATTGGAACCAATCTGGAGGAAGGAGATCGTTCAGAATGCTCGGCCGGGGGCTGGCTTAAGCAGTCGGAAAAATAAAGTTGTTATTGTTGTTAGACAGATGAACAATGTCTGTCAAAACATACGGATGAGTTTATCGTTGGATCCGCCGTGATCAAGCGGATGAAACAACTCTGGATAATTCCCGCCCTCTCACGAATCAGGCGCAATCAACTTCCGGCACGATTTGTGCGCTCCCTCAAATAATCCGAAACCATAAAATATTATGTACCGCTCTATTCTGCTGATTGCCCCGATTCTCTCATTACTGGGCTGTGGGGATGGTGGACTCCTTGGAGGAGACTACCGGCCTGATGCGACCGGCCTTGAAGGGCAGATTACCGTTGTGGTTGATTCCTCTCTGTGGAGTGGCCCGACTGGTGAGGCGCTCCTGAATCATGTGGGCGGTGCAATTGAAACGCTTCCGTCCATAGAACCGGAATTTGATCTGGAACCGGTCAGACTCGCCTCGCAGGCCGCTCTGGATATGGCCCAAGGCCGCAAGAATGTGCTTTTCGTAGGATTGATTACGGACTCAACCTCTGAGCAGAATACTCCTGAAAGCGAATATCTGAACATCCTGTTTCAAAATGACTCCCTGCGGCAGACGATCATGGCGGGCTCCCCTGCTCTGGTTGCCAGACCGAATCACTGGCGCAGAAACCAGCTCGTCTACTATCTGGTGGCCGGGTCCGAAGATGACCTGATCCGATCCATTGAGGCAAATTCGGACGATCTAAGATATCATTACAATCTGATCTCCCGTTCTCGTCTCCATCGGGACATGTTTGATATTGGCCGTCAACACAGTATTGAACAGACCCTGATGAATCGGCATGGATTTGCAGTCCATGGGCAGCATGATTATTTTATTGCGATTGACACCACACAATTTGTATGGCTTCGCCGCTCCCTTACCGATACATGGCGAAGCTTGTTTGTTTATTACGAGGAGAATGCCGATCCATCAAAACTGAATGCAGAATGGATCGTTTCCGCCCGGGATGCACTGACGCAGCGCTATATAGGCGGTACCGCAGGAGGATGGATCGAAGTGGACGGCCGCCGGCCGCTGACGGCGCAGGAAATCAACTTCAAGGAACGATTTGCCATTGAACTGCGCGGACTCTGGCACATGGTCGGCAGGGAGAATGGACGTAAATTTCCCTTTGGAATGGGAGGTCCCTTCGTAACCTATGCCTTCTATGATGAATCCAGCCGGCGACTTTACCTCATTGACGGGATGGTGTTTGCGCCGAACTTCCCCAAGCGCGAATTTATGCGACAGATGGAGGTCATTGCGTATACGTTCCGCACCCTTGAAGAGCAGGAAGATGAGCGTGGTTAGCCGGTCCCTTACTCTGATTGTCATCGGGTGTGTGAGCAGTTGTTCTCCGGTGCAGAAAGAACTGGGAACGTTGCCGGTCGACAGCCTGATGATTGAGATTATGGTGGATATTCATCTGATGAATGCACGTGCTGAACTAGGATATGGAGGCGATGAACTGCCGATGGATACAATCATTGCCCGACATGGCCTTTCCCGAAAGGATTACGACCGCCAGATCACCTTCTATACCGATCACCCCGACACTTATCTGGCCGTCTTGAATAAGGTAACCGAGCGTATCGGACAGGATGCCCGGCTGGTCTCCGGGTACTAGCACCATCCGATCCAGACCACATGAAGACTCCACAGGTCGCCGTCATCATCGTCTCCTACAATGGACTCCCCATTGTACAGAAATGTCTTCCATCCGTTGTGCAAACGAAATGGGACAATCTGCAAATTGTCTTTGTCGATAATCACTCTTCGGACGATTCTGCTGCCTGGGTAAACGAGCAGTTCCCTGACATTCAGGTTATTTCAAACCCGGACAACTGGCTGTTCAGCCGTGCCAACAATGAAGCGATCCGCCAAATTGAATGCGACTATGTGGTTCTGCTGAACAATGATGTCGCCGTTTCTGACGATTGGCTGGCCCCTCTGGTCATGTATGCCGAAAACTCTTCCCGCGTTGCAGCACTTCAGCCAAAAATTTTACAGTTTAAGCGCAGGGAGCATTTTGAGTACGCCGGAGCCTGTGGCGGATTTCTTGATCGACTTGGATACCCCCTGGCACGCGGCCGTATTTTTGAGCACACTGAAGAAGATTCAGGGCAATACGATACCCCGGCAAAGATTGACTGGGCCAGCGGGGCCGCTCTGCTGTTACGACGAAGTGCACTGGAGGAAGTGGGGCTCCTGGATGAGTTTTTTGGACTCCATATGGAAGAAATAGATCTCTGCTGGCGACTCCGCCGGGCAGGGTACGAAATTGGGGTCGTTCCCGAAAGCAAAGTTTTTCATATCGGCGGTGCCACTCTGGCAAGGACCAGCCATCGCAAACTCTACTACAATATTCGTAACAGCATCCTCATGCTGTACAAGAATCTCCCCCCCGCACAGTTCAGAATCGTATTCTTTCAGCGAATTATCCTAGACTATTCCATCGGGCTTGCCTGGCTGCTGACCGGGAAATGGCCACAGGCACTAGCCGTCCTCCGAGGCTATCTTGATGCACACTGGATGAGGCATCACTATTCGCCGCCAGCCCATGTAACGGCATGTCCCTCCTACCGGGGACGAATTCTTCTGGATTACCTGTTCATGCGGCGCCGTCGTTTCTCCGATCTGCCTCCGGAAAAATTTGAGTATTCCATTTCCCGATGAACTCACTCCATGGCGGCTCCCCGGACTCCCTCCCATTGATTCGCTGCCGGAACACATTCATCCGCTCCCTGCCGTACCACCGCTGTAACCGTCAAATACCGTCCAGCCAATGATACAGCAGCCAAAGAAATGACCTACCTCTATCCGGTCCGTCAGACATTGCATCAGCCGCGTAGGCGATCCATTTGACGCAGTCGCTTGAGGTTTTGAGCCAGTACACGCACGGATAAGGTGAGAAAAATATACCCCAGCATCGGTGAAAACCTGAACACAATGGATCCCAAAGACTGTCCATCCTGATCCGGCCATCCCCTCAATGCCCCCGCATTCCACAGCAGGTAATAGTAGAGGATCAAGAGCAGCACTATCAAGATCCGTACGATTTTAAGAACGCCTGCCTGCTTCCTGGGACTTCCATGAAACAGAAGGCCTGCCAGAAGAACGGGAGCCATCAGCATCAATCCGATCTTGACCGCCTGAACCGTATCGCCGGAGGATGCGGAACGATCAAAGAACAGAATCGAAAAGGCCAGTGCAGATAAAACCAGAAAAACGGTGTGGGTCTGTCCCATCAGATCACGAAAATTTCAGTTGCATCCCCCTGCCCTGTAAAATCACGGGCTGAAGCGGTCCGGCAAAGGAATCCATTGAGTCGGTTGGTCCGAAGCTGCGTGGGATTGCAGACATTTTCGCTGTCTACCCAAAACGCAGGCAATCTGTTTCCATTCAGATCCCTGTTGACGGCCTCCCGCCATGAATATTTTCCGTTATCCATCCGATTCATCCCCCAATCAAAGCCTGATCTGCAACCTAGTTCACATCCCGCTGTATCAGCGGCCATGCAATCTACAGACCTCCAGAATACAGAATCGTCAGCCCGGGAGTTCGGTAAGCAGACCAACGAGAGACATCCACACCCATGGACATTTTAATTCCCCAAATCCAGGATAGCCTAAATTTAGGAAGCGACTGGATTATTGATCAGGTGCTGTTCGATATTGAACAGCAGTCTGTCCTTTTATACATTTCGCATTCCGGCAAATTGCTGACCTGCCCTGAGACCGGCCAAAAAATAGGGACGCATGATCATACTCTGGAACGAATATGGCAACATGTAGATCTGTGGGAATACAAGTGTTTTATCCATTGTCAGATTCCACGGATTAAATCCCCCACGGGGATCAAGGCCGTCAAAGTCCCCTGGGGAGATAAATCCAGCCAATTCACCCATTCCTTTGAGCATACCCGGCCGGAGGTCACGGCAGGAGCAGACGATCACCGCAGTAACGCCGCGTCAGGGTAGACCGGCATCTTCCCGTAGACAACCTCCGCCCCCGAAATGACGGACTGAATGGACGCTCCCCGAAAGCATAACCGGGCAAGCAGCCGCGAATACGTCATACACGATGATCCGCAACTAGTCGTGCGATTTCATCGGTTATATCTTCGGTAGATGCCGTGCCGCCAACATCCGGGGTCAGACTCGTCCCCTCTGCATAGGCACGCCATACTGCCCGTTCAATTCGCATTGCCGCCTCCGTCTCCCCCATATGATGCAATAAAAGCGCGGAGGTGCGAATGAGTGCCGTAGGATTGGCTTTGGACTGCCCCGCAATATCTGGAGCACTGCCATGAACCGCCTCAAATACAGCCGCGTCCTCTCCAATATTCGCACCCGGAACAATCCCCAGCCCTCCAACTAGACCCGCACAAAGGTCACTCAAAATATCCCCGAAAAGGTTCGTCGTTACGATACAGTCAAATGCATCCGGCTGCATGACCAGCTGCATGGCCATGTTATCCACAATCAGATGATCAAACTGAACCCCCGGGTAATCTTGTGCAATGCTGCGGGCTTCCTCCAGGAAGAGGCCTGTGGAAAGTTTCAGCACATTTGCCTTATGGACTGCCGTCAGCCGCTTGCGCTGATTGACTGTTACCCACTCAAATGCATAGCGCAGGATACGCTGTGATCCCTTGCGGGTAATCCGTGCAATTGAATCTGCAATTTCAAGACGTTCGTCGTAACTCTCAATTCCCGAATAAAGTCCCTCGGTATTTTCGCGAAAGATCACAAGGTCTGTGTCCGGGAATGGAGTTTTAATCCCGGGCAGCCGCTTGCACGGGCGCAGATTTACAAACAGATCCAGCTTCTGGCGGAGTGATACATTGACGCTGCGGAATCCCCCGCCCACCGGAGTCGTGACAGGCCCTTTTAATGCAAGGCGATTTCTGTGAATGGAATTCAGCACCTCATCCGGCAGGGGCTGCCCTTGTTTCTCGATCCCGGCATAGCCCACTTCCTCAAACCGCTCCCAGCGTATATTCACCCCTGCTGCCGCAATCACTTTACAGGCAGCTTCCGTGACTTCGGGGCCAATTCCGTCTCCAGGCACCAGAGTAATTGTGTACATCTCAAATAAAACTGTTGATTAGGGGCCCTGCTGACAATGAAACACAAAGAAAAAGGGCAGCGGCACATACTTGCACCGCTACCCTGAAGACTCAAGCCAACCGACATATCCAGCCTGTAGATATGAACACCTGGCGATCTAAATATTCGATATATCCCGTCTGGATGAGTAACTGATCCGGAGCGTTCCGGCCTTTCGGAGTTCGCCCTGCACATCCGTTACCACCCCCATCTCTGATTCCTCATCCACACGGAGCGACACGATCAGTCTCGGCTGCTCATTCAACTTCCGGTACATGATGGACCGTACGTTAGTCATATCTTCAATGACGGCATCATCAATCTGCACCTTCGTTTCACCAACCCGGTTTCCCGGCAATTTCTCCGGCCCCATCCATACATAGGATACGTAGCGTTTTTGTTCAATCTTCGTCAGGGCTTCCGCCTGCGGCAGAATGGTTCGCACCTGAACCTCCTGCTCCCGCAACACGGTTGTGACCATGAAAAAGATCAACAGCATAAAGATAATGTCCGGCAGTGATGCCGTAGAAATCTCGGGCTTAGCTTTAGTTTTTTTTGTAAAATGAGCCATGATACTCTTCAGGTTCAGTTTCCAGGATCCGGTTCGGCCAGCGAAACCTGTGCCGGCCACTTCTCACGGATCTCGTTTTCCGCACCGTCCTCCAGATTAGACCGGTACTCAACATAATTGGCATGCCCCATGGACCGGGCCTCCGTATCCCAAATCTCAAAATACGCCATCCACACCTCATCAAGCGTCTGGATATAGAGATTGTACGGGGTTAAACGGTCCGTTTTGATGGACACGACCGCCTTGGAGGGGGAGTCCGAATAGCGTGCATCCGCGCCATTATTTTGAACATGGGTCAGAACCTCACTGCGGATCTGTGCAACAGACGAGGGTAAATCCTCCAGAAGAACCTGCCCCTGCGCATTAATAAGAATCTTCAGCATGTTCCGATCACTCACCGGCGGGGGCGGTGTCGTCTCATCCGGTTCCGGCGGCAAGGTCATTCCAATCCCGGTATCTACGTCAATCGTCGTAGTGACCAGAAAAAAGATGAGAAGCAAAAAGGCGATATCCGCCATTGAAGATGTGGGGATCTCCGCACCCTGTCGCTTTTTTTTCTTGGCAAGTATACTCATCGCGATACGCGTCTAAAGATCAGGAAACAAGGTTCTTTATTCCTGAGACCAGAAGTGCAACAAGGGTCAATACAAGCGAGATGACGATGGTCATAATGCCTGCATCCGTCCAGGTTGGCAGTGCAAGCCCCAGAATCAGGAATAATACCGGCGGGACCGCAATAAATGCAAGCGATATCATCTTCACCTTACCAAACATCAAACTGCGGACTCCAGATGCCAGCATGACCAGCAAGCCGAGGCCGATCAGTGCAAAAACGATATAGAGGGCAATGTTAAGCATGAATTCTTGGTTTTTTGGGATACGAGTCCCCGATTAATGATCCCCCTCAGGATGACTCCTTCATAACAAGAGAGTCAATCAACTCAATGGATGCCTCTTCCATCTCAACAACGATCCGGTCAATTTTGGATACCGCATAATTATAGAAGAACTGAAGAATGATGGCAACAATCAGGCCGAATACCGTGGTTAAGAGTGCAATTTTGATGCCTCGGGCCACCAGGCTGGGGGAGATATCTCCGGCCGCCTCAATCGCATCAAACGCCGCAACCATCCCGATCACGGTTCCCAGGAACCCGAACATGGGGGCTAATGCAATAAAGAGGGACAGCCACACCAGACCGCGCTCCAGAAAACTCATCTCAATAGATCCATAGGCGACAACGGCCTTCTCTACCGCTTCAATCCCTTCATCCGAGCGCATTAAACCGGCCTGAAACACCGCAGCGACCGGTCCGCGTGTCGCAGAACAGATCTCCTCCGCGGCGGATACCCCGCCCTCCTGCAGTGCCTCCTTAACACTTACAATGAACTTGCGCGTGTTTACATCGGCGAGAATTAACTGAATCACCCGCTCAAATGCAATCGCAAGGCCGATGATCAGAATGATCAGTACGGGCCACATAAACTCGCCCCCCTGATTGAAATAATTTACCAGTACGTTAATCATGCCCTCATCTGCAGCTGCTGCTGCATCCTGAGCCGACATGACATTCCCGAAAAGCTTCATGGACTAATCCTCCAGAAAATTGATTAGAGTTTTAAGTGTTAAGTGCAAACGACCCCCAATATACCACCTATTCAACAATCCTGCCAAACGATTTTCGAAACCAGGCAGCTGCATGCAAGGCAGATCCATCAGGGATTTTCACTAAAGTTAATGTTTTCAACGGAATTTTCAATACATCCCCGTTATTTCTGTGCAAGACTTTCCGCTTCAGACCAAAGTTTCAGGGCCTCCTGCAAGGTGCGGTCTTCTGGATGCATCACAGGGTAAAATGCTTCAAGATCAAAAAGACGCACCGCCAGTCTAGCTTTTATCCGCGCCTCAATATACGGCCTATCCAGTTCTATTTCCGCATTATCAAACACACCTTCCCGCGTACCGACAGAAATTCCCCGTATTTGTGCATATTCCAGAAAGCCCTGATATTCGGCCTCTGGTATTTCAAACGACTCAAAAAAGGCCTCCCGCTGCCCTCCCCAGCGGGCTGCCAGTGCTTCGCCTTGACGGTCATACCACATACGGGCGTACGTATTCGCAACATCACGGCTCAAAATCTCACGCACAAAAAGCGATGCGGTATCCACATCTACGATAAAATCCGGCAGAATGCCCCCGCCTCCCATCACAGCCCGCCCGCTGACCGTTTCGTAGATCAGGGAATCTGGAATACTCTCCATAATCTCCTGCGCACTCAACAGCGCCGTGTTCGCCTGCATCTCACGCTTTGAAGTCAAATACTCTTCGCGGTCACCACCTGCATACGGGGTTTGGATTAATCTTCCCGACGGCGTGTAATATCTGGCAATGGTTACACGCATTGCACTCCCGTCCGGCAAAAGGTGCTGCTGTTGCACGAGTCCTTTCCCGAATGTCCTCCGCCCGACAATCAGTCCGCGATCATGATCCTGCAGGGCCCCGGCGACAATTTCACTGGCCGATGCTGACCCCTCGTTCACCAGGACCATGATCGGCGCATCTTCAAGAAGCCCTTCGTCCGTACCGTAAAATGAATGATTGGCATCTCGAATGCGCCCTTTCTGAGACACGATCAGTGCATCGTCTGGAAGAAATTCATCGGAGAGTCTCACCGCCATCTCCATGTATCCGCCCGAATTTCCACGCAGATCCAGCATCAGGCGCTGCATCCCCTGAGACTTGAGGCGGTGAACCGCCTGGCGAAATTCTTTGTGTGTTGTTCCGGAAAAGCGATTAATCTTAATAAATCCGGTGATGTCATCAATCATATACGCCACATCCACCGCATACAGCGGTATGCGGTCACGTACAATGGTAAAATGGATTGGATCGGGATACCCGGGCCGGATCACCACAATATCTACCGAGGTGCCGCGCGGCCCTTTCAGTGTGCGCTGCACATCCGCCGTCTCAAAGCCGATCGTGCTCTGTCCATCCACTTCAATGATTCGATCTCCTGAATGGAGTCCCACCTCCTCACTTGGCCCCTCAGGAACCACACTGAGTACAATCAGCGTATCCTGACCGCCCACTCCCTCAATAAACTCAAACGAGATTCCGATTCCCTCAAAGCCGCCGCTGAAATCTTCCTCCACGCGACGCATCGTCTCGGCATCAATATAGACCGAATGCGGATCCAGTTCGTCGAGCATTCCTTTCAGAGCATGTTCGGCAAGTGCACCCGAATCTACATCCTCTACATAGCGTTCATTAATCACAAGGAACGCGTGTTCAAGTTTTTTCAACGCATCCCTCGTATCGTCTGACGAACTGGACTCCAGTTGCATGCCCAGCAGTACACCGGCAGCCAACACCAGGACACCAAACACTATTTTCGTGTGCGTATTCATAAGGATTTTATCTTGTCTGCGATAAGGTCACGGAGGTAACCGGACCTTACAACCGCTACGCGGGAAAATGGATCCAGTCCAGACAAGATAAACCAGAAAATTCTATTTAGAACGGTCTATTCGCGGGGAATCCATAAAATCAGGGAATCATGTCCGTGCACAACCATGGGCTGAGGCGGGGAACCCATACGCCCTCACATCGTCTAATCTGCCCACACACGCATCTCACCGTCCCATGAGCACGCAATCCGATATTCCCGTTCCCTGTGACCCATATCTGACCGGGATGTGCTGCCAAACATGTTCACGGACATACATAGGAATTGCAAAAGTCTGCTGATGGGATGACGAAGTCATGGGGGCAAATGAGGGTAAAATCTTCCGGATTCCGGGTGCACTCCGTTTCGGCAAGACCGCACTGTCTGCCGAACGTTGCCGCATTGCGGAGGCAAAACAATGGCATACCACCCGCATCAAATCACATGCCCTCTGGCCTGCGAATACACTGTGGCAACGGGCAGCCATTTCCAATTTCCCTGATCTCATCTGAGCGGCAACTAACTTTGTGCGGAGGAATCTGATGGAGACACTCACGGTTCACCTCAAGGCGGAGGCAGTCGTCTGCACCGCCCTCCGTAGTGGAATACTGGACCTGCGAAAGGAAATCTGCCTGTTCCGCTCCCATCCATACATAACGGGTTTGCGGACGAATACGGCCGTGGCCGAGGGATTTCCCCATGACCGCCGGGGACTCAATCCCCGTCGAATCCGGGACTGGCATGCCGAGACACCTGACTGCGCCTGAAGCCCTCATGCCCCTTACACATCGCCCCTCCAGGCAGGTACCGCAGGAAGAATCTGACCTGTCCGGTACTCCGATAGAATCACTGCATAAAGTTCCCTTTCGGCCACTGGACACATCCAGTAAGGGGATAGGATTGAAAACAAGCCATGACACCCAAGGGACGAGGAAACGGATCGTCCATTGTTATTTACCGGCATAATTTCCTGAAATCAGTATCCGTACTTCTATGATATAGATGACAGCCCCGAAGAGAATCCATCGCCGAATCACCGTGAATCCAGTGAATTACCAGGTTTTTGCCGGGCGAAAATCTGCAACAGAGCAATATGCAGATACATCTGCCTGTGCCTGTGCCTGTCTTCGCCTGCCATGTAATGATTCCAGCCTCTTGTCTACATGAGACTGGTCGGCTGGATCTTCTTCTGGGGCATCATCTGCTTTGTCGTTATCGGTGGAGTATGGAAAAAAATGTATGACGGGAAATCACGCTTCCCCGATCAACTGAAAATCGCCGGTCTGGAATCTCCCGTGGAAATTCAATGGGGCGAATTTGATACCGCTCAAATTCAGGCGAATTCACTCTCGGATGCGCTGTCCGGGCTTGGCTATGTGCAGGGACGACTGAATGGCTGGACGATTGCCCTGTGGAGACAGGCGGCTCTGGGAAAATTAAGTGACTGGTACGGAGCAGATGCAATTGAGGCGGATCGGCTGGTTCAGCTTCTGGATCTGTCGGGAAACGCACAGAATGCCGGCCGACATCTGCCCCCTGCGGAAGCAAGCCTGATGGCCTCATTCGGAAAAGGGATTGATCTTGCATGGCAGGATACCGATTCCATGCACGACTTTTTTTTGCAGAACATCCGTCCGGAACCCTGGGAGCCGTGGCATGCGCTGGCGATTGAACGGTTGATTGCCTGGATGAGTACCTCTCCCGACTCTCTGTGTCTCCTTGGAGAACCCATCTGCGCCGGCACCGCTAGACTTGACTCCATGATTCTTGTGCATGGCTTAGAATCCAGCAGTGCCTGGCTTCTTCCCACTTCACGGGGGGCAGTATTTTATCAGCGCCATGTACTCGGCAACTCGACTGCACCGGTTTTTCAGGATGTTGCTCTGACGATTGCCAATGAACCGGATATGTATGGTACTTCACTGATTGGAACCCCATTTTTCCCTGCGGGAAAGATGGGGAATCGCGCTTGGTCCATTCTCCTGCATTCCGCGAAAACCATTCAGCCTGCTGATTTTGGATTGAAACGTGAACGACGTTTCTCTTTTCGTGATCGGGAAGAAATCGTATACTACCAGAAGTCTGACAGTACCCTTTACATAGATGGTGCCCCGAAAGAATTGGCATGGAATGGGCTTGGACCAGGAACTGATGCTCCAGCTTGGTTTGCGTTATTTCGCAATCAGCCAACCGGTTTTCAACTCTGGCGCGGAGACGGGATTCTCATGTCTTCAGATAGTTCCTGGACGGTACTCGGTGCGCCAAATTTCGTGTTTCCTCTCCATCGTTCCGGCTTCATGATCAGCAATGACTCCTCCGCTGCATACAATGCCTATTATCTCAATCAGATAGATCCTGACTTAACCGACCCATCGGACTGGATTACCGACACCTGGAGCGCATGGGTCGAAGATACATTATCCGAAGAACTGGATTCTTTACGAATTCCCGAAAATGCACCGTCTCTGATTCAGTCTGCACTGGTCTATCTTAGAAACTGGAACCATACGTTTGAAGGGCAAAGTATCGGCGCGACCATTTATAATCAGTGGAGTATCTCCGAAGGATCAACGCGGAAAATTGCGTTCTATCGTGCTGTAGATCAGTTGGCACAAAAGTTTGGAACCGATCAAAGCCAGTGGCGCTGGGAGCGCGTGCACACCGGCCGCTATCTGTTCACGCTTCATGGCCATTCCGGCAGCAGGATGCATGCACCGCTGACCTTCCCGCTGATCGGCCACCAATCAACGATGCACTGGGGCGGGAATCGTGCTGCCGCTGCACCGGCCATCTGGGAAAGCTGGACACGGGATGAATCCGATACCCCTTATTTTATACGCAGGCAGCACCTGAACCTGCACCAGCCGTTTGGACGGTATCTTTTTGATCACGCTGATTATTCTGTATTTTCGCTGCCCGCCCCGCATCTAGATTCCACAGTTCTCGTGCCGGATGACACTGAATGACTGGTATTTTGGAATTGACGCGGGTGCAACCAAAACACGTCTCTGCGCCCGTTCAAGTGCAGGTAACGAAACCCTGGAACTCCTTGGAGGTGCGGCCAATGTCCTTCGGCAAGGCGTGGAACAGACCGCTTCCGTTCTGTCTTTGCTTATCAATGATGCCATGAACCGGCTCTCCGGGGGAACCTTGCGAGCGGTTCATGCCGGGATTGCCGGTGCCAGTGATCCAGCAATCCAGAAAGATCTGGTTCACCGTATTCACCCGCTTATCCAGTCTGAGCATTCTTTTTATCTAACCCTATCCCATGATGGTGTGATTGCACTAGAGGGGGCTTTCGCCGGACAAAACGGTCTTCTGTTCATTGCCGGAACAGGAAGTGGGGTGATGGCCCGAACGGGCCCCGGCATCTCGGACTTTGACCACATCGGAGGCTGGGGACACGTAATTGGGGATGAGGGCAGTGGACATTCCATCGGCAGGTGTACATTGGCCGCCATTGGACATGCACTGGATGGCGGCCCCCAAACTCTGCTCACCCAATTCGCCAGACAGCATCTGAACATTCATGACCGACATTCTCTTTTACATACAATCGGGCAATCGGACTGGAAATTCCAAAATGTGGCTCCCCTTGCCCTGAAGGCGGCCGAACTTGGAGATCATGTGGCCACTTCGATTGTGCGACAGGAAACCGAACGGCTGGCCCGACAGGCAAAGTGGATGCTCATGAGACATCCTGCCCTGCCTCCCCGATATACAATCATTGGGGGACTGGGTAACAACGATTTTTACGTGGAGCGTCTCTCTGCGGCCATGCAGTCGCTCTGGCCTATCGCAAAATTTGCTGCTCCCCAAGCCACCCCCGCAGAGGGCGCAGTTCAGATTGCCATGCGGCAATCTACCGATTCTGGCGCTCTTCAATCAGAGAGTCAACCACCATAGGGTCTGCCAGTGTAGACGTATCCCCTAACTGGCTGTAATCATTCTCCGCAATTTTACGAAGGATACGACGCATAATCTTTCCACTTCTCGTCTTGGGTAACGACGGCGCAAACTGAATAAAATCCGGTTTTGCAATTGGACCAATCTGAGTACGAACATGTGCAACCAATTCCTTGTGCAATGCATCCGAGGGGGCATCACTCGCATTGAGCGTAACATAGGCATAAATCCCCTGTCCTTTGATCGAGTGCGGAAAACCAACCACGGCCGCCTCGGCGACACTTTTATGCGCGACCAGTGCACTTTCAATCTCCGCCGTCCCCATTCGGTGTCCACTTACATTCAACACATCGTCAATCCTTCCGGTGATCCAGTAATATCCATCCGTGTCCCGTCTGCAGCCATCACCAGTAAAATATTTTCCTTCGAATGTGGAAAAATAGGTCTGTACAAACCGGTCATGATCCCGATACACCGTACGGGCCTGACTCGGCCATGAGTCTCGAATTGCCAGAACGCCTGCGGCTTCCCCCTTCAGCACCGTACCGGCGTTATCCAGAATTTCCGGCTGAATCCCAAAGAAGGGAACGGTGGCGGAGCCTGGCTTCGCGGGGATCGCACCGGGCAGCGGTGTAATCATGATTCCTCCGGTTTCGGTCTGCCACCAGGTATCCACAATCGGACACTGCCCATTCCCGACAACCTCGTGATACCAGCGCCAGGCCTCGGGATTAATCGGTTCACCGACCGATCCCAGAAGACGCAGGGAGGATCGGCTTGTCTGATCTACAAATGAATTCCCTTTGCTCATGAGTGCGCGGATGGCCGTGGGGGCCGTGTAAAACTGATTTACCTGATATTTGTCTACGACCTGCCAGAAGCGGGATGCATCCGGATAGGTCGGTATGCCCTCAAAGAACACCTGTGTTGCCCCGTTGAGGAGCGGCCCGTACACAATATAGGAGTGACCTGTGATCCATCCTACATCCGCCGAACACCAGAAGACATCTCCGGCGTGATAGTCAAATACAAGTTCATGGGTCATGGATGTATACACTAAATAGCCGCCTGTCGTATGAAGCAGCCCTTTTGGTTTTCCGGTGGATCCAGACGTGTAGAGGATAAACAGAGGATCTTCCGCCTTCATGGATTGCGCCACATACTCTGCACTTGCCGCGGGCACATGTTCGTGATACCAGTGATCCCGGCCGGCCTCCCACGAAATTTCGCCCCCCGTCCGCTGTACGACGAGTACCGATTCCACCTCCGGGCAGCGGTTTAATGCCGCGTCCACATTTTTCTTCAGAGGTACCCGCTTCCCTCCCCGTAATCCCTCATCCGCTGTAATCACAAAGGTGGAATCGCAGTCCAGAATTCGATCTGCCAGCGATTCCGGCGAAAACCCTGCAAAGACGACCGAGTGTACCGCCCCGACTCTGCTGCAGGCCAACATCGCCACGGCCGCTTCGGGAATCATCGGCATATAAATTGTGATGCGGTCGCCCCGCTTAACTCCCATAGAACTCAGAACATTACTGAGTCTGCACACCTCGCTGTGAAGTTCGTGATACGTCAAATACCGCGGATCCTCCTCGGGATTATCTGGCTCCCAAATCAGGGCCACCTGCCCTCCCCGATCCGCTAGATGACGATCCAGGCAATTATAGGATGCATTTAACTCACCATCTTCAAACCATTGGATATGGACATCCGAGGATGCATAGGATACATCCCGTACGCGGGTAAACGGCTTGAACCAATCAATTCGCGCACGCGCTTCTGTGCTCCAGAATCGCTCGGGATCGGCAATTGACGCTTCATATTTTGCCAGATATGTATCCCGGGAACGCACATGCGCCCTTCTACTGAAATCAGCAGAGGGAGGATAGAGATCGGCCGGGGGTTCGGATTTGGGGTTAGACATGATGTATCTGATGTATTGATTCTGTAGTTGACTCCAACTTAGTCAGCACTGCGCTGGCAAGTTTATTTCTTTGGTTTCTGCCTGTCCATAGGAGCAAGTTACTTTGCAAAACCGCAACGGATGGTCCCCGCCATGACACGAATTCAGGCTGGCGCTTTTCATCGTCTGGGGAATTCCCGCCCGGCCTTCCCCGCCCTTTCCATGACTCGCAGCCAAATTCTGAACGGGGATTTTCCCTGTTGTGATCTTCATGTTTTATCGTGAGTACCGATCCGAACCTGCTTCGGCCTTCCATTCACCGCACTGCCCTTAATCAGGCCATATTTCTTGAGATGCAGCCTATTGTGGCAGAATTCGCTTTCAGCATTACTGCGTTGCATGTAGAACACATCCTTCTCTGCCCGCTGTACGATATGCAGGCTTTGATTCAATACCATCCTGTGTATAGTGTATTGTAATTGGCCACTCATTCGGATCAGGGTTCCTTCGAAGTACTGCCCAGCATAGATGGCAGCCGGGTCTTCCATTCACTCATCATGACCAGTTCGCAATGCATTGTCTGCCCGCTGTCTGTAACCAGTTCTAGTTCGCCTGCGGGCGTACTATTTTCCCAGGCATAACTGCTGGACAGGAAATTCAGCAATTCCCGTTTGTACTCCGTATCAAGGTTGTCAAGGTGATCTCCTTTGGTCTCAATAGCAGTGATTCGTGGACCATGTCCTCCATTCTGGACGGCAAAAATAAAGTCAGGATACACCTTGCCCTTCTTCCACCCTTGAAGTCCGTAATCCGAGCGGGCAACATTGCGATGCCACCATGTTAATGCTGTTTCTCCATCAAGATATACGGCGACATCTTTCTCCTCTTGATTGAAGTCTGACTCATACACTGGTTCAAACAGACTCCGTTCCAGAAGCCCACCATGTTTGTTGGCAAGTAGCTTCTTACCACCTGACAGGTTTGCGGGGATTTTTCGGGGCATTTTCCAGTTATGCCCGTCAAGGCGCAAACGAAACTGAATCTCCCCATCCGTAACCCGCCTCTTAAAGATTGATTCTGCCTGCAGATCACGTTCCTTTTCTAACTCCCGACGCAATTCTTCAATAATCAGTGCGGAGATCCCCCCAAGCATTTCGTTATCGAAATTCCGATCACGAAGACCGTCAAATAATCGGCCTACAATCTCACGTCCTATGAAGGGGTTCAAAACAATATCCAAAATTCTCTGAACCACATAAACCGGATCAAGGGCCGTATCTCCAAAGTTTGAAGTGATCCCCTCGGATCGAATTAGTTCTGCATTATCCGTTAAACTGATCCGTTGCAGTTGCGCATCAACAGGTTGTGCATTCTTTGGAATGGCGCTTACAGTAGAATCAGGGCTGTATCCATGCCAGTTGATTTGCGACAGTACATCTGCCTCATAGTCAAGTTCTCGCACCTCACCTCTGTCTACTGCCATGACCTTCGGCAAAAATATTTCCATGGATTGAAACTTGGGACGGCGACCAATCCATCTCAGTCCAGTCTCTGAACTGTCATTTTGATCCTGATTTACTTGAATGGAAAGATCCCCCAGTCCATCTTTCTCCAACCCCTTCTTGATCGCACTGATGACTTCGGCGGTTTTCGCATAATGCGTAACCACATAGCATTCATCCAGTGCTTGGTTTCCCGTCTTCACTGCACCCGGCTGGCGGAGGATGCGGCCAACCAGTTGCGTTAACGCATTCTGATTAGAACTCGCAGCAAGGGTGCACAGGATATAGGCAAAGGGACAGTCCCATCCCTCTTGCAGGGCCTGCTTTGTGATAATGACTCGAATCTGATTTGCTGGAGATAACAGATTCTGATTCTCCGGCTTACTCAGGTCATTCTGCTCAGATGTCTTGATAGCGATCTCGGCCTCATCGAAACCGGTTGTCAGAAGCCACTCTTTCACTTCGTTACTGTGAACATAGTTGGTCTCCCGCTGATCTTTCCCTGTGCGTTCTACCTGAACAAGCAAAATTGGTCGGATATAGCGGTCCGTGTCTGCCTGAAATTGGTCAGCATGAACCTGAAGTTCCCTGAGTTTGGTTAATGCCACATTCAACGTGCTGCGCCAGTCAGTACCTCGACATGGATTGAGAGTAAGCGGCATCTTGATCATATCTTCACGATCCAGATCACGCCCGGTAACCTCAACCAAAAGATTGGCATATCGCCCGGATCTTGGATTTCGCCCACCGCGCGGCTTTATGTCCTTCGGGGTTGCCGTGAGTTCAAGCACAAAACACGGATTAAACCCATATAAGGTTTCAAAGGTAAGTTCAGAAATTGCTCTATGCCCTTCGTCCACAACCACCACGGGACGAATGATCCGCAATGCATTCCCAAGTGAGTCTTTCACTCGCAGAAAAATATCCCCGCCGTAGGTTTCGAGATTTGGGATCTCAACTTTAAGTTGTCTATGCGCCTGCTCTTCTCCTTCTGGCGGGAAAAATCCATGCACATCTCCCCGATCCCGAAAAATCTTCAATAACTCCCTGTTCCTCCGATTTGCGGATGGCAGCATCAGGAGCATAACACAAAGATTACCTTCCAAATCCCGTGCATTGAGAGGAGACAACTTCTCCATAATTTTGACGCGTCCAGCGGCGGCACGATCAAGCATTTGCCGATATGGATGCTGACGATCCTTAAAGGCCTTCAGCGTCTGCGTATAAATCGCCTCATTGGGGACGATCCACAATACAAATCCAGAATTAGATGAAAGATATTGGCCCATAATTTTGGACACACCAGATACAGCCAGAAAGGTCTTGCCACCTCCTGCTGGCACCTTGAGTACCACATTTGGAACTGCATTCCCACATTCATCTTTCCGCTCTGAATAGGGGATGTGTGTGCGGGAAGTCGGCAGGCTGCCCGCCTTTTCCATTCTCTGCCAAGCCTGCCGGGTAAAATCCGGAACAGAAATTCTCACATCTGGATTTTCGGCCGCAACCTTCGCAGTCTTGTCCGTCTCCTGCTTCTCCTCCTTCAGGTAACGGAGATACGTGTCAAGTACATTAAGCACCCGATCATGATATTCCAAATGGCGAAATCTCATTTTTATTCAATTCTGCGGAACTTCATAAAATAAAAATGGCAACTGCACAAATTCAACCGGAATCTTTTGCTCTGTCAACATTTTCTGACTCACATATTTAGCAGGAGCAAAAACCAGATGTTGTTTATCCTGATCGTGAGATGCAAACTCTCTTGCGCGGGAAAGTGTGAGTGCGGCTTCCGGGGACTTCAGCCAATCCAGATCAGGTCTGCATAGTAACCAGACATGTTGATCACCGATAGTTCCAAGATAAAATTCTTTTCCTGCACTCCCCCCTACATCTAGAACTTGGTTCGTAGCCATATGGAACAATATTGAACCAATTCCCACAAAGGTGGGCAGTATCTCTCCG
>JAJEFL010000165.1:0-4409 GCA_022820435.1 Rhodothermales bacterium
GAAAAATTCGGATCTTCCGCTGGAATTTTTGACGAAATTGACATTAAGCGTTTAGCAAAATCAGGGGATGATCTATTTCAGATTCAGATCAGAAAATCTGGCAAAAGACTGAAAGGAACGAAACACAAATTAATGGACGCAGGATACGGAATTAGTCAGATTTTGCCCATCCTCACGGAACTCATGTTAATGGGAACCCCAAGAATGGCGCTACTCCAACAGCCGGAGATGCACCTTCATCCAATGGTTCAGGCAGCTTTTGGAAGTCTGTTATGCGAAATTGCTGGCCAAGGACGACAGATTATCGTTGAAACCCACAGTGATCATTTGATGGATCGGGTTAACATGGATGTGCGGGATCGTAAGACGAGTCTTAAGCCCGAAGATGTCATCATTTTGTTCTTTGATCGAAATGATCTGGGCACTCAAATTCACCCGATCCGATTAGATGAACAGGGGAATTATTGTGGTACACCAAGAGGTTATCGTAAGTTTTTCATGGAGGAAACAAGGAGGTCTCTGGGACTTTTTTAATGTGTGCCATCGTAGATGCAAATGTTGTCTCCCAAGTGTTCGGAGCTAATCCTCCCGAGGCAGGCATAAAATTTTTGTTGTGGATTGAGAATAATGATAGCGGACATCTAATGGTCGGGGGTAAATTGGTTGAAGAATTAGACAGAGTTTCAAGATTCCAGAAATGGGCGATAGACGCTAAAGTTTCTGGAAAAATCAAATTCGCTGACGAAAAACAGGTTAAGGCCCAAGAGGATTACCTGCGAAGGGAGTCAAATTATATATCCAATGATCCACACATTATCGCGTTAGCCCAAGTCAGCGGTGCACGCCTGTTGTATTCCAATGACAGGAAATTACAGCAGGATTTCAAAAATAGAGAATTGGTGGACAATCCGCGTGGTAAGGTATACTCAACCAATCAGGGGCGCGAAGCTTTTTCGTCCAGCCATTGGCAGTTACTGTCGCGAAGGGATCTCTGCCATGCGAAGTCGTGATATAGACATGATTCCAAGTTTGTTTATACAGAATAGCGCGACGGGTTTGCGTATTAAGGGAAAACAATTTCGCCCGGCGGGTCTATCTCATGCGAACCCAATTCTGGAATATGGAGTTATCCCAGCCGGGCTTGTTGATGTGGAGCGAAGTTGGCAGAATCAGAAAGCCTTCGCGGAGAGATTCGTTTCCGAATTACAGAAAAGGAACGAATCACTGCTTGGGAAAGGGGATTCGGTGATAAAAGCAGTTCGCATAGTTGAATACCTATCTCAGTTTGAAGTTGTCAGTTTTGGGCCCAATGTGGGGACAGGAAAAACAGTTCTAGGATGCGATGTTGTTAGCGGTGATTTGGTAAAGCAGAAATCCCAATGAAAGAGATAACGCTAGAAAATTTCCGGTGTTTTCAGACAAAGCAGGTCGCAAGCCTTGCACCGCTCACGCTACTGGTGGGAGACAACAGCACGGGTAAGTCCTCTCTATTAGCCATGATACGTGCCCTGTGGGATTGCGTATATGGCCAACGCATTCCAAACTTTAAAGAAGATCCGTTTGACTTGGGAAGTTTCGAAGAGATCACTCATCGTCAAAGTGACAAGAACACACGAGCGCCCCCATTTGAGATAACTGCCCAACTAAGTCAGAATTCAAGAACTGAAATCGTGTTCAAGAAAGAGGGTACTGTTCCTGTACCTGTTAAGAAACGCTTCGTTGATGGTACTACCTGGATTGAAGAAGAATATCATAGGGATGGAGACCGTATGCTAAAATGTGGTACAGAAAGAGGCATCTGGCAAGTACCAATATCAAAGGACTTTGTTGATGATGGCCCGACAACAATTCTCTCTTCAAGTTGGATATGGCAAATGTCTCTGCTGGATTTGATTCATTCGGACCACAAAAAACAACACGAGGGCTCAATTTCAATAGCCGGATCTCCATCCTTCTCAAGAGTTGATGTGATATCAATTCTAGAGATTTGGACTAAAAATGCCCTGCGTACTCGCAAAGATCGACCATTTGCGAGTGCACCAGTTCGTTCTAAACCACGTCGAACTTACGATCCGGCGAGTTTAGACTCGGATCCAGAGGGGGACAGTGCTCCAATGCTATTGGCCAGTTTAGTTTGGAACAATGATCACATATGGAGGAAATTCAAGCAGAGACTGGAGCAATTTGGTTCAGATGCGGGGATTTTTGATGAGATTCATGTAAAGCGTTTTGGGAAGTCAGAAGCTGCTCCCTTTCAGATACAAGTCAGCAAATACGGCAAAAAACGAAAAGGGCCGAAGCAAAACCTGATAGATGTAGGATATGGTGTTAGCCAAGTGTTGCCAATTCTAACGGAACTGTTACTGCCGGGTATTTCTAGAATGTCATTGCTGCAGCAACCGGAAGTGCATCTTCATCCAAGTGCTCAGGCTGCTTTAGGAAGTTTATTATGTGAGATTGCCGGTCAGGGACGGCAGTTGGTCGTTGAAACCCACAGCGATCACCTGATGGAACGGGTCCGTATGGATGTTCGTGACGGGAAGACAAATCTGAAACCGGAGGATGTCTCCATTTTGTTCTTTGAGCGAAATGACCTGAGCGTTCAGATACATTCAATCCGTTTAGACGAGGAAGGGAATGTTTGTGGCGCACCGGATAGTTATGGCCGGTTCTTTATGGAAGAAACAACAAGGTCGTTAGGTCTTTGAGGAATGTGTGCTATTCTTGACGCAAATGTGGTGCATGAAGTCTTCGGGAGATATGGCACTGAGGCCGGGAAGGAGTTTTTGTATTGGATTAACCGCGGGAGAGGGAGATTGGTGGTCGGAGGCAAACTGTTGCAGGAACTGGGGAAGGGTTCAGGTAATTTCAAGAAATGGGCTAGAAATGCTCAAGCGACTGGAAAAAGATTAGACGCGTGAACAGAGAGCAGATTAATGATCGGGAAAATCATCTCCGGGAGGAAAAAGCGTGCAAATCTAACGATCCACATATCATTGCATTGGCTCAAGTCAGTGGTGCACGCCTGCTATACTCCAACGATAAAAATTTACGGGATGACTTCAAAGATACAAAACTGGTTAATGGTGGGAAGATCTACTCAACTCTACAGGATAAGCGTTTCTCGGATGCCCATAAACGTTTACTGGCGAGAAGGGATCTTTGCCAGTCAAGGTCATGATTTGGACATGATAACTAGTTTCGATTGTACAAATAGAGTGTCTGAACGCTTTGCTCATCAATGAAAAACAAATTGCCGAACAGGGGTGTACCGCTTTATGTCATGGGTACTGGGCGACGGGATGAAGGCCGTGGACAGAACTTTGCTTATTTTAGCCCTGTAGGGAAGCGACCATCCGCGTATAGAAATCTTGGTGAATCATGGCTAATTTGAGAGTGGAGCATAAAGTCTGGCAGGTCTCTGCAGGGGCATCAGACCGGTCTTATGCGGATCAATTTCTGGAGTATGGGGTTGCCCTGATCGGGCCCGGTGACACGGGACCCTGGCATTCAGGATACGATGAGCATGGATTCGTTGACAGATTTGCATCCGAACTCCAGAAAGGGGATGTGTTATTGCTTCGGACAGGAACTTCAGTGATACAGGCAATTGGCATCGTTGCATCGGAATACCAATATCTATCCCAGTTTGATGATGTCAACGGATGGGATTTGCAACACGGCAGACGCGTGCGCTGGGGTTCTCTCCCGGAACCGTATGCTTTTGAGGAGCGAGTATTTGGTGCAAATCCAGCACGGTTTTCAATGATTCAATCGGGAAAACTTATTGATTATGCGAATCGATTTGTTCAGTCACCTCCAACCGATTGGCAGACATGCATCTTACCTGATTTGCCGCCTGAGGAACCTGCGCTTGATGCACCTCCATTGGAACTGCGTGAATTGATTGCGCAAGTGAGAGACCTCGGGGTGCTGTACACCAATCGTGAAGCCTTTGGGGAACGGCCGAGCGAGAATGAGGTGGTCGCACACTATGTCGTGCCCTTTCTGCGTGCGCTTGGGTGGCCCGTTGAAAAAATTGCCGTGGAGTGGCGCAATGTTGACGTAAGTGTGTTCACTGAACTCCCAAGAAAGGCGAAACACTGCTACTATTTGATTGAGGCAAAACGGCTGGGGGCAGGCATAGAAGGTGCAGTGAAGCAGGCAGTTGGATATACCCAAGATCTTAACATTCATTGTGACGTCGTAGTTAGAGACGGGATCCGTTACTGCATGTACGAGGCGGACAAGGATTACGCTCAAATCGCAGATGCAAATCTGGGACGGCTGAAGGAGTCGTCTCTGGAGTTATTCAAACGTATGAAAAAGCCCTAATCGGAGGAAAATCGTGAAACCTTGGTACCGTGTCGTGGAGCTTCGTCAAGAAGTTCGGGAAGGCCGCTCATTCA
>JAJEFL010000106.1:0-7883 GCA_022820435.1 Rhodothermales bacterium
GAATCCTTCATATTCCTTCGTCACTTCCTGAACACATCTTCCGAAATTATACCACTAAACAGGCAGAATCTCCAGACGTAAAATTGCCAGTCTGGATGGATTTTCGGACGGATACGACCGCTCCTCTAAGACGGGGATGGCTTTGGTCTCCTTACTGCCATCCTGGTTTCAGGAAAGGATGCGCTGTTTTTTTCTGTATTCTGACGATACACGATTCATGCCTGACTCCAGTTATGTAATCTCGCCAACTTCGACAGGGAGACACATCACACGGCGGGAAAAATTTCGCTCATGCACAGATTGTATTGGAATGATCAGCGGAGCCTAGAGTTGAATATGCTCAAGTACATATTGAGTAAAGCAGGATGTGGTGGATTTCCTGCCATGAAACATGATTTCAGATAAAACTGCCCAAAAATTGGGGTTTGACACTCTGGTTGGGTGGTTAAAGGAACGTCTGGCAAGCCCAATGGGAGCCGAGCAGCTCCATGCACTGCGTCCAGCGGCAGATTCAGTTGCGCGAACGGCAGCGCTAACCCGTACGGAGGCACTGCAGGGACATCTCCTGCGTGGAGATACGCTGCCGCTACAGGATTTGGTGGATGTGCGGGCATATCTTGAACAGGCACGCCCCGATGGTGCCATGCTGAATGCAGAATCTCTGGATGAGGTGCGGAAGGTTTGTCGTGCAAGCCGGAGAATGCGCACCTTCTTCTCCAGAAAAGGCGACCCAATCCTGTCCAGAGTCGTTCGTCCAATTGTCATACTGCAGCAAGAGCTGGAGCACCCCATTGCGCATACCGTTGACGCAAACCGGAGGATCAAGGATTCTGCATCCACGGAATTGCGCCAGATTCGGCGAAGGTTGCGGCAGCGGCAGCAGGCACTCAGAGAAAAATTGCGCGAACTGCTGACACAGGCAGTCCAGAAAGGGTATGCGGCGGAGAATCAGCTGACGATGCGGGCGGGTCGTATGGTTATCCCGCTGCGTGCAGAAGCGAAGCGGAAAATGCACGGATTTGTACATGACAGCTCCGCATCCGGACAGACCGTGTACCTTGAACCGGCAAGCTGTCTAGACCTGGGGAACGAGGTGCGCATACTGGAAGCACAGGAGCAACGGGAAATCGAACGGCTCCTGCGGGCACTCACCCGGCGCGTGAGCGAGCAGGCCGGTGCAATTGAACACAATTTGAGGATCCTCGGGAAGATGGATCTCCTGCACGCCAAAGCGCAACTGAGCATCCGGCTCGGTGGAGTGATCCCCGGATTATCGGAAGAACCGGTGCTGAAAATTCGCGAAGGGAAAAATCCAGCGCTCCTCCTGACCGGCAAGTCCAGAGAAGTCATTCCACTGACGATATCCCTTGGCAGCGAACTGCGAACACTGGTGATTACCGGACCAAATGCAGGGGGCAAGACCGTGGCCATGAAAACATGCGGACTCATGCTTGCCATGTTAGGGTGCGGGATCCCGGTTCCTGTACATCCCGAATCCGTCTTTGGCACCTTCCATCAAATTCTCGTGGAAATCGGAGACGAACAATCCATTGAACAGGATCTCTCTACGTTCAGTGCGCGGGTTTCCGGTTTGCGCAGGATGTGTGATGCGGCAGACGAGGGAGTACTCCTTTTGGTGGATGAGATCGGAACGGGCACAGATCCGGCGCAGGGAGCCGCACTTGCGCAGGCGGTACTGGAGCAGTTTACCGCTTCCGGTGCACTGACGGTGGTGACCACCCACCACGGTACACTGAAAGCCTATGCACATGAAGCGGCGGGCGCAGCCAATGGCTCCATGGATTTTAATGAAGACACCCTGCGCCCCACATTTCTTTTTCGGCAGGGGCTCCCCGGATCCTCATACGCATTTCGGATTGCCCGCCGCATGAAATTCCCCCCTGCTGTCCTGACGCGGGCCCGCCAGATCCTGGGCAAACCGGGCCTTTCCCTGGAAACCCTCATCACAAGTTATCGGAATCGAATCGCAAAACTGGAAGCCTCCCGGAAGTCTCCAAAACGGATGCCCCCGGATACCCCTGCGCATTCTGTACCTGATTCTGCGGTGCGAAAAATGCCGGGCAAAGCAGAACCCCTGCCTGCCGTGAAATTGGATGTCGGACAGCAGGCCCTCATTGACGGGGGAAAAACCCCCTGCGAGATCCTCTCCATTCAGGGACACAACGCACTGGTTTCGGCCGGAAATATGCGAATGAAAGTTCCACTGAAACGGCTCAAACCCATTCAACGGGCAAAGCTTCGCCAAAAGGGGGCCTTGAATGTGTCCACACCCCGGACCCGTATTGACCTTCGGGGACTTCGGGTGCATGAGGCGCTTGCAGAGGTGGAAAAACTACTTGATCAGGCTGCCGGTGCGAATCTGTCTTCGGTTGAGATCATTCATGGTACAGGCACAGGTGCACTGCGCAATTCGATCCATCGTTACCTGAAAACATCCGAGGTGAACAAAACCTTTGAATGTCTGGATGCGAACCCGGGGGTTACGATTGTAAAAATATGAGACGGATTCCCCCGTCTGATTGTACAACTGATATCTCTGTAGCAGATGAAGCCGATTTTTCTTAAATTTAATTTTAGGCTAATGCTGGAGTAACATCAGGGCAGGGATTTTCATCTCTATCCAGGTTAAACATGTCTCACAACCACTTACCATTCTTCTTTTCGATATGAAAACTCTTTTCACGATTTTTATTTTACTCCTGATCCCCGGTTCTGTATTTGCGCAGAATACAATCAGCGGAATCGTAACCGACGCAGAGACCGGATTACCCCTTCCGGGCGCAACCGTCATTATTGCCGGCACGACTACCGGTTCTGCAACAGACAGCGACGGGATCTATGTAATCCGTGACCTGTCTCCAGGAAACTACTCCATTGAGGCATCCTTTGTCGGATATGAGGGGGAATTCCGGTCGGTCACGCTTCAGGATGCAAATGTGACGGTTAATTTTTCGATGCAGATTTCCAGTCAGGCATTGAAAGCCATGGAAGTATTTGCATCACGGGCCTTGAGTCGACAAACCCCGGTCGCCTACTCAGACATTGAAAAACTCCAGGTTCAGCGTGAACTGGGTTCCCGGGATGTGCCGCTGGTCCTGAATACGACCCCTTCCGTCTACAGCACCGCACAGGGCGGCGGAGCAGGCGATGCGCGGGTGAATGTGCGCGGATTTAATCAGCGCAATGTTGCCGTCATGATCAATGGCGTACCCGTGAATGACATGGAGAACGGCTGGGTCTACTGGTCAAACTGGGATGGTGTCGGAGATGCGACCACCTCCATTCAACTTCAGCGCGGACTGTCTGCCGTGAATCTGGCGACCCCGTCCATTGGCGGCACACTGAACATCATTACGGATCCCGCAGCCAATCGCCGCCGGATCATGGCAAAGCAGGAATTCGGGAATGACGGATTCCTTAAATCAACGATTTCTGCATCAACAGGATTGATGGATAACCGGTTTGCCTTCACGGTGAGCGGAGTGCGAAAATCCGGTGATGGCTACTATGAAGGCACCTGGACGGATGCATGGGCCTATTACGCTGCAGCGGCATGGAATATTAATGACCGACATCGGGTTGACTTCTATGCAGTCGGGGCACCGCAGCGGCATGGGCAAAACCTGTACCGGCAAAATATTGCAGCCTACGACCACGACTATGCCCGTGAAGTTTTTGAGGCAGATGGACTGGATGCCGCAACGATCACCGAAATCCTGAACAGTTTCAGCGAGGGCGGACGGCGCTGGAACCAGAATGTCTCCCCCGTTTCCGCTTCGTACACCAACGAACAGCACAACGGATTCGGAACCGTGACCCGGAACTCAAGAGGAATGATTAATGAGCGGGAAAACTTTTTCCATAAACCCCAGGTGAATCTGAATTACTTTGCCCAACTGACCGATCAGTCACTCTGGTCCACCGTGCTGTATTACTCGGGAGGGAAAGGTGGGGGAACCGGGACACATGGACGAATGCAGTGGAATTATAATGGCCCGTCACGTGTGGTTGATTATGATGGCACGATTGCGGCCAATCAGGAGAACGGGGCATCACGCGGAATTTTGCGGAACAGCCATAACGTACAATGGACCATCGGGGCAATCTCCAAATTCAAACATGAGCTGACTGATGCCCTGACCCTGGAAGCAGGCATTGACTGGCGCACCGCCTCTATTGATCACTATCGTACGGTACGTGACCTGCTGGGCGGGAATGGGTACCAGCGTTTTGACAGTGATTTCTGGGGGGACGACGGCAAATTACTCCGACCGGGAGACAGGTTCAACTACAATAACACCAATACCGTAGACTGGCTAGGCGGATTTTTACAGGGGGCCTACTCCAGTGGTGCCCTCTATCTGTACGGGATGGGAGGATATTCAACCATTAAGTACTCCCACGAGGATTATTTCCGGGATGCAGGAAATGGTGCAACCTTTACAATTGAGACAGACCGGATC
The DNA here is from genome assembly GCA_022820435.1 of Rhodothermales bacterium. Lineage (GTDB taxonomy): Bacteria > Bacteroidota > Rhodothermia > Rhodothermales > Bin80 > Bin80. Next base: position 4,485 of record JAJEFL010000106.1, read on the forward strand.
GGGGGATACCAGATTAAGGGAGGAGCATCCTATGCCGTCAACGAAATGATTTCTGCATTTGTGAATGCAGGGCTGGTCTCCAAAGTGCCAATCCTTGACGGGGCGCTGAATGATATCACAGGAGTCTTGAATCCAGATCCCCGGAATGAACAGTTCCAGGCACTGGAGGCGGGCATTTCCTATGAGTCTCGGGATCGGACATTGAATACCACCGTGAGTCTGTATCATACCGTATGGAATGATCGTACCCTCACGCGCACGGTCGTGGAGGAAGACGGGGACGATGGTTTAATCAACCTCCTTGGACTCAATGCGGTACACCGCGGGATTGAGGCCGAGGCTGCGTACCAGCCGCTGGAGTTTGTTCGTGCGGATCTGGCCCTTTCCCTCGGCAACTGGCAGTATACGGATGATGTTTCCGCCAGATATACGCCGGACCGCTCGGATCCATCCACTCAGGAGACCGTGTCACTTTATGTGAAGGATATTAAAGTAGGAGATGCGCCACAGACACAGATTGCCTATGCCGTCACCTTCTTCCCGGTGAAGGGGATGTACGCCAAGTTTACCGGTCGCTCCTATTCCAGCTATTTTGCAGACTTTGACCCCTCCAGTCGAACGGATAAGGAACAGTCAGGGCAACAGGTGTGGGAGATCCCCGGTTATAGTGTCTTTGACCTTAACATGGGCTACACGATCCCCCGTCGTCTGGGTCCCGGAGAGATCCGCATATTTGCCAATGTATTCAACCTGTTTGATTCGTTCTATATTCAGGACGCAACAAATAATTCGCGCTTTAATGCTTTCCGCGGTAATGGCACGGGAGCAAACCGTGCGGATGATGCGGAAGTTTTTCTGGGGTTGCCGCGCTCGTTTAATCTCGGCCTGCAGATTACCCTTCAATAGCCTGACCGGATACATGGACGCACGTTTGACCGGCGGGTGCGCAAAGTTTCGGACAACAGTCTGAGGTTAGCACTGCGCACCGGCCGGCTGCGTGTGTTCAAGGGGATTATGCAAGCCCATTTCGTTTTCGGAGCACCCATTCCAGCCCTAGTAGCAGGATAATGATTCCGAGTATCCAGGGAATCCGCCGCAAATCAAATTCCAGATCCTGTGACTTTGTGACGGAGACGAAGGAAGGATCCGCGTGAAGACGTTCCGGAAGCGTATGCAAGGATTCTTCCGTAAATAAATGCCCGCCGGAGCGGTAGGAAATTTGCCGGAGCAGTGCTTCATCGCTGTTTGTGCTGCGAGATTCCAGATTCACAGAACCAACCGTAAATATGCCCTGATCCATCCCCATAGATGTATTCATCCGTGTGGCCTGTGCCATGTAGGAATAGGTTCCTTCCGGGAGTGCATCAATGCGCAAGGTAAATCGTCCACTCCCCGTATTGGTCATTGTATAGGGATATTGCACCCCGTCCGGTGCGGTCAACTCCACTGTAACCGCCGCATCCGAAACCGGGTTCAGACTCTCATCATACACCTGGCCGGAAAAATCTATCGGCTCACTTCCATCAAATGCAGTCAGCCGCGGCGCTACACGCACGGTTCGATCATCTTCCGGTGTGGTGAGCCACTGCATTAGATTTTCTACTACCTGCGGCCAGATACGGGGGATCTCCGCCGGGTCACCGGCGAGATTCAACCACCGCCAACTCCCGGATCCCAGGATCGCAGCAGTCCGATGTCCAGCGCGGCTCCGGACTGCGAACAGCGGTTCCTCCAGCGTGATTCCCCGCAGACTTACCTGTCCAAGAATCCGGCTGTCTGATGTTACATCCCAGTGTCCAGTCGTCGCGATTAAAGGAGGAAGCCGCTCCCACAGCGCTTCCGGAACGTCCAGAATGGGATCACGAAATCCCGTCTGTGTAAGTTTTAATGCAGCCTCATCATAGAGTATGCTTCCTGTCACCGCGGGCACAGCGGGCAGTACATTTGCAAATTCATCCCGCAGCCGCGACAGATCCGTTTGACGGGTCAGCATAAAGAACAGTGGAACCCCGGATTGTGCAGCACGGGCGACCATATTGACTGAGGCATCGCTGGCCTCATGCCCTGGGAAACCAATCAGGATCATCGCATCATAGTCCTCCAGCGAACCGGGCAGATTTCCTTCATAAAACCGGCCGGACTGCATCTGAACAAAGTTGTCCACCTGACGCACCTGATCACGGGTCAACAGGTTGTGCATCGCGGTCAGATCTGGATGGGGGGCGGCAGCAATGATGCAGATTTTCTGACTTCGCTTTAGAACACGCACCGTAAAGGTTTCCCGGTTATTGGCAGCGGAAGCTTCATTTTCCAGTTCGGTCACCGTCAACGTATACTGGAACAGGCCTTCTTTCTGCGGAATAAAGCGCAGCGAGGCAATTGATTCCCCTTCAGAGATGGTCAGAATCTCAGAGGCAACCAGCGAATCCTGCGCATAGAGACGAGTCGTGACCGTTTCGTCTGCATAGCCTCGCAACAACATAGATACATCAACGGGAACCTCCTGCCCGACATAGGCAAGTTCGTTGGTTACCGTCCGCGCAATCATCAGGTCCTGTTGTGCCAGCGTATCCCCTACAACCACGGTATGGATCGGAATACCGTAGTCTGCAGCGACATATACGGGATTGCGGCCCGTATTATACTGACCGTCCGAGATGAGCAGAACACTGCGCAGATTCTGGTCGCGCAGGGAGTTTCGAATCTCTTCCAGAGCGCTGGAAATGTCGGTGCGCGGAGCAGTATCCCTTACCGCAGAAAGGCCTTCTATCGGACGTGTCGCCGCGCCAAACCCAAAATAATAGGTCTGCCCCTGTGTAACAGGCAGTTCCCTTGTCCATTGGTGTTGTGCCATGCTCCGGCTTTCGTCCACTAGAATCGCCAGTACAGGCAGCCTCTCTTGCCGGACATGCCTGTGGATCGCAGGTTCAAAGAGCAGGATGAGCAGGAATGCCAGCGCAATTCCCCGGAGTGTGGGCAGGAGCCAGCGGCTAAATCCACGGAGTTTCGGTTCTGTCCGGCGGTACGAAAACCATGTGACGAAACCGGCCAGTGCCAACAGCAGAATCAATGGCCATGCATGTGCGCCGAATTCAATCATCTGCCGGAAAGGTCACTTGCTATCCCTTCAACATGATCTGGATGCATGGACAATAAATTGGGAATTATATCCATGAGTCACAACTCTCATGGTCCTTTTGGTGTTTCATCGCCCGTTGCCAGTCATTGCAGGCTTGCGCTCCGCAATGACAGGTCTTACATAGGCTCCACAACCCGTTCGGCACAATTCGTGCCAGGACGCCATCCCCGACGCCCGGATATTTACGGACGCATTTGTGTCCGCATTCGCCTGGTACCCGCACCCCAGACATAGAAACTCGGACTGCTTTTGCCGATTCT
>JAJEFL010000061.1:0-8173 GCA_022820435.1 Rhodothermales bacterium
GTATTATGGCGAACTCTGGCGGATTGAAGAGGGCTTTCGTGTCATGAAGCACACCATGGCCGTTCGCCCCATCTTTCATTGGAAAAAGCGGCGCGTACGGGCACATGTCGCGATCTGCTTTGTGGCCTTTGCCCTGCTTCGGATTCTGCGGCACCGCTATAATACGAGATACGGTTCCAAGCATCGCTTGAGTGAAGGACAGATTTTAGCCGAATTAGGCAATGTGGAGGCATCGGTGATCTGCGACCGGGGCAATCATGCCGAATATCTTCTTCCTTCCAAGCCCACCGAGGAAGGAATTCGTCTCTATCAAGTCGTCAACCAGACCCTGCAGCGCCAGACGGTGCTCTTCAAGGCAGGAACGACCGCCTAAACACGACCTTCGGATCGTGTTTACTGATTTAAGATTCACCCCCTAGAAGGGGGACAGGTAGTGTTCACTTTTCCCGGAAATCCCGCTCTGCGTATACTCATATGGGGGGTAACCGTCGAAGTCAGGACCGGCTGGAGTCTGCACAGCGCCGCCAGGCGGCCCTCCAGGAAGGTTCAGATATGGAATCCTCCGCAGACTAAAACAGACCATCAAAATCATGGAGACTTGCTTGAGACAGGTCTGCCTGCTGTTGCTCATGTCCGGCAGGCCGACAGAGAAATCAGACATGAGCTGAAAATCGCGGAAACAAATTGGTGCATCTCGGCTTCGCAGCTAGCTGCTTCGCCTCAATGCACCAATTCTTCATTGTAAATTTTAATTCCCCGACCCTTATCTTAGTTGTCATCAACGCCATCTTAGTTGTCCCTAGACACCGCCGCATTCCAGCCCCAGAGTGAGTCTGCTGAGTGGGGCGGGGGCCCGGCGAAGCTGGTCGGCCCCCTGGAGGCCCGCAAAAGTGTCGCGAATGGCCTGTGTGATGAGCGCATCCGCACTGGCAAAGGACTGTTGCCGGAATATATGCAGCGGCTTATCAAATGCCGGGTTACGAATATGCACTTCCTCCATCAGCCGATCCACTTCCGCATTTTCGCATCCAAGACTCAGCACCGTTGCACCGCATACATTGGGGTGGTTCAGATATCCGGCGAACAGCCCGCAGAGTGATTGGGCGTCTTGCCGCGTTCCACCACAGCCCAACGGATGGGGAAGAAATTGTATTCCGTCCACATGCTCAAAAAGTCTTGATCCGGCTGAGATTTTTTCAAGGGGCACTGAAGGATTTCCGGTGCGGTGCGCATGGGCCAGCGTCGCAACCTGCTGGCGGTATTCCGTGACCACCCCATACCCCAATTCATCCTCAAATGCGCGGCGGAGCACATCAATATTCCGGTTCTCACAGAACACCATCGGCATCACGATCCAATAATTCGCCGTGCCCACCTGTCCGTCCGACCGGTGATAGCCCCGGAACACGGTATTCTGCCATCTTGAGACATCCGGGGGACTCCAGTCTGGAATTGGGGGTTTCTCTTTTATCCGGTAATCAGAGGTGTCATGGATCAGATCTGTCCGGCTTAGCCGTTCACCGGGAGAGAGGTCACGAAGGGCCTGCCCGACCGTGACCCCGTACATGGTAACGGGGTGCGACTGCCGGATGGGCCGGGTGACAATCTTGTGTTTTGCCGGAATGGGGGTCTGCGTCACACAGCCGGGCAGGGCCTCTGCGCCTGCCGGTACAGAGATCAGCACAACGGCGACATTGTCACTCGGATGGATCTGCAGTACATGCGCGGACATTATTCCAGATGAGACTGGTCCCCAACATTGACTTTATCCGGCCTGCCGGTAACGACACTGTGTGCACCAATCATGGAGTCTCGAAGCACCGAATTCTGAACCTGTGCGGATTCAAAAATGATACTGTCACGGAGGATTGAATTGCGGACATGCGCCCCGGCCTCTACACTCACATAAGGCCCCAGAATGGAGTTCTCAATGACCGCATCTTCGGCGATATGGACGGGTTCGTGAAGGATGGAATTCGAGCAGCCGGGGCGGGGACTTCTCTGCGGTTCGTGATCCAGCAGATAGCGGGTCGTGTCCATGAAGGCATCCAGGGTTCCGCAGTCCAGCCACGCGTTCACCGCTGCTGTCCGAAAAACCAGCCCATCTTTTAACATGCCGTCGAAGGCATCGGTCAGATAATATTCACCGCCTTTGCCGCAGATATTTTTATCAAAGAGTACCTGGATTGCGGCCTTTAACTTTTCCAGATGCTGCACATAGTAGATTCCGATGAGTGCCTCGTTGGAGATGAATTCTTTCGGTTTTTCCACGAATGCAGTGACCTGATCTCCTTCCCGTACGGCAACCCCGAACCGGCTGGGATCTTCGATCTCTTTGATCCAGGCGACAACATCACTGCGTTCCAGATTGTGAACCGGATCCATGTCGAAGACCGTGTCGGCGTAGACGACTACGCCCTCCCCCTCCAAAAAATTCCGTGCACAGATTACGGCGTGGGCCGTCCCTCTGGCCTCCTCCTGAATCACATAGTGGGGACGGATTTTGTGCCGCTGGCAAACAGCATCCAGGATCTCATACGCCTTGCGGTCAAATCCCGGCCCAAGGATGAAGATCCCATCCGTAATCGGGCGGGGCAATGTGCGGGTGAATTTTTCTATGATACGCTCAACCATGCACTGACCGCGTACGGTCATGAGCGGCTTCGGGGTGATGGATGACTGCGGGCGTAAACGCTTGCCGCGCCCCGCCATGGGAATAATTAGCTTCACGGTTTAGTCGAGAATCAGGTTGTGGTCAGGACGTTCTTCCCAGCGGATTTCATCTACCGGGTCTAGTTTGCCTTCTCCGGCATAGAGCCGGTTCGGGCAGTTGAGGACAAGTGCATCGGATGTGCCCGTATTGCGGTATGCGTGGATTACGCCTGGAGGAATCATGACCGTGGTCGGCGATTCTGCTCCCGTATCCAGCACCTGCCGCATTCCGCAGGTCGGGGAGTCCTTACGGGGATCCCATAAATAGAGTCGGAAGGAGCCATTCAAAAACGCAAAAAGATCGGTCTGGTCACGATGCTCATGCGGGCCGCGGGTGATGCCGGCACAGGTCAGTGAAACATACGCCATTACGGGGTGGAATTTCGGTTCCAGTTCATCGTGTCGAAAGATCTCGGACAGCCAGCCGCGCTCATCTGTATAGCAGGGCAGCGGCCGTACGATACAGTCGTGTACGTTCCCCGGGATCCAGTTCATTTATGCTTCAGTACGCAGTGCCGGGTAAATGAGATCACGTGCGAGTTCGTTTGCATGATGCCATCCCGCAAGCGTTCCTGCGTCTCCCCACCACCCATCCAGCACGCCGTAGGTCAAGGTGCTGTGTTTGACGTAGGCAGAGTTCAGATCGCTGACTTCGTATTCGCCGCGACGACTCGGAGCGAGCGTGCGGATAAAGTCAAAGACCTGCGCATCATAAAAATACAACCCTGTTACCGCATACCGGCTGGGGGGCGATGCAGGTTTTTCGATGATTTCGATAATCTCCTCTCCCTCAAATCTCGGAACCCCGTAACGTTCGGGATCCTGAACGGCTTTCAAAAGGATGCGGGCCCCTCTTTGCTGCTGCCGAAAGATCTCTGCCTCCTCCATCAGACTGTCTTCCAGGATGTTATCCCCAAGGACGACCAGAAAGGGCGTGCCGCCGGCGAAATTCTCGCATAGTCCCAGTGCCTGTGCGATGCCGCCAGGCTGGTCCTGCACACGGTAGGTCAGATCCAGACCAAGCTCTCGTCCACTTCCAAGAAGGTTGACCACATCGCCCATGTGTTCAGGACTGGTGACCACGGCAACCCGTGTGATTCCCGCTTCCCGGAGCCGCATGAGCGGGTGATAAATCATAGGGTATCGGCCGACAGGCAGTAAGTGCTTGTTGGTGACTTTGGTCAGCGGGTATAGTCGGCTGCCGGTGCCGCCGGCCAGGACGATCCCGTTCAGGGGTTCATGCATGTGCAAAAAGTACAGTTTCGGGGAAGATCAAGGTTGCATGGAAGATGGATCCGCTGAATGAATAGACTGTTCCCGCCGGAGATCCTCCTGGACCATTTCCTGGACCAGTTTATCGAAAGGTGTGGTGGGTTTCCAGCCGAGGTCCCGGCAGGCGAGCGATGGATCCCCCAGTAAGTGATCCACCTCCGCGGGTCGGTAATATCGGGGATCCACCTCAACGAAGGCACGTCCGGTCTTTTTGCAGTACCCTTTTTCATCTTTCCCGGTACCTTTCCACTCCAGCGGAAGGCCGATCTCTGCGAAGGCCAGGGAGCAGAAATCGCGTACGGAGGTGGTCTGTCCGGTCGCCAGTACATAGTCACGCGGGGTTTCCTGCTGCAGCATTTTCCACATTCCCTCCACATAGTCGCGGGCATGCCCCCAGTCCCGTTTCGCATTCAGGTTTCCGAGGTATAACTTCTGATCAATCCCGAGTTGGATCCGTGCGGCAGCCCGGGTAATTTTGCGGGTCACAAAGGTCTCCCCGCGCAGCGGGCTCTCATGATTAAAAAGAATCCCGTTACAGGCGTACATCCCGTAGGCCTCCCGGTAGTTGACGGTGATCCAGTAGGCGTAGAGTTTTGCTGCGCCGTAGGGGCTGCGGGGGCGGAACGGGGTCGTTTCGGATTGCGGGGGCGGTGCATTCCCGAAGAGTTCACTCGTGGAGGCCTGATAAAAGCGAACCTGATCGGTCAGCCCCAGGATGCGGACGGCCTCCAGCAGCCTTAAAACGCCGACGGCATCCGCATTCGCAGTGTACTCGGGGGTATCAAAGCTGACCTGAACATGGCTCTGTGCTCCCAGATTATAAATCTCGTCCGGCTGAACCTCCTGCACAATACGAATGATGTTCGTCGAATCGGTCAGATCTCCGTAATGGAGATGAAATTGTGCATGGTCCACATGTGGATCCGTGTATAAATGGTCGATCCGCTGCGTATTAAAGAGACTCGCACGGCGTTTTACGCCATGAACGGTGTATCCCCTGCCAAGAAGGAGTTCGGACAGGTAGGCACCGTCCTGACCGGTGACACCGGTGATGAGAGCTGTTTTCGTTTTCATGGACACTCGGACTTATACCACGCATACGTCTTCTGAATCCCATCCTGCAGGGAAGTGGGGGCCTTCCATCCCAATTTCATCAGACGCGAGACGTCAACCAGTTTGCGCGGGGTGCCGTCCGGTTTGGAACGGTCAAAGTCAAGTGCGCAGTCGGTTCCCATGACGCTCTGAAGAAGATCACACAACTCCCGGATACTGAGATCGTCGCCACAGCCCACATTCAGCATGGAATCGGGAGCAACATGCAAGAGATGTTCTTCGGGCGTTTCCAGCACGAAAACACAGGCATCGGCCATGTCTTCACTGTAGAGAAATTCTCTGCGGGGGCTTCCGGATCCCCAGACCGAGATGCGTTTCTGCCCGGATGTATGCGCTTCGTGAAGTTTTCGCATGAGTGCCGGCAGTACGTGACTGGAGGTGAGGTCAAAGTTATCTCCCGGTCCGTAGAGGTTGGTTGCCATGACCGTCACAAAGTCACTGCCATGCTGACGGCGGAGCGCCTGACACTGCACGACTCCGGTAATCTTGGCAACCGCATACCACCGGTTGGTCACTTCAAGCGGTCCGCTGAGCAGGGCCGTTTCCTGCAACGGCTGCTCGGCCTCCCGGGGATAGATGCAGGTGCTTCCCAGAAAAAGGAGACGCTTTACCTCGTTCTTTCTTGCGGCATCCAGAACATGGTTCTGGATCAGGAGGTTATCTCCCAGAAAATCTGCCGGATACCGGTCATTGGCAAGAATCCCTCCAACCCGGGCTGCCGCCAGAATCACAAATTCCGGCCGCTCCGACTCAAAGAAGGAGTTGACGGAGTGCTGGCACCGCAGGTCCAGTTCCGCACGGGTTCGAAGGAGCAGGTTTCTGTACCCATGTGTGCGGAGTTTCTTGACTAGTGCATGTCCAAGCAGCCCTCTGTGCCCGGCAACATAAATGGATGCATCAGGATGGGTTAGATGCATGGGTCAGGATGCTTGGCCGATTTTTTGAAGAACATAAGAGAGGGTGCGCTGGAGCCCCTCCGTCCGGTCCACTTTGGGACACCAGCCCAGGAGCCGGTTTGCCACGGAGATATCGGGCTGACGATTTTTGGGGTCATCTTCAGGAAGTGGATCATGGATGATTGTACTTGTACTGCCAACCAGCGCAATAATTTCTTTTGCAAACGCAAGGATAGAGATTTCATCTCTGCACCCAATATTGACGGGAGAGGTAACCTTGCTGCGCAGAAGTCGCACGATCCCGTCAATCGTGTCATCTACATAGGTGAATGAGCGGGTCTGTTCTCCCGTTCCGTGAACCGTGATGGGGGCTCCAACAAGTGCCTGACGCATAAATGCCGGGAGTGCTCTGCCGTCATTGAGGCGCATACGGGGGCCATACGTGTTGAAGATACGCACAATGCGTGTCTGTAAATTATGATGACGGTGATAAGCCATGGTGATTGCCTCGGCAAACCGTTTTGCCTCATCATAGACCCCACGGAGTCCAACCGGATTGACGTTCCCCCAGTACGTTTCTTTCTGCGGGTGTGTGATCGGATCTCCATACACCTCGCTGGTGGATGCCAGAAGGAAACAGGCATTCTTTGCTTTGGTGAGTCCAAGCGCATTGTGGGTCCCGAGCGCCCCGACCTTGAGCGTCTGGATCGGAAGGCGCAGATAATCAATGGGCGAGGCCGGGCTGGCAAAATGCAGTACATAGTCGAGTGCCCCCTCTATCGTGATATATTCGGTCACATCATGCTCAAGAAAATTGAAGCGGGGGTGCCCGGCCAAATGTGCAATGTTGTCGGGGGATCCAGTCAGGAAGTTGTCCATACAGACCACATCATGCCCATCTTTCAGCAGCCGGTCACATAAATGAGACCCAAGAAAACCGGCACCACCCGTAATCAAAGTTCGTGGCATCAGGAGCGACAGATGAATCCTAAGCTGTGCATTGGCATACGCATTGTATGTAAATTTACGACTCGAGGCGGATCTATTGAGGAAATTTGATCCATAGGATACCGAATTATGGGGGCAGACTCTGCCGGAGCGCCGGAGTACACCGCAGCGGGAGATCGGTATGGTGGACTGAGTCGTATCCTTTTGGCTTCTACTGCGATCATGAAAGATTCAAAGGGGACGGAGTTTTTGCGGGGTGGTTTCACGGATCAGTGCACGCGCTAGTGCGCGGGCAGGATCAATCAGAGGCAGGCCCTCCGCACTGCTCACGGCAAGCGGCAGTTCGGTGCATCCCAGGATGACGGCTTCCGCCCCTCTCTTGCGGCATTCGTCCAGAGCGGAGTACACCATGCTCTGTGCGGTTCTGGTAGTCGGGGCCGACTGCGCTTTAATGCCGTACTCCGGATCAAAGATGGCCCGGTGAACCACTTTTTCGGCAATTTCATCGGGTGGCATGATGGGGGTGTAGCCGGCGTTTTCCAATGCAGACCGGTACAGACCCAGACGATGAACGCTCAGCGTAGATAAACATCCGATCCGGTTCAAATCTGGCAGGGTTTCCTGGATATGCCGGATCGTCTCCTGAATCAGATGCAGGATGCGGATGCCGGTGCCTTCCAGACAGCCGGTCAGTATATTAAAAATTTGCGGGGCATGTGCAGAGTTACAGGGAATTCCCGCAACATAGACCCCCAATTCAGAAAGCTTGCGGGCAATGGAGGAAATCGCAATCGCGGGATTCAGAACCGGTTCCCCAAATACATATGCACTCCGGTCTCCAATCAGATGGCTGTAGGACAGCAGCGCCACAGGCAGGTGATCCTGATCCGTTGCGGCCTGGGTTTCCGCAATCACTTTAGCCGCCAGATCAAGCCCCGCCTGCGGTCCCATTCCCCCAATAATGCCGATAACCGGGAAATTCATTAATTATTGGGAATTATATCCATGAGTAACAACTCTCATGGTCTTTTTGGTGTTTCATCGCCCGTTGCCTGTCATTGTGGGCTTGCGCTCCGCAATGACAGGTCAACCATAGGCTCCACAACCCGTTCGGCACAATTCGTGCCAGGACGCCATCCCCGACGCCCGGATATTTACGGACGCATTTGTGTCCGCATTCGCCTGGTACCCGCACCCCAGACATAGAAACTCGGACTGCTTTTGCCGATTCT
>JAJEFL010000033.1:0-2686 GCA_022820435.1 Rhodothermales bacterium
CCCGCAGATGTCGGCAGAGATTCTGTTTACGGATACGCAACTGATTGCACTGCAGGATCTGGCGCAGGAGCATGAACGGCCCCCACCCACCGATCTTGCCTCGGCCGTGCTGCTGGTTGCTCTCCTGGGCGGGTACCAGCCAGGGAGGAAACGCCCGCCGCCGGGAATGGAGGTGATGTGGGAAGGATATCAGCGCCTGGAATTGATCGCACTGGGGGGCAACTGCGTATGAAATACCAGAGCCGGGCCCCGCCGGCATCCAGTTGACCGGGGGTACTTCGGCCAAATTAGAAAGATTACATGGCTTGGAATCCGGGATAAAATGAACGGGGATGGGGAAGGTATGCAGAGATGGAACCATGCACCCCCAATTCCCGCGAACTCAGCATCGTAAATGGTGCAAGGGATTACGGGTCCACGGTATCCAAAATCCCAGAGGTGCATGCACGCATTTTATCTGGACATGGGGGCTCTATTCCATCCTGGGGGCGCACAGGGAAGGTGAAAGACACCGAAACCTGCGATGTACGCTTGATAGGTCAGATCGGAGCATCGGAACGAGAAGAATATCGAACAAGGGAGAGAGCCTGTGTGGCGTTGCTGGAGCGAAGGCCCCGCCCCAAGGGGAAGTTGGGATATCCTGCCACATTCCATACCCTGAGGTGGGGATGGGGGCCAGCGAGATCCAACGGCTACGGCAAAATCTGCCATTATGCACAACGGTGCGCCCCAATAAGGAGCGAGCCGGCTGCGTTAACCCACACGGTCGGATCTGTGCAGGACATCCAGGGAACTCCGTGTCCCTACCAAGATGAACGGTTCGCTTGGGATGGATGTAGATTCAGATTGAATTTGCCCACCTGGCTCGGCCCAATTTCCGCTGCTATTTTGCGGGGTATGGGTCGGGGGATTTTGTCGGCAGGACTTGTGGTTGGAGCCTAATGTATTGAACGGCATAAGCGGGGCCTTTAATGTCTAGCGACAAGATCCTCACCAATGAGATCCGCCATACACAGTCCCGCACGGTTGCCGGGGAGCGGATGGCACTGGAAGCTATTGAGCAAGTCAAACTCCTGCAGATTCTTCGGGACCTGAATCTCTCGGAAACTCACATCAAACTGGTCTGTGTGCTTATTGTCGCTAGACATAGGCAAAAATATATCTTCTGTTTCACCGGAATTCGACCTGACTTACCTCACAACTGCCATTGCTCTTGATCGTTTCTCAACAACCTGATCACCGATATTGACTCTTAGCGTATAATAATATACCCCTGTGGGAAGGCTGGCAGTATTGAGTTCTATCGTATGCTGTCTGCCTGATCCAAACATCTCATATGGCAATGTCTCCACAGATCTTCCCAGTAAATCCGTCACATTCACCGAGACTTCGGCCGGCTCTGATAGATCAAACTCTATTTTTGTTGTACCCGACACAGGATTTGGATAATTTCCCCAAAGAGTAAATGGAGGGGAGTTGGTCTCTTCTGTGACAGCCACCCTCATATTGTCCTTGATCGTAACCATTACCGAGTCAAATACAGAGAATCCCCCACCGGACGCCGAGATTATCAAAATCACTTCATCATCCACCATGTCATCGTCATCCGCTGCCATTAAGACCACGGTCTGAGCAACATTGTAATTGCTCGGAGTAAAATTCAATGTCGTCAAATCCGGTGTCAGATCGGTATGCTCGTGTCCAGTAATCGTCATGGTCATATCGTTTGAGGGCTGCGTCTTGAATGCAATATCAAGGGGGACCGATCCTCCCTCCAAAACCTCCAAAGATGCGGGCACTAAAATTGCGTGGATGTCCGTGTCGATGATCGTTACCTGCTCCGAGAATGAAGAATCAAGTTTGATTCCTGATGGCAGATTTTCCGCATTTATGGTCACCTCAAAGGTTTCATCTTCAATATCAGCATCTTTATAGGTCTTGATGGTGTAATCAATCTCTGTTTGCCCGTTGCCGATGTTCAGACTCACAGGACTCATGCTGTCATAGTCATCAGGTTCAGCAGTTCCAGACGTAACCATTAACGGAATGACTGCATCTGTGTCTAAGCCGGCAGACAATTCTACGGTGACCGTTACCGGTTCGCCGTCATGCACCGGATTCGGAGACACCGACAGGCTTACTTCTACTGCATCATTCTCTGATATGCTGCCGGGGATCAACGCATTCTGGCCAGTATCATACCCGCTCCCCGAAGGAGTTAAAAGAATATTTGCCCGCCTTAAATCCGGATTTGCAGGATCATAGGTGTACTGGTCATCATCGTATGCCGTCGCGGTCACCCTCCGGGCAACGCTCCAGTTTTCCGTGGTAAAAACAAGAGATTGCGGGGAAAATGTATGTTCGACCGGACTGCGTGAAACAGACACTATCTTTACCGTCACATCCCCGTCTGGAACCTCACTCAACTTAACGGTGAACCTCCGAGTTTCTCCCTCCGTCATCGCCCAGAAAGAATCATACTCATGCCCGACAACCAGATCCCCCACTGAACCTGCCGGCTGATCACTGTCCGTGATGATCACCCGAACGAATTTGGGATTCCCCAAAACTGCGAAGGGATAATCTGTCAGAAGTTGGATTTCGTCAATCTCCACCGTAAATGTCTCATCGGTCAACCCATCGTTATCCGCCACCGTGTTGATGTCCATTATTCCAGTTGTAGTAC